>JAWXCO010000032.1:0-61652 GCA_034408705.1 Bacteroidota bacterium
AACATCAACGACCATAAAATAAATGCTATAGAAGAACTGTTGCCGCAAAATTATGTTGCACTATTGAATAAAAAATGAAGGGGTTGGCTAAGAGGATACATATTTTGTACCTATCTCCCCTAGAATTTTAAGGTCAGAAAGGTCTGGGTAAAGAGGTGAATGACTTTCAGGTCTGAAATCAAATTTCTTTGGCTTCCGAAGTTCTAATTCAATCCATTGATATTTTTTGAATTCAAGAAATTTAAATGGGACAGGATAAATTCTAATCCAGTCACCATTTTCTAGAAATCCGCCAGTACACACTAGCTCATCATAAGATCTTGATGGTAATGGATAAGTAGTAACAGCCATAAGAACTTTGGTCAAGGCCATCAGATATGTTTTAGTTCAAAATCCCATTCAGGAAGCTTGGTTATAGCTTCTGAAAGGTGTTTACGATGGCATTGACAAATATTTGCTTCAAAACATGTAAGGGCTACCCTTTTTTTCTCTTTCAGTAAGTCTAATATCTTTTGTTGATGGGTAGTTGTGGTTGATAGATTACTTTTCTTATAAAGGGAAAATAATTTATCATAGTCACTTTGAGTATTTAATTCTTGTCTGAATTCTGAATGAATTCCTACTTCTGGGATATGTAAATACTCAATTCCAAGGCTATTACAATAATTTTCAAGCTGATTTTTTGAAAATCCAAATTTCATGCTTAATGCATTCTTTCTAACATCTATAAGAATTTTAACGTCATTTTTTATAAGCCTGTTTAAATACTCTTCCAGAGAAATTCCCTCATACCCGATTGTAAAAAGCGTAGTTCGGTTTGTAATAGGACGGGATGCATTAACCTTTCCTAACTGTTCTTTAGTTAGTAGTGTTTTAGCAGTTTGTGAATTAATTGCAGTGTAAGGGTATTTTGTATATGTATATCTCATTAAATCATCACCAGAGCTATTAAAAAATTGCTGATAAATCGATTGTAAAATTTTTTTGTCAGATTCAGTTAATAGCGCCAAATAGTTTTTATTATCTACTTTGCTAACCGATTTGTCTTCGTCTTTTAATTGTTCTTTTTTATACATTGTTACTAAATCTGCATGAAGCGAAAATGAGTAACATCCAAACTTGTAGGGAACAAAGTCGTATTGTGGTTTAGGCTGTAGCTTAGAAAATATTAATAATAGCTTATAAAGATTGATTTTCTCTAGTTTGCCGCCAAATGCTTGTAATAGCCCCAATATGACTTTTCGCCTGTAAAACATAACGTAATATTACTTTTTCTTTTTCAAAAACCTCCCAATCCCCGGCAACTTCTCCAACTCCTTCCTTTCAATCTTACCTACAAACCAGGTAAAGAAGCCAAACAGGAAAGTAGCAGCCGCTAAATTAAACCAGCGATTATCGTACAAATAAACCAATCCACGGTGTGTGGCATAAATGAGGGCCACCAGCACTAAATAAGCTATTAATTTTTTCTTCGCATACGGTACCGGGTAATATTTTTGTCCCAGCATATAACTAGTGATCATCATAAATAAGTAACAACAGAAGGTGGCGATCGCCGCACCGAGGTAATGGAAACGGGGTATCAGTAAAATATTCAGGGCAATCGTAATAATAGCCCCGGCAATGGTGATCAGTGCCCCGATCATATTCTTATTTTTCAACTTGTACCAGATGCTGAGGTTATAATAAATACCCAACAGGATATTGGCCATGGCAAACAGGGGCACCACATACAATCCCTCGATCCATTTTTCGCGGTGGATGGCGACAAAGAACCATTTTACCACATCAATATATAAGCTGATGCCCAAAAAAAGAAAACAACATACCAGTATAAAAAATTTCATTACCTGGGCATACACCCGCTGCGGATTTTCTTCCTTGCTCCTGTTAAAAAAGAAGGGTTCTGCTGCCATCCGGAAAGCCTGGATGGTGACCGTGATGAGGATAGCCAGCCGGATGATATTGCCGAAAATACCCAGCTCATGTTCAGCCTGGGCCTTGGGCAGGTCTACCACATGCTGGTAGATCAGCCGGCTCAGCATATCATTGATCACGCCACCCATACCAACAAATACCAATGGGTAACTATAATACATCACTTTTTTCCAAATGGCCTTATCAAAGTTGAAACTGATCTGCCGGAACTCTTTTCTCAATAATATGAAAGTGAGAAAACTTCCGGCCAGGTTGCCGATCAGGTAATAGCCGATACCGATCTTTTTATTATAAATACTTTTTAAAAAACTATCGGGATGATCTGCCAGGTACTTAGGAATAACAGCTAAAAACAAGATGACCACAATTACATTCACCAGCACTCCCGATAACCGGGCAAAAGCATAACGTTTCGGCCTGTTTTCCTGCCGCAGCCGGGCAAAAGCGAGGGTGGAAATAGCATCAAAGAAAATAATGGCTGCCATCAGTCCCACAAACTCGGGGTGGTCCTGTAAGCCTGCCCAGGATGAGATACTGTCTTTAAATATAAATAAGAGGGTGGTAAAGAAAATGGTAGAACCGATCAGCGAAACAGAAAGTGTATCATATAATTTCTTTTGATCGGTATCCTGCGAAAAACGAAAATAAGCAGTTTCCAGCCCGTAGGTAAACAGTACGTTTAAAAAAGGTATGATTGCATAGGCCTGTGTCAGCTCGGCCGTTGTGGCAGGTTGCGAGAAAATAAGGGGTAAGGAAAGGTTCATCAGGTACCCCAAAAAGCGGCTTGCAATGGTCGGTATACCATACCACAGTGTTTGTCCCGCCAGCTTTTTAATTTCACTCAAAGGATTGGAAATTTAATAATCGTTACTGACCCTTTGGGCAATAACAGGACAAATGTAGGTTTTGGACAGACAAAAAATGCAGCCGGGCGACTTCTCCGCCTTTTTATTTGCCATAATTGCAACGCTTTTAACTCTTACTGTATCTTTATTGCCAAAAAATAAGGGTTATGAAGAAAATTAGTTTTCTCTCAGTTATTCTTTTTAGTGTTACCGTTGCGATCTCGGCCCAGGCCTATGAAAGCACTATTCAATACGATAAGAAAAAACAAACTGCTATTTCAATAGACTATGGCTATCCATCAAAGGCAGTGGAGAATGCCATTGTTCAGCGGATGGAAAAACTAGGCTACCGGGCCAGGGAAGAAAAAGGTATCCTGAACAGGGATAAAGGTTTCCTGGTGTTTAAGAATGCCTATGTTACGGATATCACTGACGTGAAGATTGATTATATCATCAAAGTGGAACGGAAGAGCCGGAAAGAAAGCGACGAAACAGTTTTATATATGATACTGGCCAAAGACGGGGATAATGCAATTAATAAATTGCCACCAGCTGATATTACAAGCGCCAAATCTTATCTGAATAATTTGTTACCCGACATTGAAGCCGCCAACCTCGAATTAAATATCAAAGCCCAGGAAGAAGTAGTGGCAAAGGCAGAGAAAAAATTACAGGATCTGAAAGACGATCAGCTCAACCTGGAAAGAAAATTACAGGAAAATAAAACCGGGCAGGAAGCTACGCAAAAAGATATCGAAGCGCAGAAACAGGCATTGGGAACACTGATCGGTAAAAGGAATACCAACTAAGGCTCGCGGAACCGGGGATCAGCTAAAAACATTGAATCCGTCAGCGTGCGGAGAAAGACAGCGATGTCATTTGCCTGGACATTAGTCAGGGTAATCCCATTTATTAATAAAGGGTCCAGTGAAGCACTTTGCTGTACGCCGCTGCGGTAATGGTTGATACATTGCAGCAGCGTATTAAACCTGCCGTCGTGCATATAGTTGGAAGAGATATAGGTATTGCGGAGAGTAGGCACTTTGAACTTTAGCGAATCTGCTTTTTGACCGGAGATCCTCATCCGGCCAAAATCTTTCAAAAAATTATCGGTGGGCAAGCCAATATTGCGGATACTGTAATCGGTAAACATCGGTTCCGGGTGACAGGTAGCACAATTGGCTTTAAATAATTGGTAGCCCCTGTCTTCCTGCGTAGTAAAAACATCGGTTCCTTTTTTGAAACGATCATATTTTGAATTCGCCGACACCATATAGCCGGTAAACTGGGCCAATGCTTTTAGAATATATTCCGGTCGGATAAAAGGATAGCGAAAAACTTTTTTAAATCGTTCCTGGTAGTCTTTATCATCTTTTATTTTATTAATAATTCCTTCAAAGGACTCGCCCATTTCAATATGGCCGTTGATGGGTTGGGCTATCGCATCTTGCAACGAAGAAAATTCTCCATCCCAGTGAAACTGGTTATTCCAGGCGAGATTGAAAAGTACCGGCGCATTCCGTAAAGTGTGTGAATCAAAAACTCCATGGCTACGGTCATGCTCAAATGTACCAAAACCTGCAATCTGCTGGTGACAGGAAGAGCAGGGATGCAAGTTGTCGATAGAAAGGCGGCCATCATAAAATAATTTCCTCCCCAGTTCAAAACCTTCCTGGCTCAATGGATTATCCCTGAATGTATAAGCTGGTTGTGGAAACCCTGCCGGTATTTCCTGTGTCAATAAGTGCAGACCATCCGAATTCTGATCTTTTTTACAGGCACCCAGCAAATAAGAGGATAGAATAGTTACAACTACCAGGAGCAATATCGTCAGAAGGCTTTTCCGCACAGGGTGCATTTGAACAGGTAATTTACGACTTTTTTCAGGCCGTAGTTTTAATAGCTACCAGGTTTTAATTTCTGCCGGCCCGATTTAATATCAGCTTTTCTTTTTTTCGATTCCAGTCTTTTTTCTTTTACACCCTTACTGACTTTGGTAGCGATACGGGCTTTTTTCTTTTGCAATGCTTTGCTTACCAGGTCGTTTATTTTTTCTACTGATTCCTGTTTGTTGGCTAATTGGGTCCGATGGGTTTGGGCCTTTACCTGCAGGTAACCATCGGCACTGATCCGGTTGGATAGTTTTTCTTTGAGTACTGCTTTTTGTTCTTCCGTAAGTAATAGGGAAGAATCGATATGAAACGAAGCAATAACAGCAGTTTCTACTTTGTTTACATTTTGGCCGCCTTTTCCGCCGCTGCGGGTGGTTTGAAATGCTATTTCTTTATGGAGATCGATCATGGCTGGTTGCCAGTTAATTGTTACTGATAAAGCACAAGGCAAAGGTAACATCGTTAAAGGTTTGAAACTATCTTTAGCAGGAGTTTACAAGTCACCAGAAAAAAATCAGTATGAGGGCAGTTATACAGCGGGTCAGCAAAGCCAGTGTGACAATTGATGGAAAAGTGCATTCGCAAATTGGCAATGGGCTTTTAGTATTATTGGGGATCGAAGACGCAGATAGTAATGAGGATATTGCGTGGTTAAGCGCCAAAATCATCAACCTCCGCATTTTTAATGATGCTGACGGTGTAATGAATGAATCCGTATCGGATAAAAACGGCGATATCTTATTGGTCAGCCAGTTTACCCTGCACGCATCAACCAAAAAAGGCAATCGTCCTTCCTATATCAAAGCCAGTAAACCGGGAATTGCTGTTCCGTTATATGAAAAAATGATCCGGCAGTTGTCTACTGACCTGGGCAAGCCTATTCAAACCGGGGTATTCGGGGCTGATATGAAAGTTGAATTGCTGAATGATGGCCCGGTTACGATTATGATGGATACGAAGCAGAGAGAGTAGCTAAGAGGTTAAAAGAGAAATGGAGCTAAAAGAGTTGATTCCGGGGGGCTATTATTTCATTAAATCTTCTGAAAGTTCAATAAGCAATAGCCTTCTTCTTTTATTCACTTAATCCGATTTTTTCGGTGTAGATCCTGCCGTTGCTTAATCCGATCATCAGGAAAAAAGTTTTTTGATGCACCGGGATATTCACGATAAAAAAATGGGCATTGATTTCTTTTTGTTCCACTACCCGGTAGCCCCCGGTGGTCCAGAGCATCACGTTCTTAATCGTGTTGTTGCTTTTAATGGTGAGTTGCTTGCCCGTCGTGTGTACTTTATAAGGTTTTTCGGCCGGAGCGACAGTACCTGATTGAGCGGCACTAACCCATAGGGTGAGCGACAAGGATACAACAGCTAGTAGCCGGCGGATAGCATTCATCATAGAATACAATTAATCTTTTAAAGGAATTGGTTATTGGTTCAAGGGGGACGGGGAGAGTGAAACGGCAATAATCATGCTATATTGTGATAAACATTCTAAAATATTTGTTATGACGATTCAGCAAGCCCAGCAAAATGTGGATGAATGGATAAAAACAGTGGGAGTCCGTTACTTCAGCGAACTGACCAATATGGTGATATTGACGGAAGAAGTGGGGGAGCTGGCCCGTATCATGGCACGTAAATACGGCGACCAGTCATTCAAAGAATCTGAAAAGGATAAAAACATGGCGGATGAGATGGCTGATGTGCTATGGGTGCTGATATGTATGGCTAATCAAACCGGTGTTGATTTAACGAAGGCGTTGGAGAAGAATTTTGAGAAAAAGAATATCCGGGATGCTGAACGGCATAAGAATAATGAGAAGTTGAAATAAATATTAACATACCTGATGTTTGATTTTCTACGGGTACTAATAAATTTTTTTGACAAGAACCAGATTGCCTACATGCTTTCGGGTAGTATGGCAATGAGTGCATATACAGGCCCCGCTATACAAGGGATTTTAATTTTGTAGTCCACCTCAAACCTTCAGATGCTGTTATTGTTGCCAGTTATTTTAAGGAAGGATATTATTGTGACAAAGATGCTGTCAGCGGAGCGATAGCAACAGAAGGAATGTTCAATATTATTGACCACAAAAGTAATTATAAAGCGGGGTTTATTATTCTAGAAGACCAGGCTTTCAGAATAATAGAGTTTGAAAGAAGGTATATTGTTGATTTTCTTGATATAAAAAAATATTTGGTGTCGCCAGAAGACTTGTTGATTTCAAAGTTAATATGGATACAAGAACTATAAAGTGCTGTTCAGGCGGATGATATTAAATTACTTACAACCATGGATAGTTTGGATTGGCATTATATTCATAAGTGGGTATCCACTCTTAAATTAAATACCTTTGGGTTAATAAAAGAATGACCGATACACCGCAGCATATTAAAGACCTTCAATTACAACTTTGGCTGAAAAAAACACCAGGGGAACGTCTTTTTCAGGCTATCATTGACATTGAAGCAATGCGGGAAGCTTTACGGGATGCTAAAATGAAAATGGGTTTACCTTTAGGAGATTTAGACCCGGTAGGAGAGTATCTCAGGAAAAAGCAAGAAAACGAACAATAACAAGTTATCGCAGTTATTCCTCAACATTTTTTAAATCGTCGTTCCTTCTTTTTTGGCACTATGTGTGTCTTATACAAGCTATGACCATCAAAGACGCCTTGAAAATCACCAAACACTCTTTCAAAGATTTTTTTGAGCATAATATATTAAAACTCAGCGCTGCACTGGCATTCTTTACCATTTTTGCATTGCCCGGTTTACTTATTATTATAATCTGGGTTAGCGACCTTTTTTTTGGCCGTGATGTAGTGGAAGGGTCGGTTTATAATCAAATTGAGGGCTTTGTGGGGCATTCCACTGCATTGGATATACAGAGCACTATCCGTAATGCCACTTCATCTTCCGGGGGCCAGTTTGCCACTATTGTCGGACTTATTGCCCTCATTTTCGGGGCTATGAGTGTCTTTGATGAAATACAAAGTTCTGTCAATAGTATCTGGCGGCTTAAAGCGAAACCCCGCAAAGGATTCGGGATCTTAAAATTTCTATTTAACCGGATCCTTTCTTTTTCAATGATAATTGCAATGGGGTTTATTTTATTGGTGTCACTTATCATTAATGGGGGTATGGACTTACTACTTGATAGGCTGATGCAAATTTACCCGCAATTAACGGTGATATTGATTTATGTTGTTAATATTATCCTTACTTATCTTATATCAGCATTCATCTTTGCTGCTATTTTTAAAATTTTACCAGATGCAAAAGTAAAGTGGAAGCATGTAAGAATTGGAGCATTTGTCACTGCCTTTTTGTTTATGGGAGGAAAATTTTTAATGAGTTATTACATGGGGCATAACAGGTTGAGCTCTGCTTACGGCGCTGCTGGTTCCGTCATTATAATATTATTATGGGTCTATTATTCTTCCATCATATTGTATTTTGGAGCCGCTTTTACCCATTCGTATGTCGTTCATAAAGGTTCCAGAATTTATCCCAATAGTTATGCAGTATGGGTGCAGCAGATAGAAGTGGAGTCGGAAAAATCAATCGAGCAGCAACCCGATGAAAAAATTGTGATTGAATTGCCGGAAAAAGATGACCTAAGTACTGCAGACCCCACCACAAATCATAACTAATCTTTTTTGAACCGGCTGCTTCTTCCTTCTTATTTTTGCCCCACTATGGCAAATGATTCGAACAAGTTCCAGGCAATTATATCTCATTGTAAGGAGTACGGGTTTATTTTTCCCAGCAGCGAAATATATGACGGGCTGCAGGCTGTATATGACTATGGCCAGATGGGCAGTGAACTGAAAAAAAACATCAAAGACTATTGGTGGAAAAGCATGACACAACTGCAGGACAATATCGTTGGTATTGATGCGGCAATATTTATGCATCCCACCACCTGGAAGGCATCCGGCCACATTGATAATTTCAACGACCCGATGATTGATAATAAGGACAGTAAGAAGCGTTACCGGGTTGATCATTTGATTGAAGGCTTTGCTGAAGAGCTAAGAGGTAAAGGAGAGAAAGAGAGCAAAGAGGCGGATGAGCTATTAGCTCAAATGGACTCCTTGTTGGCAAAAGATGATTTTGCAGGATTAAAAACCCTGATCGAGACAAATAAAATTAAATGTGCCGTTAGCGAAACCTGTAACTGGACCGATATTCGCCAGTTCAACCTGATGTTCTCAACCGAGTTTGGTTCTACTGCTTCTTCTGATGGAGAGGATAATAAAATCTACCTGCGTCCCGAAACAGCTCAGGGTATTTTTGTGAACTTCCTGAATGTGCAAAAAACCGGACGGATGAAAATCCCTTTTGGTATTGCACAAATTGGAAAAGCATTCCGTAATGAAATTGTGGCAAGACAATTTATTTTCCGCATGAGAGAGTTTGAACAAATGGAGATGCAATATTTTATTCGTCCGGGTACTCAAAAAGAGGAATATGAAAAATGGAAACAGATAAGACTGGACTGGCATAAAAGCTTAGGCATACCAGCTGAGAAATATCGTTACCACGACCATGTAAAACTGGCCCACTATGCCGATGCTGCCTGTGATATTGAATTTGAATTCCCGATTGGTTTTAAAGAACTGGAAGGCATTCACTCCAGAACTGATTTTGATTTGAAGCAGCACCAGGAATACAGCAAAAAGAAAATGCAGTATTTCGATAATGATGTTGACCCGGACACTGGCAAGCCTTACGGTAATTATATTCCTTATGTAATTGAAACGTCTATTGGTTTAGACAGAATGTTTCTGGCCGTAGTAAGCCAGGCGTATGAAGAACAGGATTTAACCAAAGAAGATAAGCCAGACAGCCGTGTTGTATTAAAATTTCCTGCTAAACTTGCCCCAATTAAATTAGCTGTACTGCCATTAACAAAGAAAGATGGCTTGCCGGAAATTGCAGAAAAAATCATGGCTGATTGCAAACCACATTTCCGTTGCTTCTACGAAGAAAAAGATTCTATTGGTAAACGCTATCGCCGCATGGATGCCCTGGGTACTCCTTTTTGTGTAACGGTTGACCACCAGACCAAAGAAGATAATACGGTTACAATCCGCCACAGAGATTCGATGGAGCAGGAGAGAGTGCCGATTGATAAGTTGAAAGAAATTGTACTTGTAAGCCTTTAGTTTTTTATGAATACAGTATTAACATTTTTTTTAAATATGCAAAGCAGCACTAATTCATCAAACTGGTCTTTGTTTGTAAACCATTAATATGAAAATAATAATTCTCGTTTTGTTGTCAATTGTAAGCGCTACTTTATCGTATGCCCAACCCGGTAATGTGGGCAAAGTTCCAGGAAGAACACAGTTCTTTGCCGAATTGGGAGGCCCCGGTATTTTATTTTCTGCTAATATCGACAGCAGGTTTACAAAATCATCATTGGGATGGGGAGGTCGAATTGGTTTGGGGTTTGTTACAGCCGATGAAGATCTTGGTAATTACAATTATGAACTAAGATCTGTTGTTACAGTTCCTGCCCAGGTTAACTATATTTTTGGTAAAGGTGATTCTCCTCATACATTTGAAGTTGGGGCAGGAGTTACATATGTAGGAAAAAAGTTACAGATTTTTAATTTCTACGATAATAAAACAACTAAATTATTTGGAACAGCAGCTTTTATGTACCGTCGTCAACCACTCAAAGGTGGATTTAGCTGGAGAGCTGGTTTTACTCCCTTAATAGCCAAAGGATACATACAGCCTTCTGGTGCGGTGAGTGTAGGGTATAGTTTTTAATTTTTTTTGAATAACGAAGCCTGTATGGTCTATATCATACAGGCTTTATTTATTATACGCCAAACTGTTTCAAGTGATGGTCAAGGTGTTTCCAGTTACTGTTGCTCCATTGCGCTAATGTCAATTTTCCAAAAAGTGGATGTATGTTGTTGGTGATGGATTCTTCCGTAAAACTATTGACAAGTTCAATGAGTTGTTGCTTCTCTTTTTCAAATTCCCGCTGCCCTGCAATTTTAAAGGTTTTGTCTGTAGGCAGATTTCTGCGAAAAGGTTTGTCATTATACAATTGCTTCTTGATAAGCGGGGCCAGGAGGCGGAATATTACATTTCCTTTTAGTGCATGTTTGCCAAGTGGTACTCCCAATGGCGCCTGTAAGTGAGCCAGCATTTGCGCCACATCCATTTTACCCCATTTTCGCTGGGTGGCAGGTCGCAGGCTATTGATGCGGCTAATAATTTCTTCCTTGACGGAGGGATCAAATAAATTCTTGAGTTCCATACGTTGATTATAAAGTAAAGATAATTTGCCGGATTTCGAATTCCAAAACTTCTTATTCATTCCCGGAGGTATTGGATTTTTTTCCTGACCTGGAAGATTTTTATGTAGGCACGGATGAGTACATGGAAAATATCCGGAAAGCAAAGGAACGGGCGAAAATTTCCAACATCGGCAGCCTGAATGGTATTACTAACGAAGGCTGGATTGATTATTTCAAACAGATGGAACAGGCCGGGGGCTGATGGTATTGAAGTAAATATATTTTTTATTCACGCAGATATTGCCATGTCATCTTCCGAAGTGGAACACCGCTACCTGAATATTATTCATTCTATCAAACAAACAGTAAAAATTCCCGTGGCCGTAAAGTTCAATCCTTATTTCAGTGCCATGGGAAATATGGCGATACGGATGAAAAACACCGGGGCTGATGCACTGGTATTGTTCAATCGTTTCTATCAGCCGGATTTTGATTTCAACGAACTGATAATTAGAACTGATTTGCATTACAGCGAACCCAGCGAAATAAAACTGCCATTAATGTGGATTGCCTTATTATATGAAAAAGTAAAACTGTCGCTGGCCGCTACTACCGGCGTACAAAGTGCCATCCTGGTCAATATTCCGGAATAGATGTAAAAAACTCCTTGATTTTCAGTATTATTTTATAAAAATAGACCTTACCTTACCTAAACTGTATACAACTTATTGCATGAATTTTGCGTTGTTTACATAGTATTTAGTGCAGCAGATATGATAGCAATTGAACAAAATATTGACAAATTTTATCAGGAGACAGAAAAATCAACTCAAATAATTATCGATGGGTCTGACGAACACCTCGACCTGATACTATCTATTACGAAACCTCTTGATGTACTATCTCAAAAGTTTGAGAAGTTTAATGAGGGAATATATAATAGCATAAATAATTATTCAGAAGAACAAATAAGAACTATTATAATGCCAAAATTAAGGCAATTAAATAAATCCTGCCTTACCCTTATCGGGGCTATCAGAACATCTATACTTTACAGGGATATAAGAATTTCTTTAAAAAATTATAGCAGGCAATATAAAGTTCTTCGTGAACTCATTTACGATACCCACAATTTTCGTGTTGTAAAAGATGATAAGTTTGATAATCTGTTAAAAGAACTCAATGACACCTAATGCCTGTTTCTTTTCACTCAATTTCCACTTTTAGGGGTTCCTTAGAAAGATTATGTCGCAAAGAAAAAGACGGCTACCATTCCTGCCAAAAAGATATTTGTGACTTACTCAAAGAATTATCGTTTGATGATATTTGGGAAATGAACTATCGGGTCAAAGAGCTAGATAGTTCAGAATAATTAAAATCAGGGTGCAAAATTCGTTTCAGAATTTTAGTAGTGCTGATGGGTTCAGGGTAATAGTTTGTTGCTACAAAAAATATCATACTATCGCATTTTTAAATATTTATCCTAAAAGAGGTAAACTGGGTCAGTTAGACCAATCAAAAGAAGAGTTCAAAAGGCAGCTTAAAACGTATATATCGACTCAACAAACCAATCAATTAGTTGACCACGACATTAAGAATAAGCTTGAAGTAATTTCGAAAAAATGAAAAACTCAGGGAAAGCAGTGTTATGTATGCTCGTAGTAAGGAATTTCATCAGGGCTGGCCGCTTCTTTTTGCTGCCAGTAAGCCATGGTAACGATATGGCCGTCTTTTGTTTTCAGCATTCTGCCGAAAATGGCATTGATGGTATTGAACGTATAATCGGTAACGCCTAAAGTAAATGTTTCAGGCAAGATAGTTTGAGGTTCGATGTTTGAAGTTTGAGATTGCTCTGCCTCCCCGGTTGTTACTATTGGTTTTGGAACAGCTGCTATTTTGGGGGCTGGTGTAGGAACGGACATAACCGTGTAGCCGTTGCCTTCCAGTAATTCTTTAAGGAATGCTACTCTTTCGGGCTTTATATTCTTTTCTACGATGCCACATCTTACACCGTCCAGTTCTTCGTATTCATGATTTTTATTGAGTGCCATATTAGATGCTGATTTTTATAATTCTACTTCAATTTCTTTTACACCATCTGCGGGTGGTCCAAATCGTAGTTTAGCTATTGCCCCTTTTAAAAAAGCTGTTTCATCTAAAGTTGATTTGATAGCTTTAAATAAAATTTCAGCATTTGGCCCATACATATATAGAATTCCGTCGCTATAATCTGTTGCTATTTCGTGGCCATCATATTCACCTACTTTATTCGCCACTATTATGTTTTCGAGTTTTTCTTCAAGCTTATGCAATTCCTCAAGCCCTTCTATTCCATAATTGAATTGAATAATAACGGCATGTTCAGGCTCAGGGCCCGAAATAGCTGACTTTTCAATATCATTTTTTCCGAAAAGTTTATCAAATAAGCCCATACTTAACATTTTTTGGTAACAACTAATCTTCTTTCTATTTAATTAATGCATGAATGTAATCATAAATCCAGCTGAGTAAACCAACCAATACAATACCAGCTCCGCAAATAATCATCGCCAGCTTTACAGAAGGATTTATTTTTATTGTCTCAACCGGCTGTTCATTTTTATCCATGAACATTGCTCTTATCACTCTTAAATAATAATACAGCGAAACAATCATGTTCAGCGCCGCAATGATGATGAACCAGTAATTATTTCTGGCACTGCCGGCTGTTAATAAAAACAGTTTACCAAAAAATCCTGCTGTTGGCGGAATACCGGCGAGGGAAAATAAAGACAATGCCATTATCCAGCAGAGGAAAGGATTAGTTTTGTATAGGCCTTTGTAGTCATCAACATTTTCTTTTCCCGAATTTGCTGAGATAACAGATGCTACCCCGAATGCAGCTAGGTTGGAGAAAACATAAATCAGTATAAAGTAAATTACAGCAGTTAGACCGGCCACATCATTACTGCTGATACCCACCAGTATAAATCCCACTTGTGCAATAGAGGAGAAGGCAAGGAATCGTTTAATATTTTGCTGGCGCAATGCAAACAGGTTCCCAATTACCATGGTAGCAATCGCCAGCACCACTATCATGTTGTACCACATTTCCTGCATCGGCTGAAATACTTTGTACAGGGCCGACATGAAAATAAAAGCAATAGCTCCTTTTGAAATAACTGACAGGAAAGAAGTGACAGCAATAGGAGAGCCTTCATACACATCAGCTGTCCATAAATGGAACGGCACAATAGATAATTTGAAAGCAAAGGCGGTGAACAGGAAAACAAATGCCAGTATCTGTAACGGGCTTCCATCTAAATGCTGAGCTATTTCCCCGAAACTGATGGTTCCGGTGGCACCGTACATTAATGAAATACCAAAAAGTAAGATGCCGGATGAAAAAGCAGAAGATAAAATCATCTTCATAGCTCCTTCGGAAGAACGTTTTTTCTCCAGGTCAAAATTGGCCATTGCTGCTACCGGTATGGTAGCCAGTTCCAGCGACAAATAAAATATCAGCAGGTTGCCGCTTGATATTAATAAGAACATACCCAACAAGGCAGACAGCATCAGGATAAAAAATTCAGTCAGGTGTTCTGTTTTCTTCAGCCAGTCGGCGCAAAGCATGGAAATAAGATAAACACCTAGATTTAAAATACTTTTTTGAAATACTATCAGCGGAGTAGTATGAAACATATCGCCAAACAGGCTGCCTTCTTTATTGAAGAAGAAACCAGCGATAAAATTTAGCAGCAATAAAACCTGTACGAGTGAAAGCAGTGACTCATTCTTCATTCCTTTGCCAATCTTAATAAAGAGCAGCAGGAAGATGATGACCGTAATCACCAGTTCAGATTTCATCAGTATTAAAAAATCATTCAGCATATTATTTTCATTTTCCCGAAATCCTATTCATTATTACCTCTGCAGCTGGCCTCAACAAATCGTTCAGCCAAACAGGCACAATACCGATGGCTAAAATCCCTAATACCAATATGACAGCAGCCATTTTTTCATTCCAGTTGGCATCTTTCAATTGCAAATAGCTTTCATTTTTTACCGGTCCCATTACCGTTTGCCCAATTGCTCTTAATATATATACAGCCGTTACCACAATTGACATCGCTGCTGCAATAGTAGCAATGCGGTGAAAGCCATCATCATTTTGCCAGGAACCCATGAACACTGTCATCTCTGCTACAAAGCCACTTAATCCCGGTAAGCCCAACGAACAAAGACCTACAATAAAAAATACCGTGCTGATGAATGGCATCATTTTCATCAGTCCTCCCATTTCATTTGTCATTCGGGTATGTGTACGGTCATAAATCATTCCGATAACGGCGAAGAAAAGAGCTGTCATTAAACCATGTGATACCATTTGCATCAATGCACCGGTGATGGCGGTTTGTGTGAGCATACCAATTCCCAACAAACTAAAACCAACATGGCTCACTGATGAATATGCATTGATGTATTTTAAATCCTTCTGCATCATCGTAGCGAAGGCACCGTATAAAATGGCGATGGCAGAAAGAACAATAATAATATCTGCATATTGTTTTGCTCCTTCCGGTAATAAATATGTAGCGACCCGCAGACAACCATACCCACCGAGTTTCATGGATATACCAGCAAGGAACATAGAACCGGCTGTTGGTGCAGACGAGTGACCATCGGGTACCCAGGTGTGTAACGGGAACAAAGCCGTAAATACTCCGAAGCCAACAAAGAGTAGGGGGAAAATGATGTTTTGTAAATGCCCAGAAAGATTCACCTGCGATAAGTGCATGATGTCAAAACTGTGACCTGCATTGTAATACAGAAGGATAATTCCAACTAATATCAATGCTGAACCGCCCATAAGCATCAAGGCCAGTTTGTTGGCACTGTATTCTTTTTTGCCGCTTCCCCAAATACCAATCAACAGGTATTTTGGTATCACCGAAATTTCAAGGAAGAAGAAAAGAACAAATAAATCAAGCGAAATAAAGAAACCATAAGCGCCAAGGGCCAGCAGGATAAGCAGGAAATAAAACTCTTTGGTCATTTTCTCAATATTCCATGAAATCAATACCCCGGCTATCAACACAAAGGAAGTCAGTAAAATCATGGCTACCGAAATACCATCAACACCAATATGAAAATTGATATTAAGGGAAGAGAATAATGTATAGTTCTGGTCAAACAGCATTTGGGCAGTATTCCCTTCAGTCCTTTGTTTTTGAAAAGCAAATAGCAAGGCGAAGGCAGCAGCCAGTTGCACCACTGCTCCCGTTAATGAAATCCACTTCACCTGCTGTTTGTTACGGGATAATAAAACCGCTACCGCAGTGAATAATGGAATTCCTATGAGTAATAAAAGATTCATTTCGCTTTTTTCTTATTGTACCATTCTATTTCAGCCTTTAATTCTTTGGCTAGTTCTTTTTCTGAAGGCAAATACAATTTATACTTTGATGCAAACAGTCTTTTGTTTTCGGTCAATACAGAATACCGGGCTATTGTTTCATTTTTCTCTGCACATAAAATTATTCCAATGGTTGGGTTGTCAGCTTTCTGCTTTATCTTTTCTTCATAATACCGGACATAAAAATCCATTTGCCCTATATCCTGATGGGTAAGCTTTCCAGTTTTTAAATCTATCAGTACAAAGCATTTCAAGATGTAGTTGTAAAAAACAATATCCACAAAGAAGTCGTCACCGTCCGCAGAAATTCGTTGTTGTCTTGCCACAAATGAAAAACCTTTTCCCATTTCCAATAAAAAATGCTGTAGCTTATTTAAGAGCTCCGTTTCCAGTTCTTTTTCATAAAGTGTAGCATTCGCACTTAAGTTTAAAAATTCAAGGATATATGGGTCTTTTATAAAATCCAGAACTGATGGCTTATCAGTGGTTGCTTCTTTTTTAGTATGGCTTATTATTTCTTTTTTGTTTTTGGATGAAAGCAATCTTTCATAATAAAATGAATTGATTTGTCTTTCCAGTAATCTTGTACTCCAGTTATTTTCAGCTGCTTCGTTCATGTAATATTTCCTGGCTTCAATATTTTCTACTGCAAGAAGCAAGCGGTAATGTGTCCATGACAATTCGGGACGCAGTGTGTCCCATTTGTTTTTTTGCTTTGCTGGTAATTGGTCACGCAGTGAGTGATGAATTGGCTTCGCAGCCTTTTTAGATTGGCCACGCAGTGAGTGACCAATCTGGCTTTTAGCAGATTCATCACGCAGTGAGTGATGAATTGGAAAAGCCAGATAGAATAATCGCATATAGCGAAGGTTGGTGCTGGTAAAGCCCTTTCCAAAATTATTTGTCAGCCTTAGCGCCAGGGCATCAATAATTTTTTCGCCATATCCGGCTCTTTTCTGATATTTTAATTCTTCTTCCACTATCCGTTCACCAATTTTCCAATAAGCAATTACCATCGCAAAATTAACTGACCGGACAGCCGACTCCTTGGCCTGTTCAAGGATAGTTTTTATATCAACATAAATATTTTTCTTTCGAATGGCCATTTAGTCAAAAATTATTTCCAGATATAAATAAATACTGCTGCCAGTACAATCACACCAGCTAAAAAGTAAATTGCATATTGCTGTACTTTGCCTGACTGTACTTTCTTAATTTTTTCTGAAACAAATTGTGTGGCGGTGCCGGAAAAATTTACCAGCCCATCCACCACATTCCTGTCAAACCAAGCTGCCGGTTTTCCGATAAGATTGAACAACACTTTTTTGGTTATGAACAGGTATATCTCATCAATATAAAATTTATGATAAGCTGCTTTGTATAACCCACCCAAAGTAGCAGCCAGTTTCTCCGGTTTATTGTTTTGCTTCTTGTACAACCACATGGCGGTAAAAATTCCGGCGAGGCCTAATGCTACCGGGGCAATAGAGAATTGTAAATGAAAATGTGATTCCAATGCTTTTCCATCAGTGCTTACAAATTCGCCAAATGGAATAAAACCGGCTGCGGCTGCACCGATAGCCAATAATACCAATGGCATCATCATTACAAAACCACCTTCTTTACCCGCCGAAGCTTTAGCGGAGGCAGGCGCCTCTTTATTCCAGAAAATATTAAAGTACAAACGGAACATATAAAAAGCGGTAAGCCCTGTAGTGATTAATGCAATCCAGTAAATCACCATATTATTCTGGTAAGCGGCCAACAGAATTTCTTCTTTGCTGAAGAAGCCTGCAAATGGTGGTACACCGGCGATAGCTAAACAGGCTATTAAGAAAGTGATATGAGTGATGGGTAAAAATTTCCGTAGCCCGCCCATATCTTTCATGTCGTTGCTGTGAATATAATGTATCACGGCGCCTGCTCCGAGGAATAATAATGCTTTGAACATGGCATGGGTGAACAAATGGAACATAGAAGCCGTGTAGCCCAACCCTGCTTC
This sequence comes from Bacteroidota bacterium, assembly GCA_034408705.1. GTDB lineage: Bacteria > Bacteroidota > Bacteroidia > Chitinophagales > Chitinophagaceae > JJ008. The sequence goes on from JAWXCO010000032.1 coordinate 18,342, forward strand.
ACCACCATAATGTGATACACCGAGTGCAAACATCATGTATCCAATCTGCGACATGGTGGAATAAGCCAGTACTCTTTTAATATCTGTTTGCGTGCAGGCAATGATGGCAGCGATGATGGCAGAGACTGCACCGACCCATCCGACAATTTCCAATACACCCGGAGTGGTGAGTGAAAACACCGGGAATAATCTTGCTACTAAATAAACACCGGCGACCACCATAGTTGCCGCATGTATTAATGCAGAAACAGGAGTGGGGCCTTCCATCGCATCAGGCAACCAGATATGCAACGGAAACATGGCACTCTTGCCGGCACCACCGATAAAGACCAATGCTGCTCCCCATGTTAATGCTGAGGCGCCAAGGAATGTAGAAGCAGTGGCAGTTTTTATGGCATTTGATTCAGGAGAAGTTAGTGTTGTAATCAGTGTATTAAAATCGAGTGTGCCGGCACTGTTAGATAATATTAAGATGCCAATCAGGAAACCTAAGTCTGCAAAACGGGTTACGATAAAAGCTTTTTTACAGGCGGCTACCGCACTTGGTTTGTCGTAATAATAACCAATAAGTAAGAAAGATGATACACCAACCAATTCCCAGAAAATGTATATCTGGAAAATATTGCTTGATAATACCAACCCAAGCATGGCGAAAGTAAACAAACCGAGGAATGAATAATAAATTGGAAATCTTTCTTCACCCTTCAGGTAGCCAAGACTGTAAATATGCACCATCAGCGAAACAAATGTGACAACGACCAGCATCATCACAGAAATCGGGTCGATGAGAAGGCCGATATCAATAGAAAGGCCTTTGGAAAATTCCAGCCAGGTTATTTGAAACGGAACGAATTTCTGGTAAACACCATCCACCTTGCCGTACACAAAAAAGTAATCGTAGGCTGTGTACAAGGCAAGGATGGTGGAAGTAAGTAAGAGAACAGTTCCAATAAGGCCGGCACTTTTCTTAAAATATTTTCTACCGAATAAGCCAAGTAAAATAAACCCGGCTAACGGGAGTAAAGGAATTAATGCTATGTATAAAGACTTGTTCATTTATTTTAAATTCCCAAACTTCCCTTTAGGGGTTGGGGGATTAATACTTTAAATCTTCAGCATTTTCTACATCAATAGATTTGTGACTGCGGTATAAATTAATGATAATAGCTATTGCAACAGCAGCTTCAGCAGCGGCAATAGCAATAATGAACAACGTAAAAAACAAACCATCCATTTTATCCGGCCACACATATTTATTGAAGGCAATGAAATTCAGGTTAACACTGTTCAGAATCAGTTCTATACTCATCAGCATGGTGATAAGGTTTCGGCGGGTGAGAAAACCATACACACCGATAAAGAACAGTGCAGCACTGATGAATAAAATATGGTATAGTCCGGGTTCCATTTTATTTCTCGCAAAGACGCAAAGGCGCTAAGTTTTTTTTAAGGGTTTAAATGAATATCTTTTTTATCGGAAGCCTTTAAAGCCCCTCCTTGGGAGGGGTTTGGGGAGGCTCTTAATGCAATAACTATACAGCCAACCAAAGCAGCAAGCAGCAGCATTGATATAACTTCAAAGGGCAAAGCGTATCCTTCATCATTAACATTCAACATTTTTCTGCCAATATCGCCAACTGTTGGAGCTGCTGTTGTTCCGGCAATATTGAAATCATGCTGGTACACCTGTAACATGGTCAATGCAAATCCACAAAACACTGCCAACGCTGAAAATATTTTCCTGTCTAACTTTTGTTTTGCTAATTTTTCGCCAGCCTGCTGAGTCAGGAAGATGGAAAAGATTATCAGTACCACGATTCCACCAACATATACCACAATCTGCACCGCAGCAATAAATTCATACTGCAGCCAGAAATAAATACCGGCAATGCCTACAAGAGAGAACAATAAATAAATAGCAGCACGAAAAATCTGCCGTGTTGAAACAGACAATAAACCACAGGTCAGCGTTAATGCAGCTAATAAATAAAATATAATTGTAGAGCCGTTCATTATTCTACACCTTCCATGATTTTAGAGCCGGGTTTATTTAAAATTTTTGTCAATTCATTTCTGTCGAATACACTGTGTTCAAATGTCTGCGCCATTTTAATGGCATCCGATGGGCATGCTTCAATGCACAGGTTGCACATCGTACACAGTTCGAGATGATACACCAGTTTATCAATCGCTTTTTTCTTTTTGCCTTCTGCTGTCAGTTCATTTTTAAAAATTACTTTGATAGTGCCATTGGGACAAGCAAGTTCGCAAGCCTGGCAGCCTGTACAGCGGTGTTCGTTTTTTTCATCATGCGGCATCACCACTTCACCTTTAAACCGTTCAGGAAGATTCAGCGTATCCTTATTATCAGGATACTGCTGTGTGATGATTTCTTTATGATGGGTAAAATAATACAGCGTCCGCTTCATACCGACAAGCAGTGACTTTACTCCGTTATAAACTTCTTTTATGTATCCCCCCAAGCCCCCTGAAAGGGGTTTTGAAGAAGAGTCTTTATGATCTATTTTTTCACTCATTTACTATTTATTTATTGCTCGATGAATAGCGAACAGAAACCTGAACGGAGCGTCGCAACGAAGCTCAATCAGGGAACTGAAGCTGGGTATATAAATTACCCACCCTATTTTTACTAAAGAACTAATCCTACTCCATTCGCCTCCGCCAGCTGTCGGAAGGGGAAGCTCACTTATTTTAAAAGTGCCATTTCAATATTGCCATTGCAGTTACAATTAATAAATTAATCATACTGATGGGTAATAAATATTTCCACTCAAGGTTTAACAACTGGTCAATTCTTAATCTAGGGAATGTCCACCTGAACCACATGATGACGAATATTAAGAAAAACGTTTTTCCAAAAAACCAGATGCTGGATGGAATATAATCCATTACATGATTGAAACCGGTCCAGTTGCCGATATGAAAAGGCATCCAACCTCCTAAGAATAGTGTAGCACCGATAGCACAAACTATAAATACATTCACATATTCGGCAAGGAAGAACAGAGCGAACTTCATTCCTGAATACTCTGTATGGAAACCGGCTGTCAATTCTGATTCAGCTTCTGCCAAATCAAAAGGAGCCCGGTTGGTTTCTGCAGTTACGGCGATAATAAAGATGACAAAGGCTATCACCATCGGGATATGCCCTTTGAAAATCCACCAGCCAGTTCTTTGAGATTCGATGATTTCAGAAACTTGTAAACTTCCTGTCATTACAACTACTGCCAGTACAGAAAGGCCGGCTGATAATTCATAACTCACAATCTGTGCGCCACTCCGCATAGCACCCATTAATGAATATTTATTATTGCTCGACCATCCCGCCATTAAAATACTAATCACCATCAGGGATGAAATAGCAGAAACATAAAGTACACCAATATTCAAATCCCACAGTTGAAAATCTTTGGCAAAGGCAATTGGTGCCATCAGCAGCATTGCCACAATCATAGCAATGAAAGGAGCAAGGTTGAATAAAAATTTATCTGCACCATTTGGAGTCAATCCTTCTTTCACTAATAATTTTAAGGTGTCAGCTAATGATTGAAGCATTCCTTTCGGTCCGACACGGTTGGGGCCCAGGCGTATCTGCATCCAGGCGGATACTTTTCTTTCCATCAATACCAGTATCAATCCCAGCATGGCAAATAAACTAATGACGGCCACACCTGCAATAACCATTTCAATGATCAATGTCATTGTCGGGTTGAAAGTTTGGCTCAACCATTCATGCAAATTGTTCGCTATGTTAGAAAAGCTCCACATTATTTTTGCTTCGTCTTGCCTGAGGCGAGACGAAGCAATCTCCTCATTTTATTATTATTAATATTTTTGTTACCAGCTTTTGTTTTTCATAGCATCGCCTGTTGTGTCACTCACTTGTACGTCCCGTTTTTATGGCATCAACCCACCCCAATTCACTAAAGAAATATATTTTGCTCAATTCGCCCCGCCCAGGCGGGGATGTGTACTAAACCATGGTCCTTTCTTTTCAAACTTTTATCGAAATAATAATGACTATTCAACCTAAGTCTCTCTGCCAATCGGCGGAGGACAGGGGGTTTATCTGTCTATATCAGGTATAACTAAATCTAATGTTCCCATCATTGCAACTAAGTCACCGAGTTTGCTGCCTCGGGCAATATGGTCCAGTACAGAAAGGTTTGAAAAACCCGGCGACCGGAATTTTATTCTGTACGGCGTTGTGCCACCTTCACTTACAATATAAACCCCAAGTTCTCCTCTTGCTGTTTCTACTCTTGTATAAAATTCTCCTTTTGGTAATTTCAATACTGCTTTCGTCTTTGTTAGAAAATCACCTTCAGGAATATTATCTATTAATTGTTCAATGATGCGGATGGATTGCTGCATCTCCCGGATGCGAACCATATAACGGGCAAATGAATCGCCACCTGTTTCCAGCACTTCATCAAATTCAACCTTATCATATACTTCGTAAGGATAATATTTTCTTATGTCGCAACTAACACCGCTTCCTCTTGCAGTTGGCCCTGTGCATCCGTAGGAAATAGCATCTTCAGCAGATAAACAGCCAACATTTTTCATTCGGTTCTGGAAAATAACATTACCAGTTAACATTTCATCATATTCATGCACTTTGCTTTTATACAATTGCATAAATTCTTTTACCCTTCTTTGAAAGTTGGGATGAATATCCTGCATCACGCCACCGGGAACCATATAGTTCATGGTAAGTCTTGCCCCGCAGGTTTCTTCCATTATATCATTAATACTTTCTCTTTCCCTGAAAGCATGAAAGAAAGGAGTGAAGGCACCGAGGTCCATCGCCATAGCTCCCCACCACAATTCATGGGATGCAATTCTTGTCAGTTCATCCATCAGCACCCGTATCACTTTTGCTCTTGGTGGAATTTCTACCTGCAATCCTTTTTCAACACAAAGAGCACAGGCATGGTTATTAATATGAGAAGAAAGATAATCCATCCGGCTGGTGACATAAATAAATTGCCGGTAGCTGAGGCTTTCACACATTTTTTCAATAGAACGATGGATGAAGCCGAGGTGTGGCTCCACTTTTTTGATGGTTTCGCCATTCAACGTAATAACAAGATGCAATACACCATGTGTGGCAGGGTGTTGCGGGCCGACATTGATAATCATATCACCATCTCCGGCTATTGATGCATCCTGTAGTATTTCAGTTCCCCTATACATTTTTGCGGCTTCCCCAAACCCCTCCAGGGAGGGCTTTGGGGTTGGTTATTATTTCAGGTTTTTTATATATTCAAAGACTCAAAATCAGTTTTACTTTTCAAATAAGCAAGGGCTGTGTAAGGGTGGCCTCCCCTTTCGGGGTAGGTCGGGAGGAGGCCGTCTTACAATCTTATCATATTAATCGGGTCTTCAAAATCTTTTCTCATCGGATTCTTTCCTTCCCATCCATCAGGTAATATCAGTAATCGTAAATCGGGATGATTCAAAAAATTTACCCCAAACATTTCATATACTTCTCTTTCGTGAAAGTCAGCCGTTCTCCAAATATGAGAAACGGTTTCAATTTCTGGATTGTTTCTATCAAGTTTTGATTTGATAACTATGTTATGACGGAATTTGGTAGAAGATAAATGATACACCATGGTAAGATGTGTCTTCCAATCGATACAGGTCAGGCAAAAAAGGTAATCGAAGTATAAGGAAATATCATTACGAAGTTGTTGTGCCAACGGTAACCAATCGGTTGGCTCTACATTAATATTAAGCCATTCGCCACCTTCTTCAAAAGTGGCGGATGGAATTAATGCTGAAATTTTTATTTTAAGTTCGTCTGCAATCATTAATTAATCTTCTACGTTGAGACTCTAAAGCCCCTTTAGGGGTTTGGGGTCTTTATCTGTTCTCTTGTCAATCCGCTTTTTATTTTCTGCTGCAAGGTTATCAGTGCATGCAATAATGCTTCTGGTCTTGGCGGACAACCTGCTACATATACATCCACCGGTATAATATGGTCAGCTCCTTTTACAACAGAATAGGTATTATAAAAGAACGGACCGCCGCTGATAGCACAGGCACCCATAGCAATCACATATTTCGGGTCGGCCATCTGGTCGTACAATCTTTTTAATACCGGTGCCATCTTGTTTACAATTGTTCCGGCAATGATAATAACATCTGCCTGGCGGGGTGTCGCTCTTGCTACTTCAAAACCAAATCTTGAAAAATCATATTTAGCACCGGCTGTTGACATCATTTCAATACCACAGCAACTGGTAGCAAAGGTTAACGGCCATAAGGAGTTTGATCTTGCCCAATTGATAATATCATCCAGTTTACTCAGGACAATGCCGCCACCGGGTGTTTCATGAATTTTTCCGGGAAAGACCCCCCCACCCCCCGCAGGGGGGATTAGAGAAGAGTCTTTTGATATGTTAGTTTTCTCACTCATTTAGATTTTACAAAAATGTTTTTACTCTTCAAATAAGCTGGCCTTGTGCGATGCAAAGCCCCTCTTGCGGAGGGGTTTGGGGAGGCCCCTACATCCATTTCAAGGCCCCTTTCTTATGGGCATATAAAAATCCCATGAAAAGGATAAAAAAGAAAACGACAATTTCAATAAACGCTACCCAACCCATATTCTTTGCCACCACTGCCCAGGGGTATAGAAAAACAAGCTCCACATCAAAAATCAGGAATATTAAAGCGAACAGATAGTAGCCTACATTTAATTGTGTCCATGTTTTGCCCTGTGTGGGAATTCCACACTCATACGGCTCACCTTTTTGTTTATTGGTGGTGGCTTTCAACACAAATTTTGAAATGAGAATAGCAATGCCAGAAAAGGCAATGGCGGCAATAATCAGTACAACTAGCGATGACGGGCCCATACGCAGATTGATTTGTACGAATATAGCAATTATGCGTTAAAGCAAAACATCACAGTTATCAACGGCCATGTTGCGAAATATCATCTTAAAATTTCTATTAGCGTAACAAGGATTTTTATCCGTAAAGTTCCCGTTGAATTGTTTTATTATCATAGCCCATTTCGATGATATGCTTTTTTGCTTCATCCACCATATGTTTCCATCCGCATAGAAAAAACAGGGCTTCTTGTCTGTCCTTGCAAAGCTCCATATAGAGAGGATGAACATAGCCAAAGCGTCCTTCCCAGTGTTCACGGGATAAAGTTGGATGATAATGGAAACCGGGTAGTTGCTGTTCCAGTTCTATCATCTCGTCATAATAAAGAAGGTCTTCTTTTTTACGGCAACCAAAAATCAGGTGAATATTTTTAACAGGGATGTTGTGAAGATGGATATATTGGACCATGCCTCTGAATGGTGCGATCCCTGTACCCGTACAGATTAGGAAAATATCCTTTTCGATTTTTTGGGGTAATGTAAAAACCCCTTGGGCCCCCCGCAAAGTCAGTTCGCTACCTACTTTTATTTCGCTGAAAAGGTAGGTGGTGCCAAGTCCGCCCTTAGCATGAACAATCAATAATTCAAAAACATTGGTTCCGTCCGGCCAGGAGGCTATGGAATAGCTACGCCATCTTTTATTTGATTTTTCATGAATGGGCAGGTCAAGGGTTACAAATTGGCCGGGAAGAAAATCAAACCTGTCCAGTTCCGGAATTTCAATCCAAAATCTTTTTGTATTGTGCGTATAATCTTCAATTTTAGTAACAATGCCTTTTCGCCAGGGTTGCAGGGCCATTCTTTGTTGATTTTAATAAAGGTAAAACCAATAACAGGTTAATATGTTCTGAAAAGCGGAAATTATTATGCTGTAACTTTTGAAGATGATTTATCTTTGCGCCTCTCATGCGTGTAAAGGATTTGCTGGAACAGTATCAAAACACCCCCCGCCTTTTTCAACTGGCGGACAGGCTGAGTTTTGCCCAACCGCAAAAGATCTATCTAAAAAATTTACAGGGAAGCTCTTCCCAGTTCGTAGTGGCGGCAACTTTTATGCATGCTGCCTGTTCGCAACTCAATCATATCATTGTGTTGAACGATGCAGAAGAGGCGGCTTACTTCCACAACACATTGGAGAACCTCACGGAAGCCCTGGACATTTTTTATTTTCCTTCTTCTTTTAAGAATCGGAAGAATTACCAATTACTGAATTCATCCCATGTGATGCTCCGGACAGAAGCGCTAACCAAAATCGCTGCTGGTGGCAATAAAAAAATACTGGTTACCTACCCGGAAGCACTCTTTGAAAAAGTAGTGTTGCCCGCCACACTTTCCTCCAATATTATTCATATTCAATCAGGCGACCGCTTGAATGTGGAAGAACTGTTGCTGAAACTGTCTGATTATGGTTTTGAAAGAACCGATTTTGTGTACCAGCCCGGACAATTTGCGATCCGGGGAGGTATCCTCGATATTTATTCCTTTGGCAATGAAAAACCTTACCGGGTTGAATTGTTTGGCAATGATGTGGATTCGATCCGCATTGTCGATCCCGAAACACAACTCAGCGAAAGAAAACTTTTACAGGTAAGTATCATCCCCAATGTGGATACGCAGTTTGAAAATGAAGACCGGGTCTCACTTTTTGATTTTTTACCGGAGAATACCATTGTTTGGATACAGGATTATGAATTGTGTAGAGAGCACCTGGCAGACAGCGAAGAAGACTTGCAGGCTTTCCTCCGCATGATGAGTGGTACAGGTGGCATTGCCCGGGAAGCCGATACAGACAAAATCGAAAAGAAAAATGTAACAGCCAACGATTTTATCAATTCCAGTAGTTTAAAAGAAGAACTGGGAAAAAAACATTTGGTTGAATTTGGTTACCAGTCTCACCTTGCTGACTTTGAAATTGAATTTAAGACCAAAGAACAACCGGCTTTTAACCGCCAGTTTGATATGCTGATCAGGGATCTAAAAAGCTGGGAAGCAAAGAAATTCGCCCTTTACATTTTTGCAGAGAATCCAAAGCAACTTGAAAGATTACAAAGTATTTTTGATGACCTGACCACAGGTCCCGGTGGGAAAGCAGAGCTGGTTTTCAATCCCATTCCTACTTCAATCCATGAAGGGTTTATTGATGAAGACCAGAAAATTATATGTTATACCGACCATCAGGTCTTTCAGCGCTATCACAAATACAAGGTAAAACAGGCGTACAATAAAAATAAAGCATTGACCTTGCGAACACTCCGGGAGCTGCAACCCGGAGATTTTGTTACACATATCGATCATGGAGTGGGAATCTTCAGCGGCTTACAAAAATTAGAAGCGAACGGTAAGTTGCAGGAAGCAGTAAGGCTGATCTATAAAGACACGGATATTTTATATGTCAATATCAACAGCCTGCATAAGATCGCCAAATACACAGGAAAGGATGGCAGCGTTCCTAAAGTGAATAAACTGGGCAGCGATGTTTGGAATAAGCTCAAAGAGAAAACAAAAATCAAGGTCAAAGAAATTGCTTTTGACCTGATCAAATTATATGCTAAACGAAAAGCACAGCAGGGCTTTCAGCATACACCAGATAATTACATGCAAACAGAATTGGAGGCTTCTTTTATTTATGAAGATACTCCTGACCAGAGCAAGGCCACTGCTGATGTAAAAAAAGACATGGAATCGCCTTCACCTATGGACCGCCTTGTTTGTGGGGATGTTGGGTTTGGAAAAACGGAAGTAGCGATACGGGCTGCTTTCAAAACCTGTCTGGATGGAAAACAGGCGGCCATACTGGTACCCACCACCATTCTTGCCTTTCAGCATTACCAAACGTTCACCGAACGGTTAAAAGATTTCCCGGTTACTGTTGACTATATCAATCGCTTTAAATCGGCCAAAGAGAAAAAGGAAACGTTGAAGAAATTAGAAGAAGGGAAGGTTGATATCATCATCGGTACACATGGTTTATTGGGAAAAGAAGTAAAGTTTAAAGACTTAGGACTGCTGGTGGTGGATGAGGAACAAAAATTTGGTGTAGGTCATAAGGAAAAAATAAAAACATTAAGGACAGCAGTTGATTGTTTAACACTGACTGCTACGCCTATTCCAAGAACGCTGCAATTCTCGTTGATGGGTGCCCGTGACCTGAGTATCATGAATACGCCTCCGCCAAACCGGCAGCCGATCCAAACCGAAGTACAGGTGTACAATGAAGATTTTATAAGGGAAGCCATCTATTTTGAAACGGAAAGAGGCGGGCAGGTCTTCTTTATTTACAACCGTATTGCAGGGTTGGCAGAAATGGCTGCAATTATCCAGGCACTTTGCCCTGACTTAAGTATTGGTTATGCCCACGGACAAATGGAAGGGCATGAGCTGGAAGAACGAATTCTGAATTTTATTGACAGGAGATATGATGTATTGATCTGTACCAATATTGTTGAAAGCGGAGTGGATATTCCCAACGTAAATACCATCATCGTCAATAATGCACACCAATTTGGATTAAGTGACCTGCACCAGTTGCGGGGCCGTGTAGGAAGAAGTAATAAAAAAGCATTTTGTTATTTGCTGGCACCACCGATGAGTACGCTACCTAACGATTCCAAGAAAAGATTACAAACACTGGAACAACATAGTGAGCTGGGAAGTGGCTTCCAGATCGCCATGCGTGACCTTGACATCCGGGGTGCTGGTAATATGCTGGGGGGGGAACAAAGCGGTTTTATGGCAGAGATCGGGTTTGAGATGTACCAGAAAATTCTTGATGAAGCCATCAAAGAATTAAAACGAACCGAGTTCAAGGAATTATTCAAAGAAGAAATTGCGAAACAGGATGATTTTGTGCAGGACTGCACGATCGATACGGATCTAGAAATTTTAATTCCGGATGACTATGTAGAAAGCATCACTGAACGTTTATCATTATACCAGCGATTGGATAACTGTGAGACAGAAGAAGAACTGGGTGATATGAAAAAGGAAATGGAAGACCGGTTTGGTGCTTTGCCGCAACAGGTGGAAGATCTGTTCATCACGGTGCGTTGCCGCAAACTGGCCGTTGACCTGGGATTTGAGAAAATGTCATTAAAAGACGATACACTCCGCTGCTTTTTTATCAACCGGCCTGACTCTCCCTATTTTGAATCTTCCACTTTCCAGAAACTGATCCGTTTTTTGCAAACGGAAACCAACCAGGGAAAATTGAAACAAACCGGGAAGCTGTTCCTGCTGATTGCCAACAATTTGAAGAGTATGGAAGGGATGCACCGGTTCTTAAAATCTCTGCATACTTATTGTTTTTCACTGCCGGCAATCGCTGTTTAAGAAGAATCAGGTATCTCTCAAATACTGCCCGGTATTGGCTTTCTCAGGTATTTTTACTAATTTTATTGCTCTTAACAGTTGCTATGAGATCCAATCCAATTCCCCTGATAACAATTTGCCTGTTGCTGCATTTTTCTTCGCTGGCACAGCTTCCTTCACGGTATGATTTACTACTAAAATCAGGTAAGATTACACCAGAAGCAAATATTACTGCTGAAGGACTGGATCAATTCTTCCGGGCGGCTCAGAGGTCCAATAATAAAACTTTTGCTGTTATACAATTTGAACAGATCCCTACCGAAACCATCCGGCAGGCATTGAAGCTGGCCGGGATAGAATTGTTGGATTATATTCCCAATAACGCATATACTGCAACAATTACAGGAACCTTAGATGCGCCCTTACTGGCACAGGTAAAAGCAAGGGCTGTGATAGAACTTAATGCCACACAAAAAATGCAACCGGAACTGGCCAGGGGGAATTTTCCGCCATCGGCCGTTAAAGTAGCCGGCACAGTGGATGTATCAATCAGTTTCCCCAGCTCCTTCACTTTTGAAATGGTCAGTACGGAATTACGGAATAGAAATTTTGATATTCTCTCAACGGATAATAAAAATTATCGGATCATCAGCCTGCGCACCAGTGTATTACGGCTGGGTGAATTAGCCCTATTACCTTTTATTGAATATGTGGAACCGGTACCCGGTGAGGATGTATCACTCGCCTCCCCCTGGACTGCTTATGGAAGAGACCAGATAAGAGGTTCCTTATTACAAGCCCCTCTAAGTGTTGGTGGAAGAAATCTGAAGGGGAGTGGTGTAGTGGTTGGGGTCGGAGATGATGGAGATCCCCAGTTGCACGTGGATTTTACCAATCGCCTGATCAGCCGTTCTGCAGGCGGATATGCATTTCATGCAACGCATGTGGCCGGTATTGTGGCAGGGGGCGGTATACGGAATGAGATCCGTGCGGGATTAGCACCGAAATCAACCGTGGTATCCCAGTTCTATTCCAATATCTTTCTGAATGCCCCGGTCTATGTAAGCGATTATAGTATGGTTATTACTAATAATTCTTATGGTAATAACCCTCTTGACTGCAAAAGTTTTGGTGTTTACAATTTATATTCAAAAATATTAGATCAACAAGCTATTACCCTCCCTCACTTGCAAAACGTATTTGCAGGTGGTAACAGCGGTTATTTGCGCTGTCCGCCTTATCCTGATAGTTTTAAAACTGTATTGGGAGGTTACCAGTCTGCTAAAAATGTCCTTACTGTAGGAAATGCTACTCCCCTAGGCTATATGTTTGCCAGCTCCAGCAAGGGCCCGGTAAGCGACGGTAGAATAAAACCAGAAGTGATCGCAATTGGTTCTTATATCCAGTCAACAGCTCCGCCTCCTTTTGATTTTTATTGGGAGGGTACCGGAACAAGCATGGCTGCACCGGGCATAGCCGGCGGACTTGCTTTATTATATGAAAAATTCAGGAACCTCCATCCCATACCTAGCCCCGGACTTGATCCTCCCAATGGCTTAATGAAGGCCCTGGTATGTAATAGTGGAGATGATTGGGGTAAGCCGGGACCGGATTATACCCATGGTTTTGGGCTGGCGAATTTTTTTAGAGCTGTCAAAATGATGGAGGATGATCATTATTTCGAAGGAAATATTGATCAGGCAGCTCTACCACAAAGCACTACGATCAATGTGCCAGCCGGGTTAGCAGAATTGAAAGTCATGTTGTACTGGAATGACCCTGCAGCAGCCGTGCTGGCTTCGCAAACGCTGGTGAATGACCTGGACCTTGAAGTAGTGACACCTTCTCTTGCAACTGTTTTACCATTAATACTGGATACTATCCCCGCGATCGTAAAAAATGAAGCTTACAATGGCGCCGATCATATCAATAATATCGAGCAGGTAGTTATTAAAAACCCGGGAGCAGGCAATTATGAGATCGTAGTAAAAGCTACCAATATCACCCAAAATCCACTTCAGCAATATTTTATTGTCTATGACTTCGTACCATTGGAAACAAAGCTGATTTCTCCAATGGGAGGAGATACTTATATACATGGCGAGAATCTTATTATAGGATGGGATGCATATGGTACACCCGAAAATACTTTTACGCTGGAGTTTAGACCCGATAATAGTTCTGCATGGACCGTATTGAAAGCAAATGTTGAGGCGGATAAACGGGAATATATTTATACCACTCCCTTCCCCAATGAATGGTTCGTCATTCCGCAGGTTACTACCGATCAGGCTGCAGTTCGGGTTACCCGCAACGGCACCGGCCTTACCAGTACCAGCCTTCCCTTCGTTATATGCGATACGATGAATGTGACGCTTTCACCTGTACAGTGTGAAAGCTATTTGTCTATTGACTGGGCACCCGTAACCGGTGCTACAGATTACCAGGTAATGAAACTGCAGGGTGACGAAATGGTGGTCGTTGCCACTGTGGCAAACACTACTTTCAGTTATACCTTTAGTGGTCTTTCAAAAGATTCTGTTTACTGGGTAAGTGCAAGGCCGTTGATTGGTACAAGCAACAGCCCCGGTAGAAGGGGGATAGCTGTTTTCAGAAAACCCGACAGCGGCACTTGTAGTGGTATTGTTTCCGATAATGATATTAAGATCGACTCAATATTATCACCCTTTAGATCCGGCAGGTTGCTTACTTCTACTGTATTGGGAGCCAGTACCCCGGTAATGATCCGGATCAAAAACCTGGATGATGCCCCTACCACCGGTAATGTAGAAGTGAGCTATACTTTATCAGGAGCGGGAGCCGGTACTGCTACCGAGACAATTGTTCCCAATATTCCCGGAGGCGGTACCTATGATCATACTTTTAATGTAGCTAATAACATTAATTTGTCAGCGACCGGATCATATACATTGGTAGTAACGGCTACCGCACTATCCGTTACTGATCCTGTTCCCCAGAATAACTCGCTCACTCAAACCTATAAACAATTAGCAAACCCGCCGTTAACAGCTATCGACTACCTGGTTAGTCCCTACATTGACAATATGGATGCTGCGCCTGTACAATCATATACCTCTGCACAGATTGGTTTGCAGGGACTCGATAAGTATGACTTTGTCAACAGCAGTAGTTATGGAAGAATACGGACGTTTCTAAATACCGGTATAGCCTATTCAGGTAACAGGGCGATGACATTGGATTCATGGGTGGCAAATTCAGGGACTACGGATTCGTTGACCGGAACTTTTAACCTCGCAACTTTTAATGCCAGTACGGATGATATACGTCTGGACTTCCGGTATAAAAATCACGGGCAAGGGAATAATGGAGCTAATAAAGTTTGGGTCCGGGGAAGTGATGCAGGTAGCTGGAAAGAAGCTTATGATCTGGTGGCTAGCCAGAACCCTGCTGATGGTTCTTTTAAACTTTCTTCCAGTATTGAATTGTCAGATATACTATCTGCCGCTCCTGTCCAAACTTTTACATCAAGCTTCCAGGTTCGATGGGGTCAGTATGGACAGCAACAGGCGACCGACAATGATGGTGCAGCCGGTTATACATTCGATGACGTCCGCATTTACAAAGTAACTGATGATATACAGTTGCTCAGTATAGACGCCCCGGCTACAGCCAGCTGTGCACTGACGACTACAACACCAGTAACAATTACGGTTCGTAATAGCAGTAATACAGCTGTGACCAATGTGCCGGTTGGTTTCCGGGTGAACGGAGTTCCTGCCTTGTATTTTTCCGATGAGTTTATTCTTTCAATTGCAGCTAACTCCACCACACAATTTACTTTTGTCAACTCCACAGCGAATCTTTCAGCTTTTGGTCCTCATCTTATTGAAGTAAGAGTAGGGTATGGCACCGATACTTACCCCGATAACGATACATTAAGTTTACGACTTGTAAATTCTCCCATCGTTACTGTAACCAATTCATCGGCACACCTGCAGGATTTTGAAACGAATAACGGATATTGGTACACGGGGGGTAAGAACAGTTCCTGGGAATACGGCACACCAGCATCCTCCAAAATAAACCGGGCTGCCAGTGGCAGTAAAGCCTGGAAGACAAGAGTCACCGGAAGTTATAATGACCAGGAAAAATCATATCTCTATTCTCCCTGCTATAATATTTCAACACTGACCGTGCCTACCTTAAGTTTCAGCGTTGCATTAGACCTGGAAGATTGCGGTGGAAGTAATATATGTGATGGAGCTTATGTTGAATACTCATCAGATGGTACTACCTGGACACGTCTTGGTGCTTCCGGTCAGGGAACCAACTGGTACAATCGAAGCTATACCGGCAATAATATGTGGAGCGTGGAGAATTATCATCGTTGGCATGTGGCCACTATTCCTTTACCAACCGGGCTAAGCCAGTTGCGGCTTCGTTTTGTAGTTGCATCCGACCAATCGGTCAACCGGGATGGAATAGCAATTGACGACATACATGTTTACGATAACCTCTATGGTATTTATACCGGTACTAACCCAAGTCCTGTTGTCAATCAACCGGTCGTGAATAATTCAGCCTGGATTAATTTCCTGTCGCCGGCAATTACTGGCCAGCTGATCGCTTCGGTTAATCCAAACGGGCAGGACCTGGGAAGTACGGATGTTCAATCTTTTGTGCATAGCGGTGCTGTACGTATTGACGGGCAACAGTTTTATCATAACCGGAATATTACTGTGAAACCCACAACAGTTGGTCTTGGGGATTCAGCTACTGTGCGGTTTTATTTTCTGGATACTGAAACGGAAGCATTGATCAATGCTACAGGTTGTGGTTACTGTTATAAACCTTCGATGGCGTATCAATTGGGCATAACGAAATACAGCAATACCGATGACAGTAAGGAAAACGGCACCCTGGCAGATAATACCGGGGCTGGAGGAAGTTATTTGTTTATGAATTCTTCGAAGACTAAAATAGTTCCGTTTGATAAAGGCTATTACGCAGAATTTAAAGTCATAGATTTTTCCGAATTCTGGCTGAACAACGGAGGGCTTGGAAATAACAACCCTTTGCCGGTACAGCTTCTCGATTTTACAGCAAGGAAAAAGAATGGTAAGGATGTGCTGGCAGAGTGGGCCACCGCTTCTGAGAGCAATGTAAACAGGTTTGAAATTGAAGTTGCAAAAGGCAATATAGATTATCAGCAAAGCCGGTTTACTAAGATTGGTACAGTAACCAGCCAGGGTAATTCGGTGCAGGAACAACGGTACAGTTTCATGGATATTGAGTTTGGTAAAAGAGGTGTCCGTTATTATCGCCTGAAGATGATCGATAACGATGGCAGCTTTACTTATTCTCCAATAAGACCGGTTGTTTTTGATGAGGAAATAACATGGCAGGTTTACCCGAACCCTTCTGCGGGCATTTTTAATCTGAGTTTCCAGGCCAACGGAGGTGAAATGATGTCTCTAAAAGTATATGACCTTAGCGGCAGGACTGTTCAGCAACAACAGCTGCAGGCAAATGGGTTTGTTCAAAAGATCACTATCGATCTGCGGGAAGGCCAGTTTGCTGCCGGCCTGTATTTATTAGAGGCAATAGTAGGAGAGAAGAAGCAAAGCTTCCGCCTTATCAAGCAATAAATATTAATTCCGATCTGCCCTTCGGCGGAACGGAATTAATAAATTAACTATTTAAACCCTGCGGTTATTCCTGGCAAAGCTTGGAACAAAAGCCAGTTTTACACTTAATCTTCCCAACCTTTCTTAGCCACGCCGGCTGCAATAGCTGCCAGGGCTTTTTCTGAATTCATCAGGGTAGTAAGCTTGTTTCCTTTTCCATCATTTCCCTGCGCCATATAGGCACCTTTAGCTGTCTTTGTGATAACAGCATCAAGCATCTCAACACCTTTTTCTTTTGTTTTTACGTTATACGCTGTAATTTTTACATCTGACATAGGTCTAGTTTTTGATTTAGTAATCCTTGAAATTAAGCAATCCGGGGGGTTCTAAACGGGAAAATTTGCGGACAGGTATAAAAAAGCTCCAAAAATTCGGAGCTAAGTAGTTTATTTTTAATTGATTATGCAATCATCTCGTCAATTGTCAAGAAGGCTTATCTATAGCGTTATGGAAGCTTAGATATCAAGTTTTGCATACTTCGCATGGCTTTCAATAAAGGCTCTCCGGGGAGCTACTTCATCACCCATCAGCATGCTGAAGATACGGTCTGCTTCGGCGGCACTTTCAATGGTTACCTGCTTTAGTGTACGGGTCTCGGGGTTCATGGTAGTATCCCAGAGCTGGTCGGCATTCATTTCTCCCAAGCCTTTGTAACGCTGAATATTTACAGAGTCGTCTTTGCCGCCGCCCAGTCTTTCTATTAAAGCTTTGCGTTGATTCTCGTTGTAAGCGTAGGCCTGTTCCTTTCCTTTTTTGATCAGGTATAAGGGCGGTTGTGCAATATAAACATAGCCCTGCTCCACCATTTCTGTCATATAACGGAAAATAAACGTAAGGATCAGGGTAGCGATATGCGAACCGTCCACGTCGGCATCCGTCATAATGATGAGCTTGTGGTAACGGAGCTTACTAAGGTTAAGTGCTTTCGGGTCTTCAGGAGTCCCCATTTTTACGCCAAGAGCGGTAAACATGTTCCTGATCTCTTCGTTGTCATAAATTTTGTGTTCCATGGCTTTTTCTACATTCAGGATCTTACCCCTGAGCGGAAGTATGGCCTGGAAGCTTCTGTCTCTTCCCTGTTTGGCAGTACCACCAGCAGAATCACCTTCCACCAGGTAGAGCTCACAACGTTTAGGATCCCTGTCAGAACAATCGGCCAGCTTGCCGGGTAAGCCGCCTCCGCTTAAAACCGATTTACGTTGCACCAATTCTCTCGCTTTCCTGGCTGCCGCCCTGGCCTGTGCTGCAAGGATCACTTTCGCTACTATATTCTTGGCTTCTTTTGGATTTTCTTCCAAATAAGCTTCTAAGACTTTAGAAACGGTAGAGTCCACCACTCCCATTACCTCGTTATTACCCAATTTTGTTTTGGTTTGCCCTTCAAATTGTGGTTCCGGAACTTTTACAGAAATAATAGAACTTAATCCTTCCCGAAAGTCATCTCCTTCAATTTCTACTTTCGCTTTTTCAAACAAACCATTTTTATCACCATAGCTTTTGAACACTCTGGTCAATGCCCGACGGAAACCGGATACATGGGTACCCCCTTCAATGGTATTGATATTATTGACGTAAGAATAAATATGTTCATTGTAGCTATCATTATAGCTTAACGCCACTTCCACCACCACGTTGCTGTTGTCATCTTTACCTTCTACATAAATCACTTTCGGTATAAGGGGATTACGGCCGGCGCTGGCATCCAGCATTTCTACAAACTCAACGATACCACCTTCGCTATAAAAAACATTCGTATAGTTTTCGCCATTCTCTTCCTTTTCTCTCAGATCGGTTAATACAATACGAACGCCCCTGTTGAGGTAAGACAATTCACGCAGACGGCCTTCCAGGATATCCTTATTATAAACTAATGTAATGAAGATGGAATCATCAGGCCAGAAATGAACTTTGGTCCCTGTTTTATCACTGGTGCCTGTTTCCCGTACAGTATATTGCGGCACGCCGATCTTATATTCCTGTTCAAATATTTTTCCATCCCGGTTCACCGTTACCAGCAGCAATTTGCTCAATGCGTTCACACAACTAACACCTACACCATGCAAACCACCTGATACTTTATAAGAACCTTTATCGAACTTACCTCCTGCATGAAGTACGGTCATTACAACTTCAAGGGCTGAACGTTTTTCTTTGGTGTGCATAGCCGTTGGGATACCACGGCCATCGTCTTCTACTGAAATAGAATTATCCTCATGAATTGTAACGAAAATATTTTTACAATAACCGGCCAGGGCTTCGTCAATGGAATTATCCACCACTTCATATACCAGGTGATGTAATCCTTTCACACCTATATCCCCGATATACATCGCCGGACGTTTACGAACGGCCTCCAAACCTTCCAAAACCTGGATACTATCGGCACTGTAACCGGCCGATATTGCGGCTGCTTTTTCTTTAGCTTCTGTGGTCATAAAAATGGTAAAAAACTGTTGTGAGAAATGTGCCAAAGGCATGCCTTCGGTAAAAAAATGAATACTGACAAATGTACAGAAATAAGGCCTCTTAACCCGAATTTCCGAGCCGTTTTTTATCCCAATTTAAATGGCTTGTGGATAAATGAAAATGCCCGCAAAACGGGCATTTCAGCGAAATATAAGGTAGTGAAAAGAAGTGATTTCCGGTACAGTTTTATCGCTTCACGATCTGTGCTACAAGGTCGGCTTCGGAACAGACTTTATTACCTACATAGGTAGTTCCTTTCATTTCGCAAATACCCCGACGAATAGGCGAAGAAAGCTCCATTTTCAGGATCAGGGTATCACCCGGCCTGACCATATGTTTGAATTTGCAATTATCGATCTTGAGGAAATAGGTATCGTATTGGCCTTCCCCGCTTAGGTTGATGGCTAGAATTCCACCGCATTGGGCGAGTGCTTCAATCTGCAGCACTCCGGGCATCACCGGGTTTCCGGGAAAATGTCCCTGGAAAAACCATTCATTGAACGTAACATTTTTAATGCCCACAATATGTGTATCGCTTAGTTCAATGATCTTATCAACCAGGGCAAAAGGAAAACGGTGCGGTAATCTTTTTTCGATGAATTGATGGTCATATACCGGTGACTGATTTGGGTCATATACCGGAATACCCTTTGTATGTTTATTCTTCTTGATGTACTGTTTTATCTTTTTGGCAAATTCTACATTCGTACTGTGCCCGGGACGATTGGCAATGATCCGTCCTTTAATAGGATAACCGATCAAGGCAAGATCGCCGATTACATCGAGGAGTTTATGTCTTGCTGGTTCATTGGGAAAACGCAGCTCGAGATTATTCAGGTAGCCCTCACTTTTTACTTCAATATTTTCTTTATTGAATATTTTCTTCAGTCGGTCCATTTCTTTTTTATCAACCGGCTTGTCGACGATCACAATGGCGTTATTGATATCACCACCTTTAATGAGGTTATTATCAAGCAGCATTTCGAGTTCATGTAAAAAACAAAAAGTACGGCAAGGCGCTATCTCTTCTTTAAAATCCTTCATCGATTTTAAACCGGCATGCTGGGTCCCCAGTACCGGCGAATTAAAATCGATCAGGGTAGTGACCTGGTAATCCATGGCTGGCATGGCCACCAACTCCACTCTTTTTACTTCATCATAATGGTAAATATTCTCATCAATGCTATACCAAACTTTGGCAGCATCCTGTTCTATTATCCCGGCTTCTTCTATCAGTTCGACAAAAGGCTCGGAGCTTCCATCCATGATTGGCATCTCAGGTCCATTAATCTCCAGCAGGCAATTGTCGACTCCCATACCCACCAATGCTGCGAGCACATGCTCTACCGTACTTACTTTCGCTCCATTGACTTCCAGGGTAGTACCGCGGCTCACATCTGTAACAAGATCACAGTCGGCTTTAATGATCGGTTGTCCAGGCAGATCCACCCGCTGAAATTGGTACCCAAAGCCGGGATTGGCGGGTTTCAGGGTCAGATCGGCCATTACACCTGTATGCAGACCGGTACCCGAAATAGTTACCGCTGACTTGAGCGTATGTTGTTTATCGGGGTTAAAATTGGGGGACATAATGCCGGCAATATTAACCTTATTTTCTGTGGAGGAAATCATAGGTGCCAAAGATAATTATTCATTTTAAATTGGCTCAAGAAGGCTTTGGGGTATCAAATAATGGTATAATTTTTATACGCAAACAGTCGTTTGCCGGTCAATTTTTCAATCCGGTATAAAAGGACATCCTTAATCGAAAACCTTTTTTTTGTCGTATCAAAATCAGCTGTCCAGTTTTTTTCAGCGATCCTTTTTTGCATGACTGCCGGATGGGTGCCTTTAAACAGGGCCAGGGAGTCGGCATCTTTTAAAAAATCAAACTGGTTCTCTTCTTTATGTGGTGCGGGTGCGTAGCCTTCACCATTCCAAAAACCGGAGAAGGCCACGATTTTTTCAAACTGTTTATTCGGGTGACGAACCCAGCCGTAATGGTAGATGGCGGCATTAATTTTTTTAACCCTTAATTTTTTGTTTACCCGGCTTCTAAAACCCTGGGCATCTTTATAGGAAACAATATTGCCTTTGTTTTTGATAAGCCTTATCTCATGATCGTACCAACGCCTGGAATCGCCGTAATAATCATAGCTGCCATAAAAATGAACATAATTAAATAGCAGGCCTTCTACCCGTTCGTCAGTGGCATACTTTTTTGCCGCCGCCAAAATGGCCTCAAAATATTGCTCATGCACTACTTCATCAGCTTGTAAATAAAAAGCCCATTCATAATCCCGCGAAACCTGTGCCAGTGCTTTATCTGTTTCAATGGCCAGTACCCGGCCGCCTTCTTTTAACGAATCATCCCAAATGGAATGAACAATTTTTATTTTTGGGGAATTGATTGATTCAATCAACTCCAATGTACCGTCCCCGCAATTGCCTACACTTACGATAAACTCGTCAACAATAGGTAAAATGGAAAGGATCGATGCTACAACCGGGTAGTCATACTTAACAGCATTACGCACAAAAGTGAAACCACAGATTTTCATGAAGACTTTATATAATCTGTTAAGAAATTTTTTCTTCCAGCAGCTGTTTGATCAATGCTTCCAGTTCTTTTATTCTTTTTTCCAGGTCAGGTAGTTTGCGAGCAATGGCCTGGCTTCGCAGGGCGGAAGTATAATCATAGGCAGGAGATCCTGTTACCGCTTTACCTGCTTCAATTGATTTGCTGACACCACTCTGCGCATTTACTTTGGCGCCATCTCCCAATTGTATATGTCCGACAAGGCCCGCCTGGCCGCCGATCATAACACCTTTGCCCAGTTTCGTACTGCCGCTGATTCCTGCCTGTGCCGCAATAACGGAATAATTCCCGACCTCCACATTATGTGCGATCTGTATAAGGTTGTCAAGTTTAGCGCCCGATTTTATAAGGGTGGACCCAATTGTGGCTCTGTCAATAGTAGCATTGGCGCCGATTTCTACCTGGTCTTCAATAACAACGTTCCCGATTTGCGGAACCTTTTTTAGGGTTCCATCAGCCTGCGGAGCAAAGCCAAAACCATCACTTCCAATCACGGTTCCGGCATGAATGGTAACGTTACTACCTATTTTACAATCGTGATAAATTTTAACACCTGGGTGGATAATACAATTATCACCAATACTCGTATTGTTGCCTATAAAGACATGGGGAAATATTTTTGTATTGTTACCAAGGCTTACGTTTTCCCCGAGGTAAGCAAAAGCACCGATGAAAACCTGGTCACCATAATGGGCTGTTTTAGCAATATAGCTAGGCTCTTGAACACCCGTAAGCTGTTGCTGTACTATTTCCTGGTATTTGCTTAGTAAGGTGGCAAAAGCGGAATAGGCGTCCGGCACACGGATCAATGTGGCATTTATTTTTTCCCTTAGAGCATAGTCAGCATTAATAATAATAACGGAAGCCCGGGTCGTGTATAAAAAATCTTCATACTTGGGATTGGCAAAAAAAGTCAGCTGCCCTTCCCTGGCCTCTTCAATTTTTCCAAACGAGCCGACGGAGACAGCCGGGTCGCCTTCCACCTTTCCGTTGACGATTAGTGCTATTTGTCCAGCAGGGAATTGCATATTTTTAGTTCATAGTTCAAGGCTGATAGTTTATGGTATAGTGGGAGGCAATGAACCATACACTATGAACTATGAACTTCTTAGGTAACAAATGTAATACTTTTTAACAGTGCCGCTCAGGTTATGCTGAATTAGCGCATTGTCCACTTTTGAAATATCTTTTATGGTTCCGTCTTTGAATAAAATATTTATTCGTTCGTCTCCCGGGTTGTACGTTGTATTGCTGGCCTCGCCGGTAAATACAAAGTATGCCGATTCTTTTTCAGTGATGCCAAGCTTTTCGCAGGCTTCTTTGGTTTTTGCTTTTAAAAAACTTTCATCAAAAGGCTCGGCCTGCAATTTTACTTTCAGCAAGTTTCGTTCCACTAATGAACGGGAAAGAGTTGCTAATATTTTATCCGGATAACGATTCCAGTTCTTAATGGTCGCCATCACATCATGGTCATCAAGACGGCAAAACGTTTCCAGGTGCTGCTCAATTGGATTATGTATGTTGAAGTTTTGGGCACTGCCTCCTGAGGACAAAAAGAAATTCAATTCATCTGAAGCAGCTATTACGCTTTGCCCGGAAGCAATCAGCTCCTTTGCCCGGCGGATTATTTTTACCAGCATCATTTCCGCACTCAACACTGTTTTGTGCAGGTA
Source organism: Bacteroidota bacterium (assembly GCA_034408705.1). Lineage (GTDB taxonomy): Bacteria > Bacteroidota > Bacteroidia > Chitinophagales > Chitinophagaceae > JJ008. The sequence continues at coordinate 41,980 of JAWXCO010000032.1, forward strand.
CACCTGCCAGTACATCAGCCGGCGGGATACAAGGAATTTTTCAATTGAATAAATGGCTTTTTCTTCCACCAATAATTTACCATCTTTTACCGCCAGCATTTTCAGGATACGGTCGTAACCGATCACTCCTTCAGCTACCCCGGTAAAAAAACTATCCCGGTTAAGATAATCCATCCGGTCCACATCCAGCTGGCCGGATACCAATTGGTGCAAGAATTTTTTTGGATGCTGATTGGTGAAAATGGCGATGGCAGTTTGCAGTTGTCCGCCCATTTCCTGATCCAGTTTTCGCATCAGTAAAATAGAAATGGCTTCATGACTTACCCCGTTCACCAGTTCATTCTCCAAAGCATGGGAAAAGGGGCCATGACCAACATCATGTAGCAGGATCGCCACTTTTGCACCCAGTTCTTCTTCCGCCGTTATCTCAATACCCTTGCTTTTCAATTCAGCCAGGGCGGTACACATTAAATGGTAGGCACCCAGGGAATGATGTAACCTTGAATGGACAGCCCCGGGATAGACCAAATGCGCAAAAGCCATCTGGTGGATATTGCGCAACCGCTGGTACACCGGATGTGAGATGATTTGAAGGATCAACGGGTGGTCAATCGTAATAAAACCATAGACAGGGTCGTTGATGATTTTGCGGACAGTGGGCATTGTTGCTGTTTTGTTAAAGGAAAGTCCACAGGACTCCCTTGGAGATGGTAAAAGTACAAAGGGAGAGTTTAATAAGCTATTTTTACTATCCCCGTATCTTCACGGATCAAGCAGTTTAAATTATCAGAATGGCAGTAGCAAAAATTATCTGGGTCGACGATGAAATAGAAAGTCTTCAATCTCAAAAAATGTTTTTGGAGAACAAGGGCTACGAAGTACAAACATTTACTAATGGGTTTGATGCTATTGATTATGTGAAGGAAAATCCTGTGGATGTGGTGCTGATCGATGAAAGCATGCCCGGTATCACCGGCCTGGAAACGCTGGCCAAGATCAAAGAGATCAACCAATCATTACCCGTGGTACTTATTACAAAAAATGAAACGGAGAACCTGATGGATGATGCCATTGGTTCGCAAATAAGCGACTACCTTATTAAGCCTGTTAACCCCAACCAGGTATGGCTTAGCCTAAAAAAAATAATTGATAATCGGCGATTGGTCGCTGAAAAGACAACAACCGCTTACCAGCAACAATTCCGCCATTTATTTACAGCGCTTAATAGCAATCCCGATTACAATGAATGGATGGATATTTATAAAAAACTGGTGTATTGGGAGCTGGAAATGGAAAAGAGTGATAGCCCGGAAATGCAAGAGATCCTCCAAAACCAAAAAAGCGAAGCCAACACTGAATTTTTCAAATTCATTTCCCGGAACTATGCCGGTTGGGTCAACCCTAAAAGTACTGATGGCCCTGTCATGAGCCATTCGCTGATGAAATTTAAAGTATTACCGCATTTGGAAAAAGGCACTCCTTTATTTTTTATCTTAATTGATAACCTCCGTTTTGATCAATGGAAAGCGATTCAACCCATCTTCTCTGAAAGCTTCCGGATACTGGAGGAGGATAGTTTTTACAGTATTCTCCCTACGGCTACCCAGTATTGCCGCAATGCTATTTTTGCAGGGCTAATGCCAATAGATATTGAAAAGCAATTCCCGGTATTATGGAAGAACGACGAAGAAGAAGGCGGGAAAAACCTGCATGAAGAAGAACTATTCCGGGCACAACTGAAACGACTTGGTAAAAGCGATTTGAAAATATCGTATACCAAAGTGGTGAACAACCAGGCAGGTTTGGACCTGATGAATAATGTTCATAATCTGTTGAATAACGACTTGAATGTTATTGTGTACAATTTTGTGGATATGCTAAGCCATGCCAGAACAGAAATGGAAGTGTTGAAAGAACTGGCGGGCGATGAAATGAGTTACCGTAGTATCACAACATCCTGGTTTGAGCATTCCCCGCTCCACCAGGCTTTAAAGAAAATTGCAGATAAAAATATAAAGATCGTACTCGCTACAGATCATGGCAGTGTAAGGGTAAAAACACCTTACAAAGTGGTTGGTGATAAGCAGACCACGACCAATCTCCGGTATAAGCATGGCCGTAACCTGAATTATGAGCCTAAGGAAGTGCTGGCGTTCCGGGACCCAAGGGAAGCTGGATTACCGGTACCAAGCATAAATTCATCCTTCATCTTTGCAAAGGAAGATAGTTTCTTATGCTATCCCAATAACTACAATTATTATGTGAACTATTACCGCAACACTTTTCAGCATGGGGGTGTTAGCCTGGAAGAAATGGTTATCCCGGTAATAAAAATGCAGAGCAAATAGCAGAAAGGGCAATAGTAAATCGTGAATAGTGAGTGAGCTGTGGAAAACAACGTTTTGTTTTAACTGATTAAGCCAGTTAGAAATTTTACATTTGTGTAAATTATTGACCACGGACTATTCAGCATTCACTATGAAATACACACAACATACTCTCGATAAATTAGAAGCGATACCAGAAGAAGCCGGTTATGTGCTGCGGTATGAACGGGGTACATTTCAAAGCGGCTATTGCATACTGGAAGATAGAAAAGTAGTGGTGCTGAATAAATTCTTACAGACAGAAGGTCGCATCAACACATTGATCGACCTGATCCCGCAGTTGGATATTAACCCGGAGATATTAACGGACGGCTCCCGGAAATTACATGCAGATATCCTCGCAAAACTGGAGATAGAAGAAAAATGATCCTGACTGCTGCTTAGCAATTCTTCCTTCGTACTTTTATCGCGTGAGTTATCCTCCTCTTACTATAACCTTTCTCGGCACGGGTACCAGTAGTGGTGTGCCTATGATTGGTTGCGACTGCGAGGTCTGTACATCCACAGATATAAAAGACAACCGACTACGTTCGAGTATTCTTGTACAGTCACCAACAACAACCTTAGTGGTAGACACCGGCCCCGATTTTCGGTATCAGATGCTGCGCCAAAAAGTAAAACATCTCGATGCAGTGATTTTCACCCATCCGCATAAGGATCACCTGGCAGGGCTCGACGATGTGAAAGCTTTTAATTTTTTGCAACATAAGCCAATGGAGATCTATGCAGATTCATTAACCGAAGAAGCATTACGACGGGACTTTTATTATGCATTTACAGATACCCACTACCCCGGTATACCGGAACTGAACCTGAACACCATTACGCTTGATCCTTTTATGGTGGGTGACATTCCGGTAACTCCGATCCTGGTCTGGCATTTAAAAATGCCCGTATTGGGTTTCCGGTTTGGAAAATTTACCTATATCACTGATGCCAATAAGATCGATGAGCCGGAGAAGGATAAGATCAGGGGATCAGCTGTACTGGTGCTGAATGCCCTGCGTAAAAGCAAACATATTTCTCATTTTACATTGGATGAAGCAATCGGGATGGTCAATGAGTTAAAAATACCCGCTGCTTATTTTACCCATATTTCCCACCAATTAGGCCGCCATGAGGCTATCACGACTGAATTGCCTGGTGGAATTCACCTGGCGTTTGACGGTCTCGAACTTCAATTCAACTAATAAGTACAAATTTTTTTTACAAGGCTAACACCCGTTAGTTTTAAATAAATTTCCCTTATCTTGCATCTGCCTTTAATGATTGCTTGCTTGCTTTTTGAAGGCTCAAGGCTGTGCCACCCCTTTATTTGGAGTGGCACAGTTTATTACTGAAACAACCAACGAATTACTTTTATGAATTTTCAATTGGCTGAGCATACGCAACAGGTAGCTCAAACGGCAAGGGATTTTGCACAGCAACATATCAAACCGTACGTAATGGAGTGGGACGAGACGCAGGAATTTCCCCTTCACATTTTTAAAGAAATGGGAAAGCTTGGTTTGATGGGCGTACTGGTTCCTGAAGAATATGGCGGTGCCGGACTTTCTTACTTTGAATACAAAGCGGTTATCGAAGAAGTGGCGAAAGTGTGCGGATCAATCGGCCTGAGCCTGGCTGCTCACAATTCCTTATGTACCGGTCATATCATGACATTTGGGAGTCTTGATCAGCGAAAAAGATGGCTGCCCAAACTGGCCACTGCTGAATGGATCGGTGCCTGGGGATTAACAGAAGCCAATACCGGCAGTGATGCGGGTAATATGAAATGTACGGCGGTGAAGGAAGGAAATGAATGGGTCATTAACGGGACCAAGAACTGGATCACGCATGGAAAAAGCGGTGATGTGGCGGTCGTAGTTTGCCGAACAGGTGAACCAAGAACAAAAAATAATTCGACCACATTTGTAGTGGAAAGAGGAGCACCCGGTTTTAGTGCCGGTAAAAAAGAAAACAAACTGGGCATGCGTGCCAGTGAAACGGCTGAAATGGTTTTTGATAATTGCAGGATACCCGATGAGAACCGGTTGGGGGAAGTGGGAGATGGGTTCAAACAGGCAATGAAAATATTAGATGGTGGAAGAATATCTATCGCTTCTCTTTCTTTGGGTATTGCCAAAGGGGCTTATGAAGCCGCCTTACAGTATTCCCAGGAAAGACACCAGTTTGATAAACCAATTTCAAGTTTCCAGGGCATCTCTTTTAAGCTGGCTGATATGGCCACCGAGATCGCTGCAGCTGAATTGCTCACCCTGCAGGCCTGTGATCTGAAGAACCGTCACTTGCCCATGACGAAGGAAGCAGCCATGGCAAAATACTATGCCAGTGAAGTAGCTGTGCGGGTGGCCAATGATGCCGTACAGGTTTTTGGCGGCTACGGTTACACCAAAGATTTTCCAGTAGAGAAATTTTATCGTGATGCTAAGTTGTGTACGATTGGAGAGGGAACGAGTGAAATACAGAAACTGGTGATTAGCAGGGAGGTGTTGAAGAATTAAGTATACAAGACGCAAATCATAATTTAATCCTGTTTTGAGCAGGATTTTTTCTGTCGTAACTTGTTGCTATGAACAGGCAGGTTCATTATATCGTAAATGCTTTCTTATTCGGGCTATTATTATTCATTGGAATATATTTCATTAACAAGGCAGGGTCAAAAAAATTATCGGAAAAAAAACAACCAGCATTAGCAAATGATAACAATCCCGATAAGTCTGCAGTATTGAATAATGTTTCGTTATCAAAAGGCAAGAGTTTGTTTCTGAGTAAATGTGCCTCCTGTCATAATCTTCTCAAAGAGGGAACCGGTCCGGCTTTATTCGGGTTTGAACAAAGAGGCTTTTGGTCGAACAGGGCTAAATTGTACGCATGGATTAGAAATCCATCTGCATTTATGAAGGAGGATATGTATACCCAATCCCCTAAAACAAAGTATGGTTCTTTAATGACCGCTTTTCCAGATTTACCAACGACGAAATAGATGCTATTTGCGATTATATTGAACAATCAGGTAAAGCCAGGTATGATAAATCAGTTGTTTCAAAATAGCGGAGAGTCCGAACCGGCTACAGCACTATTATCTTTTATCTGTTAGTTCTCATCTTTTATCTCACTTCCTGCATCTCTACCAACTTCCTGTAAAAACCATTTTGCGCCAGCAGCTCTTCATGATTACCTCTTTCAACAATTTTTCCTTTTTGCAATACGATTATTTCATCGGCATGGCGAATCGTTGAGAGCCGGTGGGCGATCACGATGCTGGTCCTGTTTTGCATCATATTGTTGATAGCATCCTGTACCAGTCGTTCGCTTTCTGTATCCAACGAAGAAGTCGCTTCATCCAGGATCAGTATAGGTGGGTTTTTTAAAACGGCTCTTGCAATGGTCAGTCGTTGCCTTTCGCCACCGCTGATCTTGCTGCCCCTGTCACCAATATTACTTTTATAGCCATCATCCTTTTTTATGATAAAATCATGGGCATTGGCGATCCTGGCCGCTTCAATGATCTGTTCTTCCGAAGCATCCTGGAAGCCCAGTGCTATATTGTTGCCGATAGTATCATTGAACAATATCGGCTCCTGTGTTACGATACTCATCAGGCTGCGGACAGAGTGTAACGAATAATCCTTAATATTAATTCCATCGATCAGTACTTCTCCACCCGTTACGTCATGAAAACGGGGAATGAGGTCGGCCAGGGTCGATTTGCCGGCGCCGGAAGAACCAACCAATGCTACGGTTTTTCCTTTGGCTACAGTAAAATTGATATTATCCAGGATCACTGCATCTTCGTAAGCAAAGCTTACATTCCTGAATTCTATCGCTGAGGTAAAAGCCTGTAATTGTTTGCCAGTAGGATTGTCATCTACCGTAATAGGTGTTTTTAATATTTCTTCGATCCGGTTGATGGCGGCCGCACCTTTCCGCATATTACTGAAAGAAGTAGACAGGGATTTTGCCGGGTTGATGATATTATAAAATATCCCGAGAAAGCCCAGGAAAGCGGATGCTTCAATAAAATTATTCTGTAATACCAGTCTTCCACCGTAGTACAAAACAGCTGTAAAAAGTAGTACGCCCAGCACCTCAGAAAGCGGAGAAGCCAGATCTCTGCGGTAGGAAATATTATTTTTGGCTGTTAACAGCTCTTCATTGGTTTTAAAAAATCTGCTCCGAAGTAATTTCTCAATATTGAAAGCTTTGATCACCCGCAGACCACCCAGGGTTTCGTCGAGTGTAGAAAGCGTTTCACCATATTTATTGGCCACTTCCTGGGAATGCTTTTTTAAGGAGCGGGTGATACGGCCAATCACCAAACCCAGCACCGGTATCAGTATCAGTATAAATAAAGTGAGTTGTGCACTGATGAAAAAAAGTACGGTCAGTGTCACAATGATGGTCAGTGGGTCCCGTATCCAGCCTTCCAGGGTACCTACTACGGAACCCTCTACTTCTCCTACATCATTGGTCATCCTGCTCATCAGGTCGCCTTTTCTTTTCTCGTTAAAAAAACCGATCGGAAGCCGGAGTACTTTATCATACAGGTCTTCCCGAAGCTGGTTCACTATCCTGTTTTTAAGTGGATTCAGTATATAATAGGATAGATAGAGGAAGAGGTTTTTAAAAATGATGAAGCTTACCATCAACAGGCAGATAATGCCAAGAGTAGCTATCTTCCCTCTTGTTTCCACTGCGTTGTTGAGAAAATCGTTGATAGATTGAATGACGGCGTTGTTGCTGGAACTGGTAACCCCTGTCTTACCTTCCAGGAAAATAAGTTGCAGGAAAGGCATCAGCATACCAATGGATACAATGGAAAAAATGATGCTAAACAGGGTGAACAGGAAATAAAGAATAATTTTCCCTTTATAGGCACCGAGGTACTGAAAAATCCTTGCGTACTGCTTCATTGTATTGTAAATCGCTTAAACGGGGCAAAGTAACTAATTTTACACCGTCTGCCGTGCTTTACTGATGGCGGACTGTAAACTTTAAATATTTGTATGGAAGAAGGAAAACGACAGAAACAGATCGCCGGCCTGCTGAATGAGGAGATGAATATCATTTTTTTACGGCTTGGTTTAGGCATGCTTGACGGAGGAATGGTATCCATTTCATCAGTAAAAGTGACACCCGACCTGCTGGAAGCCCGCTTTTACCTGAGTTTTTTTCAGGTAAAGGATGTAAAAATGGCTTTGCAAAAGATCGAAGACCGCCATCATGAAATAAAAAAAGAGCTGGCCACCAAAGTGCGGCACCAGCTTCGCAGTATCCCGGTATTGAAATTTTTCCAGGATGACACGCTGGATCATGTGTTTAAAATGGAAGAGATATTCAAAAAGATAGAGCAAGAGAACCCTTCCTCCCCAAAAGGAGAGGAGTAGCAGCGATGTACCAACCATATCATCAATGAATGATTAAGTTAAAGCCTGCCCAGAGGGAATCATCAAACCTTAAAATCAAACACGAAACTTGCATTTCTTATTCGCCTGGCGCTATTTTAAAGCAAAAAAATCCACCAATGCAATCAATATCATTGCCTGGATCAGTATTATAGCGATCATTATCGGTACGGCTGCTTTGATACTGGTGTTGAGCGTATTTAACGGGTTTGAAGGATTGGTTAAATCCCTGTACTCTTCTTTTTATACCGACCTGAAAATCTCTCCCGTATCTGGAAAAGTGATCACGATCACCCCGGAGCAATTACAACAACTCAAGGGCCTGGAAGGAATCAAGAACTATTCGCTGGTGGTAGAAGAAAAAGCCCTGGTTAAAAACGGGGATTATCAGTCCGTCGTTTACCTGAAAGGAGTTGACGAAAACTATCGCTATGTTTCAGGTGTAGCCGATAATCTTGTTAATGGAGAATATGACCTGGGAAATGAAGAAGTGCCGAAGTTGATTTTAGGAGCGGGAGTAGAGGGGGCATTAGGCATACAGGCGGACCGGAATATTTTTACCCTGAAAATTCACTTACCCCGTAAAACGGACACCGAGCAATTTGACGAGATCAATGGTATCAGTAACGATACGATCCGTTCTTCCGCCGCTTTTCGTATCCAGCAGGATTTTGACAATAAATATGGTATTACCAATATCGATTTTGTAAAAAAATCACTCCGGATCGGCCCCAACGAATACACGGCAGTAGAGATAGCTCTAAAAGACCCTTTAACCACCAACGAGATCAAGAAAAAGCTGAAACCCATTTTTGGAAAGAATTACCAGGTACAGAACAAGTATGAACAGAACCGGAGTCTTTATGCGGTTATGAATATGGAACGCTGGGTGATCTATGGTGTATTGTGCCTGATACTGGTGGTGGCGGCCTTTAATATGATCGGTGCATTGACGATGCTGGTATTGGAAAAGCAAAAAGATATTAGTGTTCTTCATGCGCTGGGAGGCAATAAGAAATTTATCCAGCGTATTTTTTTAAGCGAGGGCATGTTGCTGGCTTTAATTGGAGGTGGTATCGGGATGCTGGTGGCGCTACTGGTTGCCTGGTTGCAGCTCCAGTTTCACCTTATACCGCTGGCCGGGGGTTCTTTCCTTATCAATTATTTTCCTGTCAAACTTCGGCTAATGGATTTCCTGCTGGTAGGAACCACCGTTTTTGTTATTGCATTAATTGCTTCCTGGTTCCCTTCGCGGAAAGCAGCGGCGCAGGAGTTCTCTTTAAGAAGTGAGTAATAAGACCAGAAGTTGAGAAGCCGTAGAACAGAAGGCCATAAGAAGATAAAATAATAAAGTCCGGAAGAAATTTACTCATTGGTTAACTTCTTACGGACCTCCCGACTTTCGGACTATTTCTTAATAATCTCCCAGTGTTTCCGGTAATTGTGCCAGGGCTTTCGCCAATTGTTCATCATTAGGGGCTATGCCGTGCCATTCATGGGTGCCTTCCATAAAATCAACCCCCTTACCCATTGCTGTATGCATCATGATTGCAACGGGCTTACCCTGCCAGGTCAATGATTTTGCTTTTTCAAGGGTTGCGACCATATCATCCATATCATTACCGTTCATTTCCAGTGTTGTCCAGCCGAAGACATCAAATTTCTGGCGGATATTTCCGAGATTCATTACTTTATCAGTAGGACCATCGATCTGTTGTCCATTCCAGTCGATCGTGGAAATGAGATTATCAGTTTTATGGTGGGCAGCAAACATAACAGATTCCCAGATCTGCCCTTCATTCAGTTCTCCATCACCATGTAGGGAAAAAACAAGATTTTTTTCACCATTTAATTTTTTTGCAATGGCTGCGCCGATCGCTACACTCATTCCCTGACCCAGGGAACCGGACGCAATACGGATACCTGGCAGGTGTTCGTGGGTGGCCGGGTGGCCCTGAAGCCTTGAATTTAACTTACGGAAAGTGGCTAATTCTTTAATATCAAAATAACCTGAACGGGCCAAAGCCGAATAAAATACCGGTGATATATGACCGTTAGAAAGGAAAAAAACATCCTCATTGGTGGCATTCATATTAAACGAAGGATCATGTTTCATTACCTTGAAATACAAGGCAGTAAAAAAATCTGCACACCCTAAAGATCCTCCGGGGTGACCACTGCTGGCCCCATGTACCATTCTTACTATATCTCTTCTTATTTGCGAAGCGATCTCGGTTAGTTTTGCCATAAAAACTAGGTTCTTTTTAAACTTTTCGTATCTTGTCGGTTCAAACCGGCATTGCGCAGCAAAAGTGCAATCTTTTTGAATACAAAATCCATCCGGATTAACGATTTTTCCAACAAATTCAAATCATCCTGTGGTTACTCAAATTTAATGTCTAAAACATTAAATACTGTAAACAAAAGCAGAACCCATAATGTTAAATACTATTTTTACAGCATATTTAAAATTGCTTAGATGCTTGATGTCTTATTAACTGCCTCGGTCTCATTTATTATCACCTTCCTGGCGATACCGGTGATTTTGCAGGTGGCAGAGAAGAAAAAGCTGTACGACATCCCTGATGAGCGTAAAGTCCACACAAAGCTCGTTGCCTCTTTGGGAGGAGTAGGTATCTTTGCAGGCTTTATACTGGCGTCTCTTTTGTCAATCCAGGGCCAGTTCAATTTTGAATTCCAGTATTTTTTTGCTGCTGCTATTGTCATTTTTTTCCTCGGGCTTAAGGATGATCTCATGATATTATCTGCCAGTAAAAAATTGATTGGCCAGATCATTGCGGCATCTATTCTTATACACCTAGGTGGTATCCGCCTGGACAGTATGTTCGGACTTTTCGGTTTTGAGCAACTTCCGGAAGGTTTTGGACTGGCCTTATCCTATCTTACTATTATAGTGATTATCAACTCGTTTAACCTGATTGATGGTGTAGATGGCCTGGCAGCGAGCCTTGGAATTCTGACCGTGCTGATTTTCGGTTCCTACTTTTTTGCGGTTAATATGCAAGCTTATGCCTTGCTGTCGTTTGCCATGGCCGGAAGCCTGGCTGCTTTTATCATTTTCAATCACCACCCGGCTAAAATATTTATGGGGGATTCGGGATCGCTGATGATCGGACTGATTAATTCAATCCTCGTGATCAAATTTATTAATGTCGCTCACGACCCCCTGGTGGCAATACCCTTTTCTTCTTCAGTAGCTATCGGGTTTGCAATACTGATTGTGCCTTTGCTTGATACTCTCCGGGTATTTGGAATCCGTATTATCAATGGCAGGTCGCCGTTTACTCCCGACCGTAACCATGTGCACCACTTGCTGCTAGACAGGGGAATGAGCCACACTGCGGTTACATTCACCTGTGTCAGCATTAATATAGGTTTTATACTGCTGGCCTGGTTTGGACGATCACTCGGCAGCACTTTATTATTGTCGATTATACTGGTACTGTCTTTCTCCGGCCTTGGATTCCTATATTATTATCGCCGGGAGCACCGTACAATGGTCATTGCCAAAAGCAAGGATGGCGAAACGGAGCTAAAAACCACTAGAAAAGTGGTGAAGCTGACCAAAGAAATCCAGGCAGCTGAAAAAAATTAAGCCATAATACATAACTATTGGTCCCGGTCTTCTGTATAAGCAGACCGGGCATTTTTTTTCCACAGGATGCCGTGCATGAATACATCTGTTTCATTAGATTTGCCGTCCGGGTAAAGGACAAGTCCGTAAACCGGGATTAAATAAAAAAGTATGACAGAAGAGATCGACTCTATTATTGCTGTGGCAGATGACCACATGAACAAAGCTATTAACCATCTTGAGGCCGAGCTGATCAAGATCAGGGCAGGCAAAGCCAACCCGCAGATGCTGGATGGCATCCAGGTGGACTATTACGGTTCACCGATGCCCATTAACCAGATAGCAAATATTAGTGCTATGGATGCCCGTACGCTAAGTATCCAGCCCTGGGAAAAGAACATGCTGCAGCCTATAGAACGGGCCATCATTGCAGCTAATATGGGGATCAACCCTCAGAATGACGGCAGCTTTATCCGGTTATTCTTGCCCCCGCTTACAGAAGAAAGACGGAAGGAGATGGTAAAAAAATGTCAGGTCGAAGGGGAACATTCCAAAGTAGCGATACGAAATATCCGCCGGGAAGCGATTGAGCAGATCAAAAAAATGCAAAAGAACGGTTTAAGCGAGGATGCTGCTAAAGATGCTGAGGCAGCGGTACAGCAGGTAACTGACAAGTATACGGCGGCTGTTGAAAAGCACCTGGCTTCCAAAGAAAAAGAGATAATGTCCGTATAAATTTTATCTGTAAATTATTTTTCAGCAGCAACATCAAAAGGTGTTGCTGCTTTTTTTTCGGGCCGGTTGGCGAGATAAACGCCCAGGAGAATGATGCCGAGGCAGAATGGTTTGACCCAGGTTATTGTTTCGCCGTCGTAGAGGCCCCAGAGTAAAGCAATAAAAGGAATGCCGTAAGTAACCAGGGAGGCGAATAAAATGCCGGCTCTTTTTACAAGTATATAAAACAACGCAGTGGCAATGGCGCTTCCTGCCACCCCAAGGCCGGCAGAGGCCCATACAGACTCTTGTACGTGCGGGTCGTTGAAATCAATTTGCAAGAAACCCTGTTGCCAGAGAACGATTCCTGCGGGTATGACCATAAAAGTAAGGGAAACGGTGGCTATATGAATAGGGTTAAGTCCTTTCAGGTAATGTCCAACCATATTTACATTGATGCCATACAGTAATGTAGCCAGTACGATCAATAATGTATAGCCAAGATTGTCTGCACCGATGCTTTTCTTTTCGAGCATCAACGGCAGCACCGTGAGCAACACTAAACCGATAAAGCCCGTGAGCACTCCGAGTATCTTCTGGCTTTTGATCTTATCCTTAAAAAAGAAAGTACCGATCACTATTACACAGATCGGGGTGAGAGAGTTTAATATACCTGCCAGTGAGCTGTCAAGTTTTGTAATGGCTTCTGCAAATAAAAAAGCCGGTAACAGGTTCCCGAAAATGGCACTCAGTATCACCAGGCCTAATTTGTTTTTCGGAATTTTTGAAAAATGAAATAAGGCAAAAGGCACGAATACAAGGCCAGCGGAGAAAATACGGAGGGCTGCAATCTGGGCAGCTGATAAGCCCAGTTGGCTATCATGCATGAGTTTAAAAGAACTGCCCCAGATAATACAAAGAATAATAAAAATAGCCCAACAGATAAACTTATTGCTCATAAGGAGGGGCAAAGGTCATAAAAGGTCATCATACAATCACATTTTTTTATTCCTTGCTTTTGTCAGCGGTTGATTGGTGTGAAGTAGTAACTTGTGTTATCATTTTCAATCGAATCATATGAGTATTATCAAGCTAAGCGAAATTGATAACCGGGCACCAAAGGATTTTGATAAAGAGCAAACTAAGATAAAAACGGTGGCCATCATCAAAGAGTTGGATGAATTACAAAACCTGTTATATGCAGAAGGAAAGCATTCGGTACTGGTAATCATACAGGGCATGGATGGAAGTGGGAAGGATGGTGTGATCAGGAATGTATTGGGTAATATGAATCCCCAGGGAGTAACGGTACAGTCCTTTAAAGCCCCTACCGCAGAAGAATTGTCCCACGATTTTTTATGGCGAATCCATCGCCATGCACCGGCCAAGGGTATGATACAAATATTTAACCGGTCGCACTACGAAGATATACTGGTGACAAGAGTGCATAAATGGTATGATGATGAAACAGCCCGCAAAAGAATGAATGCCATTAATGATTTTGAGCAATTACTGGAGGTGCACAACAACACACATATCCTCAAGTTCTACCTTCATATCTCTCCCGAAGAGCAGCTGGAGCGGCTAGGTGAACGAATGAAAGACCCGGCCAAAATGTGGAAATACAATGAAAAGGATTTTGAAGAATCCAAGTTATGGGATATATATATGCAGATGTATGAAGATTGTTTTAATAATTGCAACAAACCGGAATGGACCATCGTTCCAGCGGACCAAAACTGGTATAAAGAGTATGTCATAGCCACCAAATTGCAGGAACTGTTGCAGGGTTTAAAAATGCAATTCCCCGGGTTAAAAAAATAAACCAGGAACAACCATATGGTATACTTATCAATTGGTATCTTTTAACCATAAAAAAAATATGGGAATGTTAAAAGAATTTAAAGAGTTTGCCATGAAAGGCAGTATCGTTGACCTGGCTGTGGCCGTTATTATAGGCGGGGCCTTTGGCAAAATAGTAACGGCCCTTACGGATAGCATAATTATGCCAATCATTGCAATGGTCCTGGGTAAAGGAGGGATGTCAGAAGTCAGTTTTGTGGTGGGAAAAACGGCTTTCCCGATTGGCATTTTCCTGCAGGCTGTTATCGATTTCATGCTGATCGCACTGGTGCTATTTTGTCTTATCAAGGCCATGAATTCGGCGAAAAAGAAAGAAGAAGCAGCACCGGCGGTTACACCGGAAGATATTGTCCTGTTAAGAGAAATACGGGATGCCCTGAAGAAATAAATCGTGGAAAACTGGTTTTCTTGCTAAATGCCGGTTTCCCTTACTTTTGTAAAGTCCTGTCATCCAAACAGGACTTTATTTTTCTCTATCAACCTGCTATAAAGTGAATAATACATCGTACCAGATAAAATTGCCACAGTTTGAGGGTCCGTTTGACCTCTTGCTTTTCTTTATTGAAAGAGATGAACTGGATATTTATAATATTCCCATTACAGGCATTATTAATGATTTTCTTGACTATATCCATAATAGTGAAGAGCTCAATATTGAATTAAGCAGTGAGTTTATTCTCTTTATTTCTACGCTGATGCGGATTAAGGCAAAAATGTTATTGCCCCGAAAAGAGATTGATGCCCAGGGCAACGAGATCGACCCCCGCCAGGAACTCATCAATAAAATCCTGGAATATAAACGATTCAAGGAGGCTTCGGCAGAAATGGCTGAGATGGAAGCCCTGCGTATGCAGATGGTAAAAAGAGGAAATATCCAGCGGGAATTATCGCAGATCGGAGAAGAAGACAGCGAGGGTACAGAGATACAGAATATAACCCTCTTCAAACTCATGCGGGCTTTTGAAAGAGCCATGCAAAAATACAGTGATCGGCTTAATAAGCCGGTGCATACCGTGGTCCAGAATGAGTATACGATGGAGGCGAGCCGTGATCATATGCTTAGCCAGGCAAGAGAGCAACGGAATATGTCGTTTGAGAAAATATTTGACCGTTGTGAAAACAGGGTACATGCTATTTTTCTGTTTCTCTCGCTATTGGAACTGGTGCAGCAGAAATTTTTAAAAATTGTTATCGGCGAAGGCAAGAATAATTTTATCATTGAATACAATGAGACCGAAAACCGGCTTGCCGAGCTGGAAGAAACCAATCAACCACAATAAAAAAAACAGCAATGAAAAAATCAGCAACCGCAAACTGGAAAGGCACCGGCAAAGAAGGAATGGGTAAACTAACTACTCAATCCGGGGTGATCAAGAACAAAAAATATGACTTTAGGAGCCGTTTTGATGACGGTACTTACACTAACCCCGAGGAACTGGTAGCTGCTGCTCATGCGGGTTGCTTTACGATGAAGCTGAGTTTTGTATTAGGTGCAGCTGGTTTTACACCAAGAAAGATTGAAACAACCTGCTTTATTACTTTGGAAAACGGAGCCATTACTGAAAGTCACCTGGTAGTAAAGGCTAAAGTACCAAGAATGAAAGCAGATAAGTTTGCTGAATGCGCAACGGAAGCAAAAGAGAATTGCCCCATCAGTAAATTATTGAATACCAATATCACGATGGAAGCATCGTTAGATTAAATAATGCAACTACCATAAAAGTAAAAGCCATCCTGGTTGTCCGGGATGGCTTTTACTTTTTCTTAAAAGCAGTTGGTTTGGTTTAAACGTTGCTTTCTTGTTTGAATTTTCGGTTTAATGGTAATGATCTTTGATCAGAAAAAATATAAGAA
Organism: Bacteroidota bacterium; assembly: GCA_034408705.1. Classification (GTDB taxonomy): domain Bacteria; phylum Bacteroidota; class Bacteroidia; order Chitinophagales; family Chitinophagaceae; genus JJ008. The sequence goes on from JAWXCO010000032.1 coordinate 57,801, forward strand.
CTATGTCCTGTTATTATGATACAGTAAAGCTAAGTTGTGCGAAATCACAGTTTTTTTTTAATTTCAATATAAATTTGGAAAACAAAATGAACTTTGAGAGTATTTAATTATTTAAAATGATAATTATCAATTAGTTATAAATTTTTTGTTTAATCTATTATTTGGCTGCCAAACTAATGTTTATGTGGAAAACATTATAGAAAACCCAGTCTAGATCAATCAATACAGCCCGATATGAATACAACCTCATCCGTTCTGTGGCAGCTTATCCAGCGTATGAACCGCAACGAAAAACTTTTTTTTAAGCAAAAGTTTGGCGGAGCAGAAGGGGCGAAAACTTCCCTTTACCTGAAACTGTTTGATGCTATTGCGGGTCAAAAGAATTATAACGAAGAGGCGCTGCTGAAGAAACTTAGCCCCGCTATAACCAAAAAGAATATCGCATTTCAAAAGCATTACCTGCACAACCAGCTCAACCAATGCCTGATCGAATATAATAACCGGGATAATGTGGAACAGGATATCTATAAAAACATACAGTTAATTCGTATTAACCGCAAAAAAGGATTGTTGAATGAAGCATTGGAGCTATGGAAAAAAACAATGAACAAGGCCAGGAAAGTAGAATTGTTTGCGATGAGCCAGTTATTAAAAAAAGAATTTGAAAAAATGGTACTCTTTAGCAGTGCCCAGGTAAAATATGACGATTTGCATACTTTATTCAGGTCCAATATCATGACCTATGACGAGTATGCGGAAATGATAACACTGCGGGACCTGTACACCGGGGTATTGATGCTGAAAAGGAAAGCACATTTTGATTTTGATGAGGAGCTGAAAAATGAAATCGGGCAATTGTTGCAGAAAGTTAACCAGCGAAAGCAGGGCTTACAAAGCCGTTCGTTCTGGTACCGGCATTATACCCGCATGTGCCATGCCACCCTCCATTATTTATCCAATGAAATTGATGCGTCACTTCAATTGATACGGGATGCTGTGACTGACTGGTGGCAGCATGATCATTTCATCGATACCGATACAGAGCATTATATCGAGCTTTTATACATGACCAACTATGCTGGTGTAAGACAGGGAGCATATAGCTATGTAGAGGAGGTATTCAGCAATAAAATAAATGACCTGATTAAGGATGATGTACACCAGGCTCATTTTGAAGCCGTGAAATACCTGGCTTTAAATAAAGTGTATAACAAAACGGCCCGATATGGAGAAGTGGCGAAACTGGTGGAAAATATGAAAGTGAAATACACCCGCTGGGAGCCCTTGCTGAACGCTGAACTGAACAGGACCGTATGTTTTTCCCTGGGTATTGCCTGTTTTGTACTTGATCATTATACCGAATCACTCCAGTTTATCAAAAGAGGCATTACTTATTTTAAGGATGGTACTCGGGAAGAGCAATTCATTTTTGCCAATCTTTTCCTGTTGCTGATTTTGTATAAAATGAACAATACAAAATTGTTTGATGCCCAGTATAAATCCTCCTACGCTTATTTCTATAAAAAGGGTAAAAAGTATGCACCCGGCCAGGCGTACTCATTCGAAAAAACACTGATGCATTGTTTTCATGACACTTTTTACCTCAGTTCGTATAAAGAAAAGGCAAAGTTATTCCAAAAGGCAGTGGATGAACTGGACTCCAGCCGGGATAGCGAAGTGCAAAAACAAACACTGAACATTTTTAATTTCCATGGCTGGTTGATCAGCCAAATACAAAGGATATCTTATAAAGAATATGTGCAGAAGAAATACCTGAAAGAAACAGGCGACAATAAAAAAGGGAATGTCACTACCTGAGCGGGGTCAATTATAGGCCCAGAGGAGCACTGGCTTTTTTGAATTATCGATAATTTTTTTTAATTGCACCAATAGGTTGGGAGAAACCGTCGGGCATCCATTGCTTTGACAAATCTCGTCAGTCACTTCTGCTTCGGGAATGCAGCGGTGGGAGTGGAGCACAACGGTTCTTTCAAATGCATTGCTGTTGCTACTGTCGAGGCCGTGCAGCTTATATGAATACCCAAACTTACCGGTATAGGAATTGCCGATCTTGTATTTGCCTAAAGAAGTGCAGCCACTACCTACGACATTACTGTATCGCCGACCCTCCAACCAGTATTCGAAACAGTTCCCATGGGCTACCAGTCCGGCCATCTGAAGTGTATCCTTTTTAAAGTCATATATAAAGAAGCGGTTTTGCCCGGAGGGAAGACCCATATCAAGCAGGAAGCAGAATTGATCATTAAAACCTTTTTTCCGTACAAATAAATTTGCTGCGGATGCTTTCTGCTCAAGCTTTTTCATGCTTATAACAGGAAGGGTATTGTCAGTTTTTATAGTAGAACCCTGTAACTTTTTTTCCTTTTTCCAGACTTTGTTTTGCGAGAACCAGGACAAGCCCGTAAAGGAGAGGGCGATGAGGAGTAAAAGGCGGGATAATTGCATGTAACAGCTGATGAGTTTGGTAAGATGCCTACTCAACGATTATCCATAGAATTAATTTTTGGAGTGGTCGTTAAAGGTTTCTAAAATATCAGTCTACCGCAAAGGCAAAGAGCGATACGCTCCCACTTATACTGCTCAATCCCGTACTCATTATGGCAAAGGCATATTCGCCCTGTGACAAAGCTTCTGCGGTCAACAATTCCCAATACCCCTCTCTGATCTTGGTTATAGTAACACTTTGTTTTTCGCTCGGACCGTTTTTCTTACTACCAAAAATACCGCTGTTTTTATGAAGGATAATCTTCCGCTTTCCATTTTCCACCGATACTTTGTATAGTATGAACGAATTGGAAGGATCACCGCCACCCAGTCCAATGGCCTTAAGCCCATTCGATTTAAGTGAATCCAGATAGGCGGAAGAAATATTGCCGCCAGTGGAAAAAACAAATGACAGAATATTTCCGCTGCTCAGCCTTACGGGTGACGTTTGTCCTTCGATCGTACAGCTGCTTTCAGCACCACCCAAGCCGGCAGTTTTTAATTTATTATTTATTTTGGAAGACGTTTTTTCCAGGCGCATGAATTTATTCGCACTGTCACTGTCTTTGCTGTACAGGCAGATTTCATTGCTGAATTCGGGCTCCGGATAATCGTCTTGTGCCAGCAACAGATTATTACAAAGCATAACAGGTGCGAAGAGAAGCAGTAGTTTTTTCATATTATAATTTGTTTAAGCTTATAATAATAAATTCCATTCTTTACAATAGGACAACAGTTTAAGAGCTCTTCAGAACCGCCAACCGGCATACAACTGTACTACGTTGTTCTTTATATCGACTTTTGGAAGAAAGTTAGGCCAATTACCTCCTCCAGACGCTTCTTTATTAGCGTTATTTAAACTCACATTGATTCGGGCACCAAGGAAGAACCCGCCGATAGGGAAAATTTCACCGCCCCCAACAAAGCCATAATCAAACCTGTTGAAATAATCAAACAGGCTGCCGTTACTGCTGCTGCCAGAACTATCTACGTTTGCGTTCAGGAGAAAAGCGGCCTGGAGGCCGGCATGCAGTTGTACTTTTTTAGTAAAATTCAGAGTAATGAGCTGGGGTAATAAAAGATAATCAAGGTTTACTTTCCCGGTATTTGTATTGGATTCATAATCGTATCCCTGCCGTGATAGCATGATCTCGGAGCGGAAACCAAAGAATTTTGGTTTGGAAGAAATATATCCCCCGATCATATAACCGGTTCGGCTGTTGGCGTTGATGCCGGCTTTGTCTGTAACATTGGCAAAATTAAGCCCTGCTTTAACGGCGAACTTAAACTGGCCAAAACAACAGGCGGGAGCAATGACCAACAGACAGAGGAGTATTTTTTTCATAA
>JAWXCO010000033.1:0-3297 GCA_034408705.1 Bacteroidota bacterium
GAAAAATGAAACGGACGGGCAGGGATAGCGGAATTGGTGCGTGAGACACGCACCAAGGCAAGAAGAGAAAAATGAAACGGACGGGCAGGGATAGCGGAAATGGTGCGTGAGACACGCACCAAAGCAAGACAGACCCCGGTGATTATAAATATTCCTCAGCGAGGTATTATGAAATGGGTATTAAAAATTTTTCTTTTTTGAAGGATTTAAGAGACGAGTTTTAGAAACGGTGCGTGAGACACGCACCGAGGCGAAAGCCTGGATAATTAAGGTCAATGGTGAGAATGGTGGTAGGCTTTGGGAAAGATATTATGGTGATGAAAGTGCCAACTCCTTTACTTCTATCCAGGATTTAATACAGTCCAACAGATCATATTTTGCAACCGGCGTAACCAGAGGGTCTACCATCTACATAGTAAAGCTCAATGGTTCGGGTAATAAGGACTGGGAAAATTTTATAACACCGCAAAACAGTTATAACCTTGTTACGCCACGAATTCTTTATGTAACTATTAACCGCGATATTTACCTGATTGGTATGAAAAATAATGACCAGAGTAACCCGGGAAATCTATTCATGATGAAATTAAAAGAATAGAGTGTTTTCCGAAGCCATGGAGCTTGTCCCACGCACCGATTCCGCTTTTAATAAAATAAAGAACCCGTGGTGCGTGTCTCACGCACCAATTCCGAAAAAAACGTAAGACGTCGTTGTTTTTCCCTTCCCTTCCACTCGTGCTCTTTTATATCTTTCAGTGATGAAAGATATAAACCGGAACAATGAGCGAAATTCTCATATGCGATTGGGTGAAATATATTTTTGGACGTCGACTATTAATAGCTGGCAGAAATTGCTCTGGTCCGATATTTACAAAGATGTTGTGATCAGTTCTCTTGAGTATCTAAGCGATCAGCGAAAAGTCGATGTGTTTGCTTTTGTCGTCATGCCCAATCATTTACATTTGATTTGGCGTATGCTGGATTTGAACGGCAAAGAAATGCCGCAAGGTTCTTTTTTAAAGTATACGGCACACAAATTCCGGAAAATGTTGTACCGGGAAGACAGACAGAAACTTATATCCTTCCAGGTAGATTCGGAAAGAAAAGAGCATGAATTTTGGCAACGGGATCCGCTAGCAATACCTTTATACACAAAGAAAGTGGCCTATCAAAAACTAGATTATGTATATAGCAACCCTATAGCAGGGCATTGGCAGCTTGTTACAGACCCCGGTGATTATAAATATTCCTCGGCGAGGTATTATGAAATGGGTATTAAAAATTTTTCTTTTTTGAAGGATTTAAGAGACGAGTTTTAGAAATGGTGCGTGTCTCACGCACCGAGGCGAAAGAGGCGAAAAAATGGTGCGTGAGACACGCACCGAGGCGAAAGAATATGCTTTCAACTACTGTATCTTTAATCGGCTTTAGTTCCTGGCTGAACGTTTTCCAAATACCCCACCGAACGCAAAGCCCTAACGTCAACCGCAAACTATGCAACTTTCCTATGGTTCAAGAATTTGAAATTATGAAAATCTTAGACCTTCACAATCGTGGTCAATTCATTTTTGTACGACAGATAAATGTTGGGAGCAACTTTGAAGTTAAGGAAGGTTCAAAGGTTGGTGGAGTTCCTGTCCAACAATATTTAGATATACCTAGGATATTAGACGATAATCAACATCAGCGACTAGACGTATTCGTATTTCGACCACTGGATAGGATTTCTTCTAAATTCTTCAAAGAAGGACAGCTAGTTGAGCTGATCATTCCAGATTAAAGTAGGCAAGTAAAGATGATCATAACTGCTCTCCAAGAAGTAATAGAAGAAGCAGTTCCTCTATGCCCAGGTGCGTGTCTCACGCACCAATTCCTCATTTCAGCTTCCAAAAAAAGCGAAGCCTTACGGGGCTTCGCTGCGTATTTAACGGGTGTGTAAGTCAGCTGTTGATATAATTCTGTAACTGGTTAATGGTTTCCTTCTGCGCCAGTATCGTTTCCTTCACCACATCACTCATAGATATGATGCCGGTGAGTTTGTTATTTTCAAACACCGGCATATAGCGGATGTTTTTATCTGTCATCAGTTGCATGCAATGATCAATGCTATCGGAAGGTTTTACAGAAGGCAGGTCGGTTGACATGATCTCCGATACCATCGTGGACGTAGAATTTTTACCTTTCAAAATTACTTTCCTTGAATAATCCCTTTCCGTCATAATGCCAAGGTAGTTGTCGTTTTCCATAATGACGACGGAACCGATATTCTTTTCTGCCATAATGGTCAGGGCTTCCACAACGGTTGTAATCGGAGATACGGTTACCGGTGCAACACCCTTCCTGATAATAACTGATAAAACTGTATTCATTAGCAAGATTTCTACATGAAATGTACGAAAATATTTAACCTGTCCAAAAACTATTTAATTAACTCCTGCCTTTTATCGATCATTCTTTTGGTAATAAAAGAGCTGGTCATCAGTAATACCACCGACATGGCGAAGAGAGTGGTACCGGCTTCGAGTTTTGATACGATAATATCAGAGTCGAATTTCATATTGAGAATCAGCACGGCTACTACAAAGACATCCAGCATCGACCATTTATTGATGATTTCCAGGGCTGTAGCCACTGCGCCATGCCGGGGCATTTGCCGCCCGAACAAGGTCAGGAAAAGAAAAATATATTTAAGGATCGGGAAAATGATCGTAAAGAAAAGAAGTAATAACCCGATAAACAATTCACCTTTTTCAAAAAAAAAGCTGAAAGAAGTGCTGATATAGACATAATCACTTTTAATCGTGAAAGGGCCAATCCCAAAACCCGTTTTCAGCAGGGGAAACATAAAGCCCATAATAAAAAATACAAGGGATGCCGCCAGTATAATAATGGCCAGCCCTTTTTTATCGTTATTGCCTTTCATCCAATTAAGGTATAAAACATAGTGGAAATAATCATTTCCTTTTTATACCTTGTATAGGATTTTCTTAGAACCAACACTGCATGGATCAAAAACCCGCTACGATAAAAGAGATTGCCAGCCGGCTGAACGTCTCTGTGTCAACAGTGTCAAGGGCCCTGCATAATCATTCCAGTATTGGTCTCCGTACCAAAGAACAGGTACAGAAATTAGCTGCGGAACTCAACTATGAGCCCAACCAGGCAGCAATCTCGTTTAAGCAGGGCAAAACAATGATCGTGGGAGTGATTCTTCCCAACCTCGGGGAAGAATATTTTTCAATGGCTATAAATGGAGTAGAAGATGTAGCTACCAAAAACAAATACACGGTATTGATC
>JAWXCO010000034.1:0-22058 GCA_034408705.1 Bacteroidota bacterium
GAACTACGAACTATGAACTCCGAACTACGAACTATGAACTTCTACCTCGGAACATCCATCCCCTGCAAAATTTGCCTGATCACATCATCTTCCGTAATCCCTTCCATCTCTTTATCCGGTGAAAGAATGATACGGTGACGAAGCACCGGTGGTACCACCGCTAAAATATCTTCAGGTGTGACAAAGTCTCTTCCCTGCATAGCGGCTATCGCTTTGGAAGCATTCATGATAGAGAGCGAAGCACGGGGGGAAGCACCGAGATAAATCGATTTATGATTTCTTGTCTGGTGTATCAACTTAGCAATGAACTGTAATAATTTTTCTTCGATCAGTTGAGCCTTGATCTGTATCCGCAGGTCAGCTACCTGCTTTGCATCCAGGGCAGGCGTGATCATATCGAGTGGCTTCGTATTACCCATTGCATTGAATTGATTCAGGATACCCAACTCTTCCGTCTCGGTAGGATAAGGCACCAGGATCTTAAAAAGAAAACGATCCAATTGCGCCTCGGGCAGGCGATAGGTACCTTCCTGCTCCACCGGGTTTTGCGTAGCCAGCACCATAAACGGTTGTGCCATGGGGTAAGTCTTTCCATCCACCGTAGCCTGCCGCTCTTCCATGATCTCCAGCAGGGCTGATTGTGTTTTTGCCGGGGCCCGGTTGATCTCGTCTACCAGTATGATATTACTGAAGACCGGTCCTTTTTTGAATTCAAAACTAGCTTCTCTTGGATTGAATACAGGAGTACCCAAAACATCGGAAGGCATCAGGTCCGGCGTAAACTGGATACGTGAAAAACCGGCATTCACACTTTTTGCTACCAGTTTTGCGGTCAGCGTTTTGGCCACACCGGGTACGCCTTCGATCAGCACATGGCCATCGGCCAGTAAAGCGGCAATGATCAGTTTTACCATTTCATCCTGGCCCACAATGATTTTCTTGATCTCATTGCGGATAGCTAATACGGCATTGTTCAGGGCCGTAAGGTCGGTGCGTTGCTTAAAAATTTGCTCTTCCATAATTGTTGTGTTTCTGTAGTCTCACTGATTGCTCTCTGCTAATCGCAGAGGACAAAGTGAGGCTATGCTTTTTTATAAAATGATTCCAACTGTGAATGAAACTGTGTTAACTGTTTATGACTGATGGCCGGTCCATCTTCCACGTATTTAATAAAAGATACGATCTCCCGCACTTCCTGCTCTTCCGCGCCGGATTTATACTGTAATTTTTTTATGAACTCTTCATCCAGGGTACCTGTCAATAATTTATACCGGTTCCGCACGTGTTCCAGAAAATAGGATCCCATTTTACGGCAAAGGTTCTTATGATCGCCTTTGTCAAAATACATACGCCCAATGGTCTTGACAAAATCCATGGAATCATTCGTGGGCTTTTTCACAACCGGTATATACCGTTGCTTTCTCCGCATTTCCAATAGTACATAGACCAGCAGGGAGAAAATAGCCGTCAACAAAGCCGCTTTTAAAGCCGGGTAGCGTGACAAAACACTAAACCAGTTTTTCTTATCCTCATTGTCATTCATGTATTTTTTGTTCAGATAATATTCGTCCCAAACTACTTTCCGGGTAGCAGGGTTGATCACGGACAAGGCTTTCTCATAATACCGGATATTCTCCTTGTGCAATAAAAAATAGTTGGTAAAAGCCATCGGTGCCAGGTGAATATACAAGTTGCCTTTACCCGCCTGTAGTCGTATAAAATTCGGGCGGCCTAACTGATCTTCGCCCAATACCTCCGTGGTTTTTTCATCTACCTGGGCAAAATAAGCATCCAGCCTTTTCCCCGGGTACACAAATTTCGTTTGTTTACCAAAGGGCGGTGGATTCAGGTATACATACAGGCTGTCTTTTATACGCAGTCGCTGGTTTTCTTCTGTATCATATATATTATCATAGTCGTTCACCCTGCAACCAAGGATATCAGCAGCTGAATAAGAGATTGTACCGGCGCTGACAAACACATCATTCCCCTGTTCTATAAAAGTGATCAGTTTTTTTATTTCGCTTTCATCTGCATTGAATTTGCCCGCAATAATGACCAGGGCCTGGTCCGATTCAAAACTGGAAAGCGAATCCCAATACCCGGGTTCCTGCCGGCTGGTATATATCCGGGCTTGCGGAAAAATATGTGTCAGCCCCTGGTAAGCTACATAAGTGCCATAAGGAATCTTATCCTGCCTGCGGAGTGTGACCCGCTCATCGAGTTGTTTTTCCTTGCTATTATTACCGGTCACAAACAACATGATCAATGCCCCGATGAGGACAGCTGCTAATGTATATGGTAAATATTTTTTCAATTCTTATCGTAGGGTTGCTTCAAACTGGTCAAAATCCTTCCGTATTATTTTGTAGGCATCTTCGCTGACATTGAACTGGCCATACCAACTATATTCATAGCTGCGGGTGATGCTGAAAAACCCATTGTAATGATTCGTCGGGTGCAATTCCATCAGGTAATCCAAATTTGTTTTATCCTGTTTATAGCGGATAATATTTTTCTCCGACATATTTTTCAGCACCCGCAAAAACATCAGGCGGATGGCCGGGCGGTAATTACCCTGCGCCGCTGCTTTATCAATTTCTTTCTGGTAATTAATGGAAAAAATATCTTCCGTTATTTCTTCTTCTTCCACTTCCTTCATCGTCTTGTTCTTCTTGCGGAATAATCCCACATTGCTGCCGCTGAGGTAGATGGCGAGCCCAACGGCAAACACACCCAAAATAACGACCCATAAAAGAGTCTGGAACCAGGACCGCTGACCCAGTGGCACGTAGGAATCTTTCTGCTGCTGCTCCTCCTCCGTTATGGCCGGGTCCTTCTCCCCTTTCTCCTTCTTGAGGCCCTGTTCTCTTTCCCAGGCAATTTGCTCTTTCGATTTTTTCCTTTTGATATCCGTATTGGCATACCAGAAATCATCCTCCTCTTTCATCTTCCTGACAACATCGGGTGGAAGATTCCGTTGCTCTACGGATAAAGTATCATACCGGTTAGTGAAGTATTTATCAGCAGCTGTTTCTTCCGTTACTTCTTCCACGGGAGGAGGCGGTTGTATCTCCGTTGTATCCGCAACAATCGTAGCAGTCTTCTCTTCTTCCTGCGCCTGCAGGAACAGGGAAGAAAACAGAAGCAGCACAACCAACAGGGCCTGGGGAATACTTTTTTTACACATCGTAGGCACTTATACTTCCTCCTCGTTTAACTGTAAGGATAATTTTTTACTGAGGCGGATGGGATAAATAATAAAATACCAGATGACAAACAATACAGACAAGGCAAAGATGGCCGTTGTGAGAATGGATATATCGTTATATAAACGGGTAATGAATCCTTCAAAAAAAGCAGCAAGGGCAAAGACCGGTAACAAACCAATCATGATCTTCACCCCATCTTTGGCTCCCTGTTTAAAAGCATCGATCCGTTTGATCGTTCCGGGAAATAAAAAACTTTTCCCGAGCACCAGGCCGGCTGCACTGGCCAGTATGATACCTGTTATTTCCAGGGTGCCGTGTACAAAAACGACCAACCAAAAATCGATACCAAATCCCCGGGCTGCGAAGAACTGATCGAAAGTACCCAGCATCACGGCATTTTGAATAGACATATACAAACTGGGAATACCGCAAAAAATACCGGAGACAAACATGAGAAAGGACACCCGGATATTATGGATCATCAGGCTGATCCAGCTTAAAAAAGCATTGCCATGCTCATAAATGCCAAAAGGATTTCCCTTGGCAATATTTTCCTGGGTATGATCCACATACCCATCACCAAAAATACTACGGGCCACTCCTTCATCTTTGGCAGAAGTAAAAAAACCGATCACAAAAAAGACCAGAAAAAAGATAAAAGCAAAAAGAACAACTTTATGGTGCTTGCGGATCGTCAGTGGCAGGTCATACTTCCAGAAGGTTACCAGCCGGTTCGATTCCTCTTTACGGTTCTTATAAATATCCAGGTAAATTTTAGAAGCCTGGGCATTGATATAGTCGGTCACTTTGCCGGAGGGATAAAAAGTTTTCGCATAGGCCAGGTCATCTACCAATTGGGTAAAATCCGTGGCCATTTCATCCGGGTCTTGTGATGGCTGCTGCTGTTTTTTCAACCAGCGGTCCTTATTTTTTTTAATGAACAGGGCTTCCCTCAAAATCGCTTATTTGGGTTGTAAAATACTGCATTTAGGGTGGACTACGCAGCCCCGGAAGCATAATAATATATAAAATTTTCAGGTAGTTCCTGTTAATAACAGCGGTCAAAAAGATAAAAGCGGAACACAAAATTGAATTCAGCAAAAAACGATTAATTTGAACCCTTAAACAGGAGCCTGTCCCATGGCGGTAATAAAAGTACCTACCAACTTTAATATTGATGTAGAATTTGAGATCCCGGAATTTTACCGGCGACTGATCTCACTCCTGATCGATGTGGTGATCGAATACTTCTACCTCCGGATCGCCGGCGAGATATATGCCAGCGTGGCCCGTAACAGCGACTGGACACGGGATACCCAATACAATCTCCAGGCTGTAGGATTACTGCTGCTCTTACCGGTATTGCTCTACCATATTTTAATGGAAATAACCATGAATGGCCAGAGTATTGGCAAAAAGATAATGGGGATCCGGGTGGTGAACGAGATCGGTGGTCGTCCCAGTATCAGCCAGTTCCTGATCCGCTGGCTGCTCCGGGTATCCGATCTGTGGATTGCCCTGCTGCTTATTGTTGTTATTACCGATCCGAATATTGGCCGTGACATGGAAACTACTTTCGTGGTGCTGGCCGCTCTCGGTTTCCTGATCACCGATATTGTATTAGTGGTCTCTTCAAAAAAAGGGCAACGGATCGGTGATATCCTGGCAAAGACCATCCTGATCCGTATCAACACGAAGAGTAATATCGAAGACACGGTATTTATCGATGTGGCCGACAGCTATATCCCTTCTTACCCGCAGATCATGCAGCTGAGCGATAAGGATATCAATGCTATTAAAAGCATTTTGGAAACGGCCCGGAAAAAAGGCGATTTTAATATGGCCGAAGCAGCCGCCTATAAAATAAAAAGTCACCTGACGATCGAATCCGACATGCCTGCTTTTGATTTCCTGGATGTGTTGCTAAAAGACTACAACTACCTGTCGGTAAAATAAACAGGGTTCCAATCAATAGCCGGTTTAAATGTTTTTCTGTTACACATATAATTATAGCAAACAAAAATCCTGTCCGGGAAGAACAGGATTGAATAAGTTGTATAAACCGGCAGGTTACAGGGAACCCATCACACCTATCAGCATAACCACCAGCATAATGATCATCATGATGGCCCAGAAAGCAAAATAATTCCGTGCACCGGCAAAACCTGCATTCAACGTGGCCATATCATTGGCTTTTAAACCCGAGCTGATCTTATTACCTGCATTCAATGCAAAAATAGAACTGACGATAAAAACAATTCCCATCAATGCGTACACGATCAAACCCGCATTGCCCAATGTTCTTGCACTGAAACCACTCTGGTTACTGTAATAGCTGCTGCTGCTGGAATTGCTGATGGCCTGCTGGGCAATAATACCAACAATCATGAAAAGGATACCAATGATAAGCCCGCAAACGCCCAATACTTTGGCCCAGGTAGCGGCACTGCGAAGGGTATAACTGTTTTGCGCATCAAGGTTTAGGGAAAAAAGTGAGGTGGCTGGATTTTGTTCCATAAAATAAGTTGTTTTTGGTTTATTTAAATGTGTGATTTGTCTGATTATTATCCAAGTTACAAATTTTTGGCAAGCAAGAAAGCAGGAATTTGTTATCGGTAATGTACCAGTTTAAATACGATCTCCCACAAAGAGACACAAAAATACAGGAACACGGATTGAACGGATCGAACGGATCGAACGGATTGCTCCTGCTTTTGTAAAACAGGAATTTTCAAATAGGCTATAACCTTTTATATGACCATACCTAAACCCAAATAAGCAGTTGCTTCTTATCAATGCTGTTTATTGCAATAAAATCAGTGTTCATCCGTCTTATCCGTGAAATCCGTGTTCTATTCAATACTTCCTCTGCGGTACAATCTCTTAGTACGCCCTTGCAAACAATACCCGTTGCGTTGATGGCTTACCCGTCAGTACACAAACACCTGCTTCCTGCTCATTATTGAGCGGGATACAACGGATCGTGGCTTTTGATTTTTCTTTGATGGCATCTTCTGTTTCGGCCGTTCCATCCCAATGCGCAGATATAAATCCGCCTTTTTCATCCAGCAGCTTTATAAATTCTTCCCAGCTGTTAGCGGGAGTAATATGCTCATCTCGGTAAGTTTTGGCTTTGTTGAACATATTTCGCTGGATCTCCAGCAGCAATCCATCCACATATTGTGCAATGCCATCCAGTCCCACGATCATTTTTTCTTTCGTATCCCGACGGGCCACTTCCACCACATTTTTTTCCAGGTCTCTTGCACCTAATGCCAGGCGCACCGGTACACCCTTCATTTCATATTCAGCAAATTTCCAGCCCGGCCTGTTATTATCATTATCATCATATTTTACCCGCACACCCAGGTTCTTCAGGTTGGCCATGATCTCTTTGGCCCTCGCATCGATCAATGCTTTTTGCTCCTCCCCTTTATAGATCGGAACAATGACCACCTGTAAAGGAGCGATCCTTGGTGGCAATATCAATCCCTGGTCATCGCCATGTGCCATGACCAATGCACCGACCAGGCGGGTACTCACGCCCCAACTTGTGGCCCAGACATGTTCCAGTTGATTTTCTTTATTGGAGAATTTTACATCAAAGGCTTTGGCAAAATTCTGTCCGAGAAAATGCGAAGTACCAGCCTGCAAAGCCTTACCATCCTGCATCAATGCTTCAATACAATAAGTATCAACTGCACCGGCAAAACGTTCATTGGCAGATTTCACCCCGCGGATAACGGGTACGGCCATAAATTCTTCGGAGAAAGTAGCATAGACTTCCAGCATTCTTTCTGTTTCCTCGATAGCTTCCTGTGCAGTTGCATGGGCCGTATGTCCTTCCTGCCATAAAAATTCAGTGGTCCGCAGAAACAGGCGGGTCCTCATTTCCCAACGCACCACGTTCGCCCATTGGTTGATGAGCAAAGGCAGGTCACGGTATGATTTGATCCAATCCTTATATGTATTCCAGATAATAGTTTCGCTCGTGGGGCGAACGATCAGTTCTTCTTCCAGTTTGGCATCGGGGTCAACGATCACACCGCCGCCATTGGGGTCATTTTTCAACCGGTAATGGGTGACCACTGCACATTCCTTGGCAAAGCCTTTTACGTGGGCAGCTTCCTTACTCAAAAAACTCTTGGGAATGAATAGAGGAAAATAGGCATTCACATGCCCGGTATCTTTGAACATTTTATCCAATGCATCCCGCATATTTTCCCAGAGGGCAAAGCCATAGGGTTTGATGACCATACAACCTTTTACAGCTGAATAGTCTGCGAGGTCTCCTTTCAATACGAGGTCATTGTACCATTGTGAATAATCTGCTTCTCTTGATGTAATCTCCTTACTCATGTTGTTTGTTTCTTGTTGCTGGTTCCTGGTTATTTGGCTTCGTAGCCGGCTTTTTGTTATTAGACCGGATTTGGATTATTGGGTTTGTTCCAATCTGTATTATCCAGCCCTTTTATAAAAGGTTTATTTTTTTTCCTGCTATCTCCAATTTAGCGTGAAGATAATTATACAACACTTCATCCTGAAGCGATTTTGTTTTAAACAGGTTTTCCAAATGGTCGATCGTCTCATCGTTAGAGCCAGGCGCATAGACCAGGAACTTTACAAACCCGGCTTTATACCTTTTCCTCCCATACCTTTCCACGATTGTGGACTTCACCGATTTGCTAGACCGCCTGATCTGGCTGCCTTCTTCATATATTTCAAATTTTGGGAGCCTGGTCAAAGTCATTTCATGGATCTCCGGCACCAATTCATCCGTCAATTTCCATATCTCCAGGTTTTTATAACTCAAACTATAAAGCTCAAACATAACTGGAAAAACTAACCGACTCCAAATTTGAGGGCGACCAGCAACCAGCCACCAGTAACAAGCTAACTTTAAACTTATTTTAACAGGCAGTTGCGCAATATTTCGCTGAATGGCTGAATCTTTGTTGCTTAAAACGCAAACGATTGTGTTCTGTTTAAAGTCGCACAAAAGTAGTAACTTCATTTTTAACTCAACTAAAGCATTTGCCATGAACTCAAAAATTTTACTCCTGGCATTAACTGTAGCCGCCCTAAGCAGTTGTACGACCGCCTATAAATCCGGTCAAACACCCGATGATGTCTATTATTCTTCTGCCAAACCCGATGGAGATGAAAAAGTAGAAAAACGTGACAACCGTGACTATACTTACACCGATGAGTATTACGATGACCGCTACCTGCGGATGAAGGTTGCCAACCGCTATCGCTGGAATGACCTGAACGACTGGTACAGCTACGACCGCTATAGCGCAGGATATAATTATTATTATGGCTCTTATTATAATCCCTATACTTCCTGGAACTTTTATAATAATCCTTATTGCGGCAGCTTTGGTGCTCCCTTTTATTATTACGATCCAAAGGGTGGTAATACGATCGCCAGCAAACCAATTGCCAAACCACGCAATTTCAACCTGGCCGGTTATACCAATAACAGCTATAACAATACCAATACCGTTAACAGCAGCCGCTCACCGGTAAGAACCAGTAGTAATAACTCGACCTACAATAATTCAAACAATAACTCCAACAGCAACAGCGGTTCTAAAGGTGGACTGGGCAGGGCTGTCAGAACTATTTTCGAAAACAACAGCAACAATTCGAACAATAGTAATTCGGGCAGCAGCAATTCTTCATCTGGCAGCAGGACTTACACAGCACCCAGCAGCAACTCTTCCAGCGGTTCTTCTTCCAGTGGATCATCGTCCGGAAGCAGCAGCGGCGGCAGTGTAACCAGACCCGGAAGGAACTAATTTTAAATGGAAGAACAACGATCAGTTTGAAGCATTTTACTATGTTTCCGGCAGGCTATTATCATAAATTAATCAATACCGTTTATGCATAAAAAAATTTACACTCTTATACTGGTACTGGCAGCACAGCAACTCTCTGCACAAGTACCCGAAGAAGCACTCCGTCTTTCCTGGAGACCACAAATGGGTACGGCCCGTAACCAGGCCATCGGCGGCGCCATGGGTTCATTGGGTGGTGATGCCACGGCTAATATGGTCAACCCGGCGGGATTGGCTTTTTTTAAAACATCTGACTTTATATTATCTCCCACTTATAAGTTTGGCAAAGGCTCCGGCCTGTACCGGGAAAACAGTTCCAAAGGCGCTGCACAATCCAATGCAGGGCTGGGAACTTCCGGTTTTGTATTTGGGGGCTTTGGTGATAAAGGCAAGAATAGTTTTGCCCTGACCGTTACTAAGATCGCCGACTATAATCAAACACTCTCTTACCGGGGACAGAATGATTACAGCAGTTTCGCAGAACCCTTAGCGGATGAATTTGCTGCTTCCGGCCTCACCATTGATCAAGCCTTGAACAGCAGCATTTCACTGCAAACTAAAATGGCACTCTATACCTATCTCGTGGATACAGCCACTGTTGGCAATAGTTTACAGGTTATTGCCCGTTCTGAATTTACCTCCCTGCTCAATCAGGAGTTTACCTCTGAAACAAGTGGTGGCACTACCGAGATCACAGCAGGTTTTGGTCATGAGTTTAATAAGAAACTGATGGGCGGGCTTAGTATCGGTATCCCTATTACCAAAATTGATCGCAATAGTTATTACCGGGAGAGTGATGCATCCGGTGACCTTGATAATGATTTCGACTTTATGGCTTACCGGGAAAACTATAATCTCAAAGGGGTCGGCTTAAATATCAAGGGCGGTTTGATCTACCGGCCCAAAGAATATATCCGGTTGGGACTTGCTTTTCACTCACCGGATATGATGATGCTGACAGAAACTTTTAATTCTGGTCTTGCTACCGATGTAGAAAATTTATTTCCTTCCGGCAACGGGTACGACAGTGTAGCTTCTTCAACCATCACCGGTAATACTTCTGAAATATATCGCTATACAACTTATACCCCCGGCAAAATAATCCTGAGTGGTTCTTATGTGTTTCGTGAAGTGGAAAATGTAAACCGGCAAAAAGGATTTATTACGGCTGATATTGAATGGGTGAATTATAAATGGATGCGTTTTGGCCCCAGTGGTGAAGATATAACTGAAGAAACAAAAGCACCCTTTGAACCCTACAATGAAGCGATCGATGAGACCTATAAATCAGCTTTCAATTTCCGCCTTGGTGGTGAGTTGAAGTTCAAGATCATAATGGCCAGGTTGGGTTTTGCTTATTACGGCAATCCCTACCAGGACAAGGCATTAAAAGCAAGTAAAATGAACCTGAGTGGTGGACTGGGTTATCGTCACAAAGGAATTTTCCTCGACCTGACCTATGTACACCGGATCAATAAAGATGTGAACTTCCCTTACCGGGTAGCGGCACCAAGGTCGAATACTTTTGCCAATGTAAAAGAAACCGGCGGCAATGTACTCCTGACCATCGGCTTTAAAATTTAGTCGTAACCGAAACAATCAACCATCGAAGCACCCGGAAGGGTGCTTTTTTGTTGGGGTAAGTTTAAAATTTTTTAATTGCCTGCTGTATTTGCGAAACTGGTCATGGCCTTCTGAAATAGTGCATAAACAAGGCAACCGCATTGAAAATCAAGGGAACAAAACTGAACTAGTAAAATTTAAAAGGTTCGTATATTCGACAATACACTCATTAGCGGTCATTGTAAAACGACAGTAACAAATCATTGACAACAATAAAAAATAGAACTATATGAGAAAAATAATTTCATTTATGCACATATCGCTTGACGGTTTTGTAGCAGGACTGAACGGAGAAATGAACTGGATTAAAGTTGATGAAGAAATTTTTGATTATGGCGGTAAGCGGATAAGCAAAGGCGACACTGCATTATATGGACGAGTAACTTATCAGATGATGGAAGATTACTGGCCTACCGCAGGAGACAAGCCGACAGCAACCACGCACGAGATTCAACATTCAAAGTAGTATAACAAAGTTCACAAAATTGTTTTATCAAAAACAATGAATCCGCAGAGCTATCCGGACACGGGTTTGACTAACACAAAAATTATTAGCGAAAACCTTTCAGACAGAATAAATGAAATAAAAAAAGAGGCAGGTAAAGACATTTTACTTTTTGGCAACCGACAGCAACACATTCACTTATGCAATTGAACTTAATTGATGGCTACTGGCTATTTGTTAATCCAATTATTCTTGGGCGAGGTATTCCATTGTTTGCAGACGTCAAGGATAAAATAAAACTAAAACTATTGACTACCCGACAATTTACCTGTGGAGTAACAGAACTAAATTACATAGTGGACAGATACTAACAACGACCCGCAAACCAGCAGTTGGCTACTATTCCGGCTGAAGAATATATTCTCATCGACATACCGCTATCACCTGCAGTTCGGGCTGAACGAATAAATCCAAACAAAAAAATATAACTTCAACTTCAGTAGTTATTTTTGGGCTTCTGTCCTGGCTAACGTAACACAGTATAGCAGCACAACAGAAAGCTCAACCGTTATTGGTAATTGCAAACGATAATTAACTATTTTACTTAAAGCTATCAGTCATGAAAAGAAGAACCTTTATTAAAGAATCCGGTTTAACCGCTTTCAGCGTTGTTTGTTTTGGTGCCATCAATTGGAATGGGATAGCGTTTGTAGGCGATAATGAAACAACTACTGATATCCTTGGTCCATTTTACCGGCCGGGTGCACCCATGCGCAACAACCTAATTCCTCCGGGATCAACCGGAAAAGTGTTGAATCTATCGGGAACTGTTCTGGGTCATGATGGAAAAACACCTCTTTCAAATGTACTGATCGAAGCATGGCAATGTGATGAATCAGCAAAATACGACAATGTTTCAGATAATTATTTGTACAGAGGCGCAGTTAAAACCGGTAAAACTGGTAAATATACTTTCAAAACAATCATTCCCGTTTCTTATAAAGATGGAGAAGACTGGAGACCAGCGCATATTCATATGCGCATTTCAAGTGCCAGCCACCAGGACCTTATCACACAAATTTATTTTAAAGGCGACCCGCATATTGAAAAAGATGCAGCTGCCAGTGCCCCGCAATCTGTAAAACGCATATTGGAGATCAAAAAAATATCAGTTGCAGAAAATGCAGTAAAGTTTGACATCGTAATGGGGAAGACCTATCGATTAGAAGATGCAGGTTACAAAAAGATCACCGGACTCTATCAACTTAATAAAGGCAATGCAGAATTTTCCCGGGAGGATGATCTGTTGATTTTAAAACTAAACGGTCAGATCATGGAAGGATTGGTATACAAAGGCAATAATACGTTCGAAGGAGGACTCAGTTTTAATAAAGTCAGGTTTGAAATTTTAGCAAACGGAGATGTAAAAACTTACATCATCATGTGGGATATGCCTTCTGATAAAAGATTTTTAGAAACCTATGAGGGAGTGAAGATGGTGAAGTACGGTTATTAAATCTTCCCGGAAATTGTCCATAAAATAATAGATAATTTAAAGACAGCGTAACATTAAATTTTTTGAGAATAAACAAGTAAGTTCTGAGTGGAATGAAATAGAGCAAAAATGGTATTTCTCAGTACAAGATGTTGTCGAAATATTAACCGATAGTTCGGATTTGAGGCAATATATAAAAAAGATGCTTAGCAGAGATGAACAGCTCAAGAGCAACTGGGGGTACAATTTGTACCCTGGTTGAGATGGAGGCCGGTTAGAATGTTTATAGAAACAAGTGCAGGGATACGTAACTACAAAAACAGTATTAATATGATAAAATCTTTTTTTTCAATCGTTTTTCTCATATCAACTCTTTTAACCAATGGCCAATCCACGTCAAAGACAGAAGTTGAAATAAGAAAATTGGAACAAACAGTTGTGATGGCAATTTTAAATGCGGACACAAATACACTCAAACAAGTTTGGGCGCCGGAATTTTTGGTTAACAATCCCAGAAACGATATTTCAGCCAACAGGAACGCTGTTCTTCAGACCCAAAAATCAGGCATGATTAACTACAGCACTTTTGAAAGAGTGATTGAACAAATACAATTTCAAAAGGAAATTGTAATCACAATGGGACACGAAATTTTTGTTTCAAGAAATGATATTCAGGGAGCCAAGGCAGGGCAAACTTATAAAAGACGATTTACAAATATCTGGATGAAGAAAAAAGGTAAGTGGCAGCAGATAGCAAGACACGCCTCTATTATTTGTCAGTAAAGAATTGTACGAATAGTACGGCACACAACATAGGAGGCGGTTTGGCAATATGGTGGTGTTACAATTTTATAGAACTGTCCGAAATCATACTTTGTATATTCGCAAATACACAAGTTAGCGGTCATTATATGACAACCCTCAAACCAATAAACCCATACCTTTCAGCATAATGACAAACACCAATATCACCTTGACCAAAACAGAAAAAGATAATTTAAATGCATTTTTTCAATTTCAGCTTGACAAAGAAGCAAATTATTTAGCAGCTTTCACAGTTAAAGACCCCAACGACAAAACTGCTTACATGGAAAAGTATACAAAACATTCAAATGACCCCACAATTAATATGCAGACAATAAAAGTGAATGATGAAATAGCAGGCAGTATTGCAAAATTTATTATGGAAAATGAAGCTGGGATTACTTATTGGATTGACAAAAAATTCTGGGGACAGGGAATTGCCACAACGGCACTTAGCCACTTTTTGAAAATTGAACAAATCCGGCCAATTCATGGACGTGTTGCATTCGACAATTATGGCTCACAAAAAGTTTTAGAGAAATGCGGTTTTGTAAAAATCGGAAAGGATAAAGGATTTGCTATTGCCCGGCAGACAGAAATTGAAGAATATATTTATAAACTTTCAGACTGATAACAATACAATAATAAACCGCTAACTGCCTGGCAAGATTTGCAAACAATATGCAGAGCAGGTAAGACGAACTCTCGAGGAAATAGCCAGCAGGAATGTATCAGGGAACTGTTTTGACCAGCCTGCCCATCTCCCCCAGCTCCCCCGGCCCAAACCACCGCATCGATTCATCCTTTTTAAACCAGGTCAGCTGCCGCTTGGCATATTGACGGGTAGCAATTTTGATCTGCTCCACCGCTTGTGCCAGGGTTATCTTTCCATCGAGGTGATCAAATATCTCCGTATAGCCAACGGTCTGCAGGGCGTTCAGGTGGCGATAAGGTAATAGTCCTCTTACTTCTTCTGCAAGACCAGTTTCCAGCATGGCATCCACCCGTAAGTTAATGCGTTGCTGCAATTCTTCCTTTGGTAGCTCCAACCCGGTCTTAATGATATTGAAATCCCTGTGCGCCTTTACTCCTTTGCGGAAACTCAGCACAGATTGCCCCGTACTCATCACAACTTCCAATGCCCGCATCATCCGTTGGGGATTTTGCATTTCACCGCTTTTGGAAAAGAGCGGATCTTTTTGCTGTAACTGCGCTTGCAGCCAGTCAATTCCTTTTTCGTTATACGTTTGGATAATTTCGTGCCGGATAGCGGGATTGATTTCCGGTATACTGTCCAGTCCTTCGCAAAAAGCTTTGATATAAAGCCCGGTGCCGCCCACCATCACGATAGTATCGTGTTGCTGAAATAATTCCTTCGCCTTTTGCAGGGCATATTGTTCAAATGTAACAGCCGTCACCTCCTCCTGTATGGAATGTGAAGCGATAAAATGATGAGTTACGGCCTGCAGTTCTTCCACCGATGGTCTTGCCACACCTATTTTCAATTCTTTATAACACTGGCGGCTGTCGGCTGAAATAATTTCTGTATTAAAATGTTTAGCGAGTTGAATAGCCGCCGTTGTTTTACCCACCGCTGTTGGACCGGCAATAAGAAGAACCGATTTAGTGGGAGGTAAAGGCATTGGTGCAATTTATTGTTTTTATGAGCATGCGGGTAAATACAGATCGCCCAGAGGAGAAAGAGGAATAAAAATACCTCAGCTTTTACTTCGCTTAGCCCGCAAAAAGGTGAGAGTAAATCGGAGACTCAGTATATCAGCAATAGTACTTTAGGTTAGGTGCAATATGAATAGCGTGATATAAGAATATCATTTTGCTACTACAATATGCAGATTCGTCTTACTGCCAGTGAAGCCCTTCGCTCCCTTGGATAAACTCAGGGTTCTAAACCTCCTCCTCTGCTTCCGCCTCCGCTTCTCCCTCTTCCCCGCCTTCTTCGGCCATGCCGATATCTTCGCCTTCGGCATCTTTTTCACTAAAGCCATCACCTGTTACCTGAGTCAGGTCGTATTTCTCTTCGATATCCGCAAATTTCGGCCCTAATAATCCTTTGGTACCATACTGGCTGGGCGCAATACCCTCTACCCGGGCCACCGAAGGATAAATGACTTTCGGATTCTCCTCTTTCGATACATTGATGAGCTCAATGAGGAAACCCCAGTTCTTATTAAAATCATACTGGTAAATAAAACGCTGGTTGGGATTTTTGATCTCGGTACCAATACTCGTATCGGCCATCAGCAGCGGCGGAACCTTATAGTCCTTTTCATATACTTCCAGGGATATCTCCTTTCCCCGCAGCCAATGATCGTTGCTGCGATAAAAAGTGGCTTTGTGTTTTGCATCAAACTCATACCCCTTCAATATCGTTTCATGCAGGTCCTTAAAGGTTTGCGTATGCCGGATCACTACGTCACGGTACACACTTTCGTCTTCCTGCAAATAAACCCTGAATTTTAGAATAGCCATGCGACAAATTTAAGATTTTAGTCCCGATACTACAGCAAGTTAAACAGCTGTGTTGATCAGTTATTTTTAGGGGTCAATCCCATCTCTTTCGCCTTTTCGAGCATGAATGCAAAAGCTACTTCATAGGTATTCTGGATTACTCCGTCGAGCATCGCATCTTTCAGGGCATCTTTGATGATCCCCACCTGTTTGGAAGGCGATAAACCGAATGTTTCCATGATCAGCTCACCGGTTATGGGCGGCTGCCAGTTCCGCAGGTGGTCCTTCTCCTCCACTTCCCGGCAACGCTGCCTCACCAGCTGGAAATTCTCCAGGAAACGCTTTACTTTCTGCTTATTCTTCGAAGTGATATCAGCATCACAAAGCAACATCAGCGAATCAAAATCTTCCCCGGCATCAAACAATAATCGTCGGATAGCTGAGTCCGTAATATTTTCCTTCGTCACGCTGATTGGCCGCAGGTGCAGTTCCACCATTTTACGAACAAAACGCATTTTATCGTTCTGCGGCAGCTTCAGTTTGGTAAATATTTTCGGTACCATCCGGCCACCCACAGCTTCATGCCCGTGAAAGGTCCAGCCATGGCCTTCTTCAAATTTCTTGGTCGCTGGTTTGGCAATATCATGCAGGATAGCTGCCCAGCGCAACCAGAGATCATCCGTATTCGCAGATAAATTATCCAGTACCTGCAGGGTATGGTAAAAATTATCCTTATGCCCCAGCCCGTCCTTGTATTCCGCACCGGCCAGGTCAACCATAGCAGGAAAAATAAGCTGGAGCAAACCACTCCGGTACAGGAGATCAAACCCGATAGAAGGTTTGGGAGCGAGAATAATTTTATTCAGTTCGTCGGTTATGCGTTCCTGTGAAATGATCTTTATCCGGTGTGCACTGTCGATAATGCCCTGCCAGGTTTTTTCCTCTATGATAAAAGGTTTGCGACCGGGCAGGTTCAATTGCGTGGCAAAACGGATCCCCCGCATCATCCGGAGCGGATCATCACTGAATGTTTGTATCGGATCGAGTGGTGTGCGGATAATTCCTTCTTCCAGGTCTTTGATACCGTTGAAAGGATCCACCAGTTTGCCAAAATCATTTTTATTTAAATGAATAGCGAGGGCGTTGATGGTAAAGTCACGCCGGTCCTGGTCATCTGCAATAGTGCCGGGCTCTACGGCTGGTTTGCGGGAATCTATACTATAACTTTCTTTTCTTGCTCCTACGAATTCAATATCAAAGTCGTCACTGAGCCGGATATGGGCCGTACCGAAATTTTTAAAATAATCTACATTCGGAATGGGATTAAATTGTTTGGCCACTTCTGTTGCCAGCTGCATACCATCTCCCACACAAACAATATCTGCATCCCTGGTTTCCCGGCCCAATAGTTTATCCCTGACAAAACCACCGATCAAATAGGTCTCCATACCCAGCGCATCGGCTGCATGGGCCACTTTTTTTAGTAAAAACAATTCTTTTTCGGTGCAGCTAATATCCATAACGTGGGCAAAGATAGAAAGGTTGAAGGTTTATCGTTGATGGTTTATGATTAGGGTCGTTTAAAAAATCAGCTACCCTTACAGAATGCATTCTCTCATGGGCGGATGACTATGACAGAACCCTTATTCCATTTGATGATGGAGGAAGGTTGGGCAGGTGTTGTATCCTCCTGCCGGTAGCGGACGATATAGTCAACCTGTGATTTTATTTCGTTGGAAATATCCGTAAATATATTCGCAGCCGGTTGCCCCGAGATATTGGCAGACGTAGATACCAGCGGTTTGCGAAATCGTTTGATCAGGTGCCTGCAAAAAGGTTCGCTGCAAATGCGGATCGCAATACTGCCGTCAGCCGCCACTAAATTATCTGCCAGCCCGATCGCTCCTTCATAAATGGAGGTTGTCGGTTTGCTGCTGGCCTGTAAATAATCAAATACCTGCAGGTCGGGTGCGGCCACGTATTGTAATACATCTCTCTCCTCTGCCACAAGAACGATCATGGCTTTTTCATCCGGTCTTTTTTTTACTGCATACACTTTTTCTACCGCAGCGGCATTGGTGGCATCGCAACCGATACCCCAAACTGTATCAGTAGGATATAAGATAAGACCACCGTTTTTCAATACGGTCAAACATTCTTCGATATCTTTTTCAAAATTGTCCATACTTCTTCGCTTATTGCATTATTCCTTTATAAACATTCATGATGGCTTCCGCACATTGCTGCGGGCTGAATTTTTGCGCATGTGCCCAGCCTTTTTCGATCATGTCTGCTGCAAATTTTTTATCGCTGACTATTTTCTTCATCCCCGTGGCGATCTCTTCAGCGCTGGCCGGGTTTACATAAAAAGCTCCATCCCCACCCGCTTCCGGCAAACAGGAAGCATCAGAAGTAATAACCGGCAGCCGGCTCCATAAAGCTTCCAGCACCGGAATACCAAAGCCTTCGAAAAAAGAAGGATAGATCATGGCGGTGGCGGATTGGTAGATCGCCGGAAAATCAGCTGCTGATTTAAAAGAAGCGGAGGACCTGGCTGACGGTTTTTCAGAAAGAAAAATTACTTTCTTCTCCAGCCCGTTTTGCAATACAAAATCTTTTACCTGTTGTTTATATTTACCACCGTCCCCGATCACCACTAAAGGAATATCCATTTCATTCCGTAACAAAAAGATCGCTTTGCAACTATTCAGCAGGTTCTTTCTTTCAATAACGGAACCCACGGATAAAAAAAATTGTTCGGGTAATCCATAGCGCTCCTTCACTTTTCTTTTTTCTTCTTCGGATACGGTTATACCAAAAGCCGGGTTACAACTTTGATAACAGACCGTTATTTTTTCGGCCGGTATTTTATAAAATTCAATGATATCTCTTTTGGTCTGTTCGCTGATAGCAATCACCCGGTCCGCCTGATCGCAGGCATAGCGGAATTTTCGTTGGTATATTTTTACATCAATGGCATTGTACTGCTCCGGATAACGTTCATGGATCAGGTCATGAATAGTAACGACGGATTTAATACCTGTTTGCCGGATACCAATAGGAATTTCATGGCTTAATCCATGATAGAGACCGATCTTCAGGCGCAACAGGTCTTTTTTTACCCAGCTGCTCCGCCAGGCCGAACTAAACAGTTTGCTTAACCAGCCAGCCGGCAATACTTCCTCCAGCTTCGAACCGTTTACGGTAAAGGAACCGGGTTTCGGGTTGAATAAATAATACTGGTGTTCGTGGTAATAGTCCGACAGGGATTGCAACAGACTGCGACTATAATGTCCCAGCCCCGTGCCATTGTGAAAAGCCCTTTTTGCGTCGAAACCGATATTCATACACCCAGTTGAAGCTGTGAAAATAGTGCAATTTGAAAATGAAAACCGATCATCTTCTACATTGCCTGACATTTAGGAGCTTATTCAGCATTCACTATTGACTATTGACTATTTTCGCAGCAAATTCTGATAAATGAAAGAGCTGATCATCGAAGTATGGAACAACCGTGACTTATTAAAAGAAACCAACTACAGTGATGCCGTGCGGGCGGTGATTGAAGAAGTGGATAAAGGAAGATTGAGGGTAGCTTCTCCAACCGATCCTTCGGTTCCTCAGCACGGGTGGACCGTGAATGAATGGGTGAAACAGGCGATCCTGCTTTATTTCGGTATCCAGCCCATGCAGACCTGGGACCTGGCGCCTTTTGAATTCTATGATAAAATGTTGCTCAAGAAAAATTATAAAGAGTTGGGTGTACGGGCCGTTCCGCATGCGGTTGCCAGATACGGGGCTTACCTTGCTAAAAATGTGGTGCTGATGCCTTCCTATGTAAATATCGGTGCCTATGTAGATGAAGGTACCATGGTCGATACCTGGGCTACGGTGGGCAGTTGCGCACAGATCGGGAAAGGCGTACACCTGAGCGGTGGTGTGGGTATTGGTGGTGTGCTCGAACCTTTGCAGGCCTCCCCTGTCATCATTGAAGACGGATGTTTTATTGGTAGCCGCTGTATCGTAGTAGAAGGGGTGATAGTAGAAAAAGAAGCCGTGCTGGGTGCCAATGTTGTACTGACCCAATCAACAAAAATTATTGATGTAAGCGGACCTACACCTGTTGAAATGAAAGGACGGGTACCTGCCCGGAGTGTAGTGATACCCGGATCCTATACTAAAAAATTTCCGGCGGGAGAATTTGGGGTGGGTTGTGCCTTGATCATCGGGCAACGAAAACCGAGTACGGATCTGAAGACGAGTTTGAATGATGCGCTGAGGGATTTTAATTTGAGTGTGTAAGGGGGGGAGTGACGAGTGGGGTTTGGCTAGTGCGAAAACTGCCCAAGCACCTTAGAATGTTGCCAATGCGTAGGAACAAGGCAGTCTCTTTTGTCCCGAACGATTTCGGGATTGGCTTTTGTGTGTCGGCTTTGTGTGCCTTGCTTGGTGAGTCGGTAGTCCTTGTACCAAAGCTAAATTGAAAATACGATGTACAAGTTAACAACAAAAAGCTAAATTGGAACCGTCAAGCCCGGACCAAAGCTGACAGTGATTTGCAGCCGATGTTTCAATCTCCTGCCCTAACTTTTGGAATGCATTGTTAGCTGCATAGCCTTCTTTCGTCATACAGTTAGTACTTTTTTACAGTAAGATAATTACCATTCAGATGGTCAAAATCACCGTCAATTGTTAGTAGGGTCGCATTAGCAGCTTTTGATGTCGCCGCAATCCAAAGGTCGTTTTTGCCCATAGTAATTGAGCGGCCTAATTTATCTGTAAGTAATTTGTTTTTGGAATATGAGTCGATTTCAGCATATGTTTCTAGCAATTTTTCATCATTAGAATTTATATCTAGGACTACGAGTTTGCTAAACAAATTCCTTAGAGTTTGTAACTTTGGTTGCCCCCAGTTTTGTTGTACTCCGAAAGATAATATTTCTCCCATTGTTACCACTGAAATGAAATTGATGCAGTCTTGCTCAGTTAACTTTTCATTTGATTCTATTGTTAGATAAAGGTGACTTTGTCTAACATAGTGAACTAGTATACCTGTGTCTAATAAATATCTTCTCATACTAATCCAGGTCTTTTAATATGTCCTCAATTGATTCGTCACCTGGCCATTGTCCTACTACGTCTCCCAAAAAGTTGGTATGCTTTTGATGCTTTATCTTCTTTTGAATTTGTTGCTCGATATTTAACTTATTAACCGGTTTTGAGAAATAGCTGTCAAATTCATCGGGTTTAAAGGCTCTTTCAATGTATATGAATGAAGGTTTACCACTCGGTAAAAAATGCATCCGTCCAGCAATAGTTAATTCTTGCCCCCAATACTTTGAAATGTCCATTGGTTCAAGTTCTTCACTCAAAACAGCTTTCACTAATCCTTGCTTTGTTGCAATGCCAACTCTCAATTTACTATATTTCAATTCTTCAACAACACCGTTAATAACTATCTCCAGTGGTTCAGGGAAACTATCTTCAAGAACCCCGATTTTTTTGAAATCGGACTTTCGCAGTGTAATTTCTGGAATAGACCCTAGATTAGATATTGTTAATAATTCATCATCTGATACAAAGACTCTTTTAAAGTCTTTTAGTTTTTTGAGAAGAGGTTTATCTAGAAAAGTCGAATCTTCATCATAATTCATTGCCTCTCTGAAAGATTCAATTACAAGGCTCATCGGAGTCTTGTCCGGTAGTTGTTCTAGTATTTCGGATTTAAATAAATCTCCGGGTTGTCCTTCTAAAGTTGATTTGAAAGAGTCGCATTCTAGCTCAAGTATAGTTGAGCCTTTTTTCAGGTCTGAAAGTTTTATTTTTAATGCAGTTGAGATTTTTTCGCTTCTCCTTCCTTTTTCGTTGCTTACCCCTACAAGTTTAACTTGCAAAGCGCCTCGAGCTATATTTGTTATAGATTGCGCTAATTGAACTAATCGGTCTAAATCAATTTTCCCGTCGTCTTGGTCAGAACCAGCAAGTCTTATTTCGTATTTCATTCGAGTTTTTGTTAACAGCCTAAAATTAGTCTAAATTTTGAAAATGGAGCCCCAATAGGCTTGCAGCTAACGTCAGTTTGTGAAAAAACCTCAGCTGCAATATAAATATACACAGAATGTGAATAGAGATAAACAGCGTATGGTTTTTGCAGGCATCTGTTATGC
>JAWXCO010000035.1:0-15250 GCA_034408705.1 Bacteroidota bacterium
AATTAAGATCTTTTAAAACCAATAAAAGGAGATTGAGATTTCAATCTCCATCCCGCAAAAACATATTATTAAGGTACTAACGGTTTCTAATCAGTTATCGCTGACAGCATTTTTAATGCTTCTATTTACTTTCTTCCTGCTTTACTAATTTGTTGTAAACTCCCATGTTAAGAATGGGTGCTGCCCATTGTCCAACAAATGCCGCATCCTTGGCTCGTCCTAAACATTTTAAAGTAAGTGATATTGCCATTGTACCGATTGCGGTGAATAGAAATACATCCGAAGGGATTTTTTTTGTTTGCTGCTCAATGGCTTTAGTAGTCACATCTTCTTTTGTTGTTGAATTTTCCATTTTTATTTTTTTTAATGGTGAATTAAATTGATTGTTTTAAAATTTATTTTCCATAATCGCTTTATAGTAGTAATATATTATGAAATTGATTCTTCAATTTTATTTTGTTTCTCCATGTGCTCCAGGCACCTGTATTCCACAATACTAATACGATTAATAGCGGCTGAAATGGCAAACTTATACAGCGAAGCAAATGGGCGTTTAAACCAAAAGTATCTTTCTGATTAATTAATTGGACAATATTCCCCGAAAAAAATACAACGAAAAATAAACCAATTACCCAATCAACTGTAGCCTTATGTCTTGGTAAAAAGAGCAAAGCAGCCCCCAACAGTATCTCAACTATTCCCGATAATGGCAAAACCGTATCTGGCTGCATAGGCAACCAATCTGGCACTTGTGCTGAAAAAGATGTAAGCAGAAAAAAAAGATAACTTATCACTGCTAGAAGAAGAAAGAGTCCGAGCAGTATGCGTACTGTTGTTTGACTTTTTGTTAATTTCATTGCATCATTTTATATTTCCACTATACTAATACCTTACTGCTAAAAATGCTGCTATGAACAGCCAGAGCTTCAATAAATTTTCTTAAAAACTCCTTTGTTTTTTCATCAGTTAAATTCCCCGTTTCGTCAAACTTTTTATTTACCTCCGTGATCACTACTTCGGGAACATTCATCGTCATAGCATTTATTGCCACCAATATCTGCCGCAGGTGATATTGTGCCCTCACCCCTCCAAGCAAACTTGGGCTTGCACTTATTATGCCCACCGCTTTTTTGTCAAATGGTTTTTCAGTATGTTTTGAGAGAAAATCAATTACATTTTTAAGCACCCCGGGAACAGAATAATTATATTCCGGTGTAACTATGATAAGTGCATCAGCAGTTTTAATGGCAGTACATAATTTCTCAACCGGTTCAGGAAATACTTTTTCATACAAATCAAAATTATACATAGGTACTGCAGCAATCGATATTTGTTCGATAGCAATATTTTCAGGTGCAAGTTTTTGGAGAACTTTTACCACCATTGTGTTAAAAGACTTTTTTCTTAAGCTTCCTGAAATGGCAACAAAGCGATAGTTTTCTTTCATAGTATTATTTTATAATTAACTTATTGGGCTGAAATTCCTCCATCTATTACCTGGGTAGTGCCAGTTATGTAATAGCTGTCATCACTTGCGAGAAATAAAACTAATTTGGCAATTTCACTGGGTTCTGCATAGCGTCCAAATGGAATTGTGTTCTCCAAATGTTTTTTAACTTCTTCGGCATGTCCGGCCACTTCACCTTCTTCAATTGATCGCATCATTCTGTTATTTACTGGACCAGGATGAACAGAATTAACTCTAATTTTTTGTGGAGCAGCTTCAATAGCAGTGGCTCGCATAATGCCAACAACAGCATGTTTACTAGTTATATAGGCACTTAAATTAATAGAACCTAAAATGCCTGATAGAGATGAAGTCATGATTATGCTTCCACCATCTTTCATTTGGGGTAATGCATATTTATTTCCCAACCATATACCCTTTACATTTACAGAAATTACTTTATCGAATATTTCCTCAGGGTAATCTATAATAGGTTTTACTACTCCTTCAATACCTGCGTTGTTGAAAAAAATATCAATTTTTCCAAACATTTTTACTGTTTCATTTATATAGTGTTGCACGTCAACTGATTTTGAAACATCAGTAACGCAATATTTTACTTGCTCACTATTTAATTCTTGTATGGTTGTTTTTAGTGCGTCCTCCTTAAAGTCAACCAACATTACTTTTGCACCTTCTTCTAAAAATAATTTAGCAGTAATTTTTCCAATACTACCGGCACCACCTGTGATAATTGCAACTTTATTTTGTAATTTCTTCATATACCTGTCATTATAAACACTTCATTTTATAAACTAATTTTTCCCTGTTCGCCTTCTTCATATTCTTTTCCAGTAACGATTGCTTTTAGCATGTTAAAAAGAACCACCATTTTATTTGAACTGCCGTCCCAATAATTTACTTCGTTGGGCGATACTTTTATAAGTGTCATGTCGGGGTCGTCCAAACCAAGTGGAAACCATGCTTTCAAAATGGAACTCCACAACTCTTTCAATTTGCTTTTGTCGTTTATCAACGTTGCTGTGCCATGAATCATTAAATAATTATTACTTCTTTCGTTGGTAATGGCAATAGATACTTTTTTGCTTTCTTCAATTTCGTCAACTTTATATGATGATGCCCTTGTAAAAAACCACATGCTGCCATCGTCATCAACTTTACTTATGCTCATTGGCCTACCTGATAAATTTTCAGTATTTTGATCGTTTGTAATGAGCATACAGACACTGACGCCTTTAACCATTTCAATTAGTTTTTCAACATTTTTGCTGTGTTCCTGTTTCATAAAATTTCATTTAAGTTTTAACATCTGTGTAAAAAAATGGGCCAAATATCATGCGGCAAAGTTTGGGCTTACAAAAAGGGAAATGATACACATTTGGGGAAATGACTTGCAACATTCAGACATTGTTGGGGAGATTATTGCTCAATAAAGATTAAAACTTCTACATATAGGGTAGTCAGTTTTTCATGAGCTTAGTCGATTTATTAAAGCGATGGATGAAATCAATGGTGATAAATTTACTACGAGTTTTAGGAATTAATAAATCGTGTTGGTGGCAAAATTTAAGGAACCTTTTCCTTCTAATTTCAATATTACTTTCTGTGTGTTAATCCCAGATGCCGGGATGCAGTCTTTCAATGCCACACCTGAGTATTTGATTATTATGGTCTCAAAAAGCTTGTGATAAATTAAATATCTAATGCTTTAAAAATAGAAATACTTAAATATATTTCTATTAAACACAAGCTAATTTTATTAAAGATTAGCCAGTTATTTTCACTAGCATTACGTCTGTGAAAATTTTGAAAATATAAACTTTGAATATCAATTTGTTATCTGAAAATAAAATCAAATATTTACAAATCGGCGCTTGATTAGAAATCAATGTAAAATAATGCCAGCTTATGGTACAAAGAATTTTGTGTTTCAACAACGCAACGCAAGTGACTTATTTTTTATATTTTATTCTTAACCCAACCAGAATAAAATTAACTAACAAAGAAAATAAATTGGTTATTAAAATAGGAATATCGTGTTTTAAAAAACCATACAAAGTCCAGAAGCCTAATCCTGTTATCAATATAATAAGCATCCATATAGAAATATCTTCTACTTTTTTTTCTTTGATTATTTTAAGTAATTGAGGTAAAGTAGACAATGCTGTTATACTGCCTGCCGTGAGTCCCGTAAGCTGAATGATTGTGTCTGTCATTTATTGGTATCTAAAGTTAAAAACTAATAAAGGTTATTTTTTAGCAGGTTTTAAAATCTTCAATAATACTTTTTCTTCCGGCATTAATTCCTTTTGCCCGTCAGCCGTTTCAATAACTTTAAGTTCATACAGGTACGTTTCCAATTTGTTTTCTTTGAAGTAAATCAAAGCTACTAGCTTGTAAATGGCCATTGGCAATTTTGCAAATCCACACTTTCACCCATGCAGGGGGAGTCTTAGTTTTTTTAATCGGACTATAGCTATCTTATCTTTTATTATTTTAATTCCGGCAAAATAGGAAGAATATTTCCCGTTGTGATTCCGTGAAAAACCTGGTTTATTGTCAGGGGTATAAATAAGCTCTGCTGCTTTTGCGCTTTTCACCATAACCTGCGCCACAGCATGGATAGTTATTTTATCAATTTTTATTTCATCTATCACTTCCGTCATGTCAATTTAATTAATGGATTAATTTTCTCGTTATATGTAAAATAAAAGAGCGCAACGGAAATCTTTTTTAATTCCCATTGCGCTTTCATAAAAGATTAATGCTTTATTAACGTAATAATGTTTGGAAAATAAATTATATTCTTTTAATGGTCTTGTCACCCGCTCCTGACTTGCCAGTCGAAGCATGCATACCCTTTTCTGATTTAGCATCACTTTCATTCATCATTTTCTTAGACTATGTGCCATGCTTTGCTCCTTCTTTTTCCCATGGGCAGCGGTCGCGGTTTTGTGCTGAATGTCTGTGCTTTTTTGATTTTTAACTATTTTGTTTTGAATTTAAATATTTAAAATATTATTCAATAATAAATTAAACTGTCGTTTTATTGGATTTTAATTTTTGGTGAGGTATTACTTTTTTTTTGCTTCGGGAACACAATCAGGCGCTTTTTTACCGCCTTTAATTTTGGTGCCAAGTTTTTTGTAGCCTTTCCAGCAAGGGTTATCTTTTGTTTTAGCACTTTGAGATTTTGTTGGCATAATCGATGATATTTATTTGATGAAGCGTACTATTAATAAAAGAGGCGGAAATCATAGATTATTATCCATTATTGCCGCGTTCTAATCCTTCGTTTCAAACTGCTGTTCTTCCGCAGGTTTTGTGTGAATATTCTGCGAGATTTTTTTTGTCAGTTTTAAGTCCCCATCTTTCGTATTCTTTTCAGACGAATCAGCTTCTTTCTTTTTGTAATTTCTTTTATCCTGCGTATACGGATGCTCTTTCTTATTCAAATCAGATTCTTTCTGAGGTTGCATATTTTTATTCATTAATTTTAATTTTTAAATATGAAATAGATATCTGGAAAATTTCAGTGCTATTTATTAAATTTTGATTGTGTTCTACTTTCATAAAATGTATGTGAGTTTTAGTGTGGGTCCTAATTAACAAGTCAAATACCATGCAGTAAAGTTGAACCTTTGAAAAGCGGGAATGATACACATTTGGGGGAATGAGTTACAACATTCACTTATTGTTGGGGAGATTATTGCTCAATAGAGATTTACACTTCGCACTTTTACATGACCGCTGACACCTGACTTTTCGTTGTTGTATGATTTCCAGCATTTTTAATCTACAATTGATATAATAATATTTTCAGTGGTGGCTGGTATTCTTACTTGCCATTTCATTTTTCAAAAAGTGAGGCGTAACCTTTCGACTGCTGTAAATCAATCATATTAAGTCTTGCTCTTTATTTATTTTCCATTCCAAAGAACAGTTACAATAAATTCATTTTTTTTCTTAAAATTGATACGGTGCGTTGTAAATTAAAAAGCAAAAATTCCCGGAATACCCGATTCCTGTTCCCTTCAATGCAATTCCAATTTGTCAGCCTACGTTTTTATCTTCGTGTTATTGGCATAGCCACCAAACCGAATAGCTGCAACATATTCTTCGGAAATGGTTTTAATGATTATAGATGACTCGTTTGGTTTCTAAAAATTATCTTTATTGTAATTAGTTGGCATCACATAAATTATAGATAATTTAGTCTCATTTATGTACAAATGCACAGGTGTTGTCATGACAATATCTTTATTGCTTTGTTTCCCTCCAAAAATATATGAAGCCAGTTTTCTAAATCCCGGAGAGGATAATTCTTTTTAGGTTTTTGCGGCCATTGAAATGTTTGGCATTCTAGCAGGAGGGTAATGCCTTATCTCAAAGTCCTTTTCTGTTTTACTAATTTGATATGGTTGAGTTTCTGTTTTGGCCATTGTAAAATATATTTGAGAAATGATAAATACGATAATTAATATGCAAAGTACGATCAAAGTAATCTTCAAAATGTTGGATTGTATAATACTTCTATACTGTACTAAACTATTCGTAAGGAAATGTCTCTTATCGGTTATTGCTGACAACTTAGTAAAACAGGTCATGATTTATTCGCTTTTTCCGTTCTCCATAGATTCTATTTCCCTTTTCTCTTTTTTAATATTCTGGCGTAGAAAGTTGAATAGATTCATATACACATTAGCTATCCACACCAGTGCAAATCCTGCAATAATATAACCCCGCCAGTCATTCATCAATAATTTATAATCGGTTAAAAAGAGAAACAGCACAGATACATAGTGGCTAAAGCAATACTCACAGGTAAAGAGATAAAAGAATTTTCTTTCAAACAATGTTTTCCCATTTTTGTACCGTCTCCTGCAGTATTCCATTAGCTCCCGGAATACTTCTTCGTGCGTTACGGTCCATGCTACAGAGGCAATGGGTATTGCCAATAAAAAAAGCCAGGCCGTTTGCAAAACCATTGTCATACACTTACTGCTTGTTGTTGATGTACCGGATAATCGGTATATCCTTTATCATCTGCGCTATAAAATAAATCCATGTGAAGGTAATTCGATAAAGGCCAGTTATTGGCCATCCTTTCTACCAAATCAGGGTTATTAATAAAAGGTCGTCCAAATGCAATGAGGTTTGCTAGCCCACTGTTTATATCTGCTTCTGCTCTTTCTTTATCGTATCCTCCACAAAGAATAATGCTGTTGGTGAAATTTTTACGAATCAATTTTTTTATTTCAATTGGTACTTCCGGAGCACCCATTGCAGCATGGTCAACCAAATGAATATGTGCAATACCAATGTTGTTCAATTGCTTGGAGAGATAATCGTAGGTGGCATCAATTTCCGGGTAATGGGGCATGTCACTCGCCACACCATAAGGAGATAAACGTATGCCGGTGTTTTCTTTTCCGATGGCTGCCGCTACAGCTGTTACCACTTCAATAATAAAACGGCAGCGGTTTTCGATCGTTCCCCCATAATTGTCTGTGCGGATATTGCTTATAGGAGATAAAAATTCTTCCAGTAAATAACCATTGGCTCCATGTAATTCAACACCATCAAAGCTTGCAGTTATTGCATTTTTTGCAGCAGCAACAAATTCATTTTTTGTTTGTACAATGTCTTCATGCGTCATTTCTTTTGGCACTATAAAATCCTGCAGCTGTTTTGCATCCGTCCACATTTGACCCGCCGCTTTTATTGCTGATGGAGCCAGTATTACAGCACTTTCCGCCATATTAAGTGGATGGCTGATTCTGCCAGTATGCATTAACTGTACAAATATTTTTCCGCAATTTCCGTGTGCAGCATTCGTTATTTTTTTCCAGCCTTCTGTTTGTTGGTTAGTAAATATTCCCGGTATTCTTGCATAGCCCAATCCGTTAGGAGATGGCGAAGTACCCTCGGTTATGATTAACCCGGCTGCAGAACGTTGCTCATAGTATATTGCCATTAAATCGTTGGGAATATTTTTAATAGCCCTGCACCTTGTCATAGGGGCCATTACAATACGATTTAATAAAGCAGTTGACCCTACCTGTATTGCACCTAAAAGTTTATACTCTTTCATTTTTTTAATAAATTAGCGATGAATAGGCTATGCTTCCACAATCATTTTACCGGTGTTTTCCCCCTTAAATAAGCCAAGCAACGCAACTGGTAATTTATCAAACCCATGTACAATAGTTTCTGTAGATTTTAATTTACCTTCTTTAACCCATTGTGCCAACTGTGCTGTTCCTTCAGGAAAACGCCTGGCATAATTACTAATAATAAAGCCCTGCATTAATACACTTCGTGTAAGTAACATAGGTTGCAATCTTGGGCCTGCTGATATGTCGGTGCTATTGTATAAAGAAATCTGTCCACACAATGCAATCCTTGCATTAAAATTAATATTAGCAATAACCGCATCTGAAATTTCTCCGCCAACATTGTCAAAATAAACATCAACCCCTTTTGGGCAGCATAGCGCAATAGCTTCTTTCATATCTTTTGTGGTTTTATAATTGATGGCATCATCAAAACCAAAATCTTCTTTCAATACTTTAATCTTGTTATCGCTCCCTGCAATACCAATTACACGGCAGCCTTGTAATTTTGCAATTTGTCCCACAATCATACCCACAGCTCCTGCTGCACCAGAAACAACCACGGTTTCGCCGGCTTTAGGCTTTCCAATATCTATCATACCAAAATAGGCGGTTAAACCCGTCATGCCCAGAATACCCAGGTAATAACTTGCTGGTGCAACAGTGGTGTCAATTTTTTGTAAGCCCTTTGCGTGAGTTATTATTTTGTGCCGCCAGTAGAGTCTGCCCATTACTATATCACCTGTTTTAAAGTCGGTTGATTTAGTAGCAGTCACTTTCGCAACAACTGCTCCTTCTATAGGCTGATCAATTTGAAATGGGGGCACATACGATTTTGCATCATTCATTCTGCCACGCATATAAGGGTAAACAGAATAAAACAATCCTTCCAGCTCCACATCACCATCCTGGAATGCATTCAACTCCACAGTTTCAAATCGAAAATTATCAAGTGTGGGTGTTCCCTTCGGCCTTGATACCAGCACTATTTGTTGTGTAGTCATGCTATTTTTTTAATTTAAAAGTTCCAATAGTTTTTGTGCTACCGCTTTTGATGAAGCAGGATTTTGTCCTGTAATCAACAACCCATCTGTAACTACATACGTAGCCCAGTCTTCTTTTTTAGAATAAATACCCCCCTTGCTTTTTAATTCATCTTCCAGTAAAAAAGGTACTACCCTGGTTAGCCCAACAGCTTCTTCTTCGGTATTTGTAAAGCCCGTTACTTTTTTACCTTTCAATAAGGGTATATCTTCTTCATCCATCACATGCAACAAAACTGAAGGTGCATGACAAACTGCCGCTACAGGTTTTTTATCGTCCCAAAAGTTTTCAATTAAATCAATGGAATCTTTATCATTGGTTAAATCCCATAATGGTCCATGCCCGCCAGGATAAAACACTGCATCAAAATCATCTGCTGATACTTCTGACAGTTTTTTGCTGTGGGCCAGCAAATCTTGTAAGACTACATCCTTATCAAAGCGAATAGTGGATTCAGTTTGATTGGTCGGTTCAGCACTTGTTGGGTCAATGGGAGGCTGCCCGCCATTGGGTGATGCAATGGTGATGGTGGCGCCTGCATCTTTCAGGGTATAATAAGGGGCAGCAAATTCCTCAATCCAGAAGCCGGTTTTCTTACCTGTGGTTCCTAATTCACTGTGGGATGTTAAAACGAATAATATTCTCATCTTGATTTTTTTAAGATTTTGAAATTTTTTATTGAGCTGTATATCCACCATCAATAGTATAATAAGAACCGGTAACAAAAGATGATTGGGGTGAGCTTAACCATAGTACCAGCTCGGCTACTTCATCAGCCGTTCCTAAACGGCCTATAGGATGCAGGCCAGCCAGGGCTTTTATTGTAGCTTC
Source organism: Bacteroidota bacterium (assembly GCA_034408705.1). Classification (GTDB taxonomy): domain Bacteria; phylum Bacteroidota; class Bacteroidia; order Chitinophagales; family Chitinophagaceae; genus JJ008. The sequence continues at coordinate 9,460 of JAWXCO010000035.1, forward strand.
ATCTAAGGTATCAGTAAGCAAAGGCGTATTGATATAACCGGGGCCAATAGCATTAACCCGGATATTTTTATCAGCATAATCCAATGCGGTTCCTTTGGTAAGGCCCACTACTCCATGCTTAGCCGCTACATAAGCACATAAATTTTTTGTACCTACCATACCTAAGATAGATGCCATGTTTACAATGTTGCCGCCACCGCAAGCTAACATTGCCGGCAGCTGGTAATGCATGCCATAAAATACACCTGAAAGATTAATGCTGATTACCTTGTCCCATTCTTCAATTGGATAGTTGGCTGCGGGAAGTAAGGCACCTCCAATTCCTGCATTATTGCAGGCAATGTGGAGGCCACCAAAATGTTTTACAGTTTGCTCTACCAGGAGTTTATTATCGGCTGGTTTTGATGTGTCAGCCATTATAAAAAAAGCATCCCCACCGCCTTTCTTAATTTCCGCAACAGTATCGTTACCTCCTTTTTCATGTATATCAGATACCACCACTTTTGCACCTTCCACCGAATACAATAACGCAGTTGCCTTTCCAATACCTGAACCTGCCCCTGTAACAATAGCGACTTTATTTTCAATACTTTTCATTTTTTTTCTTTTACTGATTAGTTTATGCTTCTTTTAATAGCTCAATTTCACAATTGATTTTTACATCTTCCCCTACCATGATGCCCCCTGTTTCCAATGCTGTGTTCCAGATCAAGCCCCAATCTTTCCTATTTATGGTACCGTTTAATGTAAAACCTGCTTTTTCATTTCCCCAGGGGTCTTTCATTATCCCGCCAAATTCCACCGCTAATTTGATTTGTTTGGTCATGCCCTTCATGATAAGTTCGCCATACAATTCATAACCATCCTTGGCAGAGGTCTTTTCAAAAGTGTTGCCTATGAATGTTATTTGCTTATGATTTTCAATATTAAAAAAATCTGGGCCTTTCAAATGTTCATCTCTTTTTTTATCGCCTGTATCATTAGAATCTGTATTAATCCAGCAATCAATTTCTGCTGATAAAAAATCTTCTCCGGTGGTGTAAATGCTGGCATTAAATTCCCTGAACGCTCCATGTACATTACTGATCATCAGGTGCCGTATTTTAAAAGAAATTTCACTGTGCGCGGGATCAATACTCCATTTGGTTTTAGTTTATGTTTCTGTTGTTACCATTACTAAAGGTTTTATTTTTTAAAAAATAAAAATCAATTTCGTTATAGTTATTCAGGATGGTCCTCATCCAGATTGTTATGATAATCTCCGCCAAGGCTATAATAATTGTTCTCTTCGTCCTCAGCTCCAATCTTCTCCTGTTCATCATCCAGTGCAGAACCAGGCAGATCCAAATATTCTGGTATAAGTTCTTCACTTAAATTATTTTCATATTTCTTTTCAGATACGGAAGTAGATATTTCAATTTTAGTTACAGTATAAGCATCCGGATATGGTTCTTTCTTTATTGTGGTATTGATGACATCGTTTACCGGGTAAAGAGGGTAAACCAGAAACCTATTTTTGGCTTCGTCAAACATTTCTTGTTCCGCAATACGATTCGTATCCGACATTGACAAATTCATTTTATTTTCCATTTTATTACTAGTTTGGTTGCGGTGTACAGATTATTCACACAAAATCAAGCCAATTAAAACCTTAGTATAAAAGGCTAAATTTTTTTTAACTCTGCGGGGATGGGGAATATTTTCATCACTTTGAGGCAGGCAACGATTGGGTTAGGAGAAACGGATAGAATATGATGACAGGAAGAATACCGGGATATGCTTTTTCAAAATTGAAAGGGGAAGATTGATTTTATATTCCACCCCATACTCATTCAGTGATTTTGATAAAGTTCTCTTCGGATTAAAATAACCCGTTATGTAAATTCATTCACCCAGCAATTCAAAAATAGCTGCAAGAACAACCTCGCTATTGCAATTTATAGCAGCGGATTATTTTCGTTGTAGTAATTAATCGGCATTTTTATGTAGAACAGGAAACGGCAACCAGTAAAACAATAATACACCATGCTGGCCAACGCCTGGATGGTGTAAAGAGAAATCACAAAGCCAGGAATATTTCTGCCGCACCACTGATGATATGCTCATCATAAAAACCAGCATTGCTTAGTTTTTAATAGAACTACGCATTAAAAATATATTTTAAATCTGCGGCTTTACACAGCACACCCAAACTATAAAGAGAGAACTTTCTCAATACCAGTTTTTACCTTCAGCGAGACTCTTTAAAAAATCAGCAGCTTCATTGCTCATGGTTGTAGGATTAAGTTTATCGCCGACAGAAAGTATAAAATGGTGACAACCATCGCCGGAATAATTAAAAGCTACATCACCAGCCAATATGCCTTGTCTATAAAACATAAGGTTACCATCATAGCCACATTTGTATGCTTCGGCTGTTTTACTATCGACGAACCCGGAAAGCTTTTTAATGGCTTTGCCTTCTATAGTCATTACTGATTTTTCGATTGTATTGGTTTGCGGCTTATTAAAATTGATAACCAGGCTATCACTGCCCGACAATTGACTACTAATGGCAGAGCCGGATTTGGAACAGGAAGCCAAAAACATAACTGCCACTAGAAAAAGGGTAAGCCGCATATTATTTTATTTACCACAAGATAAATGAATATACCCTGCCTCCCTATCCTTACTAATGATATTTTACCTTAATGATATTGCCGGAGCTGAATAGGCTGTTACAAAATCTTCTCCCAGGATCTGTGCAATCGTTTGGGCCAATTGCTGCTGGTAGAGTTGTTGCTCTTCTTTTATTTCTCCCGCAGGTTGAATGCCCGGACCAATTACTGCCAACCATGTCTGTGATGAGCCGGTTATAAATTCACCGTGAGAGGTCCACCGGTTTGTTTTGCTGACCCGGCCATGATCGGTAGTAATAATAAATGTAGTGTTGTTTTTATAACCCGGTGTTGTTTGCACCCAATGCCATAGTTCGGCAATCATTTTATCAACCTGGTTAGCTTGTTCAAGATATAAATCGTAACGTCCCTGGTGGGCAAACTCATCCGTTTCCCCCAACCCGAGATAAAGCACTCTTGGCCGATGCTGTTTAATATACTCTTTGGCAGTAAGAAAAGTAAGCTGGTCATGGCGGGTAGCTGTTTTATTATATACTACATCGGTTTGAACGGCATTTATTATTTGTTGTTCTTCAGATTTTTCATTCAGCGTGCTGTAGCCACTGTTTACAGGAAGGTTATTTCTTTCGGCATTTAATATATAAGGAAATACATTCCAGGAAGTAAAGGCAGCCACTTTTCCTTTAAATGCTGGTTTGCAATCTAAATATTCCAGTACATTGATGTTGGAGTTCCTTATTTTTTTATTAGACGACAAAGAAACATCAATATTACCGGTAAAGATTTCATTGTAACCCGGATAAGAAAGGGAATATAAATTTGCCACGTTCACTTTATTATCATAAGCCCTGTTACCAAACAACTGGCCTTTGGCAGCAAGCACATTCCAAAAGAAAGGCATTAATTTTTTTCTTCTTTCCTCTGCTGTACGGGCCCAATACAACATTTTGATAGTACCGGTATCGGGTGTAAATTTTTCTGAATTGATAATTACAGAATCTGCTCCGTTAAATACTTCCTGCCAGCGAAAGCCATCAGTTGTAATGATGAAGATATTGCCGGTAACGGGCAATTTATCAACTGTACTAAATACATATTTTTTTGGATAACCAGGCGATAACATAATCGCAAGGACAACACAGGTCCAGATGTTTTTCATGTGTAGCGGTTTTGCAAAAGAAACAAACGATTATGACTGGATTGTTAACAGGAAATTACCGATATATTATCATCCATACAGAGTGGATCAATTAAATGTACTGCGCTTTCACATTCTCGCCAGATAATTTGAAATACCAGGGATAATTTTTATATACCTGCTTAATAATTCCATCATACAGTGATTACAATTTAGTAAGGAATTGTATTCACTGAGGTCATACGCAATAAGGTACTTTGTAAAACTCCGATACAAATTGAAAAAAAGAACTGTTGACCTGGCAGTCATTTCTGACCTTCACCTGGGAACCTATGGTTGCCATGCAAGGGAAATCGTTAATTATCTCCGCAGCATAAATCCGCAAATTTTATTCCTCAACGGTGATATCATTGATGGATGGCAATTCAGCAAGCGATATTTCCCGGCTATGCACCTGCAGGTGATAAAAGAAATTATGAACCTGCTCAGCAGCGGCACAAGGGTTATCTATATAACCGGTAATCATGATGAAATGCTCCGCCGGTACAGCGATGTACAATTAAACAACTTTCAGCTAACCGATAAAGTAGTAATGGAAATAAATGGAAAAATGGTCTGGATATTTCATGGAGATGTGTTTGACAACACAACCAAAGGGAGTGCAAAAATTCTGGCCAGGTTGGGTGGCTATGGTTACGACTGGCTGATTCTTACCAATCGGTTTGTAAACTGGTGTCTTAAAAAAATAGGGAGACCCAAAATGAGTTTCAGCAAAAAAATAAAAAATAGTGTAAAAAAGGCTGTAAGCTGGATTGCAGACTTTGAACTAACAGCTGCAGAGCTGGCCATCGATAAAAAATACGACTATGTAATCTGTGGTCATATTCATCAACCACAAAAAAGGGTGGTTGAAACAAATAATGGAAGTGTTACCTACCTGAATAGTGGTGACTGGGTAGAAAACCTGACATCATTAGAATACTATAATAACGAATGGGTCATTTACCAGTACGATGAAAAGGATTTTGAAACTGCCGGTGTGGTAAAAATGAATATCCCAAGTCTGAATGTAGTAACAGATGAAATTGGTTTGATTATTAACTCACTTCGTTTATAAACCTTCCCCATGAAAATATTATACGCAGTACAAGCAACTGGTAACGGGCATATAAGCCGGGCAATGGAGCTCCTGCCTTATTTACAGCACTATGGCAAGGTGGATATTTTTCTTAGCGGGGATAATAGTAACCTCGCCCTAAATGCGCAAGTCAAATACAGAAGCAAGGGATTAAGCCTTTATTACAACTGCCACGGAGGTCTTGATTACTGGCAGATAACAAAAGCATTTCAATTATCCCGTTTAAAAAAAGAAATAAAAGAGCTGCCTGTAGAAAAATACGATCTTGTTATTAACGACTTTGAATACATAACTGCTGCAGCATGTGCCAAAAAACAAATTCCATCAGTCAGTTTCGGGCACCAGGCCAGTTTTCAATCCGCCAATTGTCCAAGGCCTGAAAAAAGTAGTATCCCCGGAGAATGGATACTGAAAAATTATGCAAAAGCAAGCCGTTATATCGGACTTCATTTTAAAGAATATGATAATTTTATTTTTACCCCTGTTATAAAAAAAGAAATACTGGAGATTGAGCCGACTGATAAAAAATATGTCACTGTCTATCTTCCATCTTTCTGCGAACAACAGTTAAGAAATTTGCTAAAGCCTTTTACAGATTTTCGTTTTGAGGTATTCTGCGGGGAAATAAAGGAGCCTTTCTATTTCCGCAACATACATTTTTTACCGGTTGATAAAACCCGTTTTAATAAAAGCCTTACTCATTGTACCGGCATTATTACCGGCGCCGGTTTTGAAACACCGGCAGAGGCATTGCATCTTGAAAAAAAATTGATGTGTATTCCTATCAAAGGCCAGTATGAGCAAATTTGTAATGCGGTCGCTTTAAAAGAAATGGGAGTAACCTGTCTTAAAAAAATCGGCGGTGATTTTGAAGCGCAGTTTAATCAGTGGATTCAA
>JAWXCO010000036.1:0-9174 GCA_034408705.1 Bacteroidota bacterium
GCAGAAAGATGAAAAGACATGTAGTTGGCAAATTCATCAATAGAACTGATCATGCTGCCCATGGCACCCCAGCTTCCATCTGGTGTATCATGCAGTAAAGTTTCTTCATTCCATTTCTCATTTAACCAGCGATAACCGTGTGCTAATTTGTCAGCCGCTACATTTCCAAATTCCCATTCAGAAGTCTTCATGCCGAGTGGTTGCCATATATTTTCCTTTATATAATCCTGGTACCGTTTACCTGAAATCTTCGTTATAATTTTTCCAAGTAAAGCAAAACCGAGATTGCTGTATTCGAATGCAATGCCGGGAGGATTGGAAAAGGAAATTTGTTTGCCGATAAATTCCATCAGGTCTTTATCATTATCCGCCAGTTGCCTGTCGCCCCAAGGGTTGTCTTCGGGAAAACCAGCACCATGTGTCATTAAATGCCGGATAGTAATGTGAGGTGCATCAGCTGTCGGATATTTTAAATTCTTTAATTCCGGAATATAGAAATAAGCCGGGTCATCAAGATTTAACTTTCCTTCATCTCTTAATTTTAATATCGCCATGGCTGTAAAACTCTTGCTCATGGATGCAATGCGAAACAGAGATGATGAGGTAACCGATATTTTCTTATCAATATCTGTATAGCCGTAATTGCCGCTGTATAAAAGCTTACCATCCACTACAAGGCCAAATGCTATGCCGGGGAAATGATTAGCTATTGCATATTTTCTATAAATGCTGTCAATTATAGGAAACAGTTTCTTTATTTTATCCAGCCTGTCCGGGTCGGTGAAGGTGGCGGGTTTGTAAGAGGAATTATATAAAGTTGCATACAGTTCCTTTGTGCCTTTGTTTTCATTGCAGGATAGCAAAGCAATAGTGGCTATAACAAAAAACAGGTAATGCTTCATTAGTTAAATATTAATGTTGACATAACCTAAGATAACTTGTTTTGCTGGTTATTATTTAAAGTGAAATATATAATTGCCCTGCCGGGCAAAATTTCATTTGAAAATATGGTTAGCGGTGAGTTGAGAATTATAATGGCCTGTTTAATCTTCTTTCTGAATTAGTATTACTGGCCGAAATCCAACTGTAGGTAAGGGGCCTGTTGCCTGTAAGCCTATAGGCGACACTAGTAATATCAAGCAGACGACTCAGCCCATTTACAAACAGTCATGCAATTATTACATTTCTAATACCTTTACAGAAATTTGCTCACCTTTCTCATGGAAGATATAATGGACATATCAAAGCCTGACACCACGGTTAAGTGTTGGGTGGATTTGTATTCCGATAAGATGTATTCCTGGGCTTTCCACAAAACCAGCAGTAAAGAAATTGCTGAAGACATAGTGCAGGATACTTTTTTAGCCGCCTTTCAGTCCATCAGCAAATTTGAAGGCAAAAGCGAACCTAAAACCTGGCTCTTTGCTATTCTCAACAATAAAATTGCCGAACATTTCAGAAAGCAGTTCCGCAACCCAACCGTTACGGAAAGCCAGTCGGGTTCATCGTTATTTGATACACTGTTTGATGCCAACGACCAATGGATAAAAGAACAGCGGCCAAAAGAATGGCAGGGTGAACAGGCCCACCTGCTTGATGATGTGGCCTTTGTTAAAGTTTTGCAGGGTTGCATGGGTAAATTACCGATCAACTGGATGGCTGCTATTCAATTAAAATATCTTGAAGAAAAAAAAGGGGAATTAATCTGTCAGGAATTAGGAATTGCTCCAACTAATTTTTGGCAAGTTCTGCACAGGGCCAAGTTGCAGCTTAGAAAATGTTTGGAGAATCACTGGTTTAAAAAGTAGTAAGATGAAGAAGATAATGCAGTTGCTAATGCTTTCATGCAAAAAAGCAACAGAGTTGATAGAAAAAAGGTCATTGATTAGGCTTTCTTTCAGGGAGAAAGTACAGTTGCGTTTGCATAAAAGTATGTGTGATGCCTGCACTGCTTATGAAAAACAAAGCAAAAAAATAGATGAATTGCTGCACAATCATATTCATGATACAGATATGGAACATACTACTATCCTGAAAAACGAAACACTAAAAGAACAGATTATTAATAACCTACCCAACAGTTGAAACGATTGTATGTAATTTTAGCCTTAGTACTTATTTTTATCTGCACCTGGTGGTTAGGGGCTTTACCCATCAATACTTCATCAGCAACAGCACCCAATCAAAACATATTACATCTTTCAGAAAAATTATTATATGCTGTAAAAACCGAAGCAGCTACCGATAGCCTGGAAACGGCATTGGCATCTTTGAAAATGGATGAACTGGTTACAAGTTTAAGCAACAATACAGCAAGGAAAACGTTTTGGATAAATCTTTACAACGCATGGTATCAGCTTCTTTTCATCAGGGAAAAGAAAGCAAACCCTGAAATATTTACTGATAAATCAATACTTATCGCAGGGCATTACTTCAGCCTCGATGATATTGAGCATGGCATATTGCGAAAATACAGGTGGAAATACAGCATGGGCTACTTACCGCAATTTCTCCCTTCTAAACTTATTAAACGATTAGCTGTTTCTAAAATAGATTATCGTATTCATTTTGCACTTAACTGCGGCGCTAAAAGCTGCCCGCCCATTGCATTTTACCAATACGAAAAACTGGAACAGCAATTGGAGTTAGCCACGAAATCTTTTTTGCGAAGTGAAACAGATATAGATACGGTGAACAAAAAAGTTCATGCCAGTAAAATCATGCAATGGTTTAAAGGGGATTTTGGTGGTAAGAAAGGGATCTGTTCTTTGCTTTCAAAGGTATTAAACCAGGATTTTACCGGATACGAGATACTGTTTAAAGAATATGATTGGTCTGCCAATTTAAAAAATTACTATACTGAATAAAAAACTATATGAAATCAAGCAATAAAATTATTGGTGCAGGTATTTTAACAGCTACTGCAGCATCATTATGCTGCATTTCACCAGTACTGGCATTGATTAGCGGATCAAGTGGTATTGCTTCGACCTTTTCATGGATGGAACCATATCGTCCTTACTTGATTGGGTTAACCGTTGTAGTATTGGCTTTCGCATGGTATCAGAAGTTAAAACCAAAAAAAGCGGATATAGATTGTGCTTGTGAAGAAGAAAAACCATCCTTTTGGCAGGGTAAACCCTTTTTGGGTATTGTAACGCTACTCGCCATATTGTTGATGGCATTCCCCAGCTATTCACACATCTTTTATCCCAAAACAGAAAAGAAAGAAATAATTGTAGTAGACAAAAGCAGCATTCAGCAGGTGGAGTTTAAGATTAAAGGAATGACCTGCGAAGCCTGCTCAGAACATATTAACCTGGCTTTATCAAAAGCACCAGGCGTTTTGGAATATAAAACAGAATTTAAAAAAGGTAGCAGCACAATAAAGTTTGATAATTCAAAAACCAATCAGGACTCTATCGCTAATGCGATAAACGAAACAGGTTATAAAGTGAAAAATATTCAAAACTGAAAAATGGATATTGTATTAAATTCAATAATTACATGCCCCCACTGTTGTTATTCTAAAGAAGAAATAATGCCAACTGATGCTTGTCAGTATTTTTATAACTGCGAAAAATGTAATACAATATTGAAACCTAAAGAAGGTGACTGTTGTGTTTTTTGCAGTTATGGCACTGTAAAATGTCCCCCTGTTCAGCAACAAAAGAGTTGTTGCTAAACTATAGTACACCGCAGTTTTCAATTCCCTTTTCAAAAATAATTTGATGAAGTTGTCAGGTTATCCAATATGCTGCGACTGTTTGTTTGTAAATCATTTAATAAAAAATAAAAACAAACAAAATGAAAAATTTTAAAAGTTTAAAAATCACATTCCCCTTAATGCTGGCGTTCACAGTAATGTCATTCTTTGGTGCTAATGTAGCACAGGCTCAACAGGCAAAGCTAATAACAGTGAAATCTGTAAAAAGCTTTGCTATGACTGTTGAGGGAATAAAAAAAGGAGTTGCTGATGCCGGTATGATGGTTCTTGCAGAAATTAATCACGGCAAGATTTTATCTATGACAGGATTAAGTATTAATGCCGAATCAATTTTTATCGGTAATCCGACTGTTGGAAAAGATGCTTTCTCTGAAAATACTGCTGTTGGTTTAGCAATACCGCTAAGAGTAAATGTGTATGAGGAGAAAGGGGTTACTTATATAAATTATTTCACTCCGTCCAGTGAACTGGGTTATTTTAAAGGCAACAAAGTTAAAATGATTGGCCAGAAACTGGATGAAAAAATAGCTATGCTGACTGGAATGTTTGCAAAATAAAATGTCGTACCCTAAAAAGGATGGGCTTAAATATGAGTCCATCCTTTTTAATTAAAACAATTTATCATGAATACTCAGATAAAGAAGATAATGCTCATTTTAATGTTGTTGTTTTTAACGGCTGTTTCACCAAATTTATTTGTCATGGCACAAAAAGGTATTGCACCGCTTTCTTCTTTAGCAACCGGGTTTCTTATTCCTTCTATAGCGTTAATTCTTACCATAATTATTATTTCCCGCATTCTTAACTATACAGATATTGTGCGATTGACTGTTAATGGAATTATTGCCGGATTGATAGCAACAATCGCTCTAGAAATATTCAGAGAATCGGGGTTCAGGCTGGGAACTATGCCAGGTCAATTACCCCGGTTAATGGGTGTCTTACTACTGAATCAATTTGCATCCGGGCCGGATATAGGGTCTGACCTCGCAGGGTGGGCATATCATTTTTGGAATGGGGCCGCATTCGGCATCATATTTAGTTTGCTTCTTGGACAAAGTAAAACATGGCAGGGAGTTCTTTATGGTTTACTTATTGGTGTTGGGTTTATGACGAGTTCCGTTGTAAAATCTTTAGGTATAGGGCAATTTGGATTTGAATTTAAAAATGGGTATGAATTTCCAGGCACAGTTACCATTGCACATATTGCTTATGGATTTACCTTATCATTTCTTTTAATCCGCTTAAACAAAGGAATACCAAACATTTGGGTGAGGCAAAAACCCGAATTGAGAAGGAATAAAAGTTAATTCGTTTTACAAGGAAAAATATTTTTTCATTCCCTTGTCAGGTTTTGGCAAACCTGGCAACTACTCCATAGTAATTCATGAATTATTTAATCAAAACAACCTAAAAATGAAAAAAATACTATTAACTCTCTTAGTGACAAGCTCCCTGGTGGCTTGCCAATCGTCAGCCAATCCTACACACGGACAGAAAGGACACAAATGTGATAAAGAATGTATGGTAAAGAATATGCCTATTGATAGTAGTACGACAAATACCATGACAGTTATTCCCTTGAAAGACCATGTTTGCACTGATACCTGTAAAGATGGGAACCATGTATGTGCACATGGTGAAAAAGGACATGTTTGTGACATTAATTGCCCCATGCATGATAAAATGTAGTTGATTGAATCGGACGTTGATTAATAGCCCCCGATTAAAATTGAAAACAAATAAAACCCAAAAAATGTCAGACAAAATCAAACAATCACTTATTGGCGGTATAGTTGGAACCGTTGCAATGACAATCATAACATGGATGGCTCCGTTAATGGGTTTTCCTAAAATGTCTGCTCCCGACATGCTGGCAGGGATGTTAGGCTTACCCGTTTATGTGGGTTGGGTAATGCACTTTATGATTGGAATAATATTCGCCCTGGCCTATATTTTTTTAATTCAAAAACAATTACTGAAAATTTCTAACCGGTATGCTAAAGGAATAGTATTTGGAATAATCATTTTTGTGTTTGCCCAGGTAATGATATTGATAATGGGTGCTATCTTTACATCCATGCCTTCACCTGCAGGAAGTATGGCTTTAATGATGTTAGGCAGTATGATTGGACATGTTGTATATGGAATTGTAGTAGTGCTATTTTCAAAAGTTTGATTGCATATTTAAAATTAAAATACTTGTGACATGAAACAACTTATCACTTTTTGCTTTTGCATAGGTTTATTCAGTAGTAATGTAAAAAGTCAGTTAACAGGTGACACTTCAATTGGGGTAAGACTTAGTACATTCAATGCCAGCAAGAATAATAATGATGTAAAACTGAATTGGAAAGTCGCCTGTCGTATAAGCTATGCCCGGTTTGAAGTGCAACGTTCAACGGACGGTATAAATTTTTCAACTATAAACAGCTTCCAGGCTGATTATTTACGATGCCTGCAGCCTTTTGATTATACAGACATTTTAGCTTTTGGGCAAGTATTCTATCGGATTAAAGTTGGAGATATTGATGGTAGATTTTCAATCGAAAAAGTGGTGAAAGTAGCGGGAAAGGCAATTAGTGATACTGAAATAAGAATAATTTCTCCGGTTACAGGTAATTTTCTTCAATTGACTGTTGCAGCAAATAATAATGAAAATATCGGGTTACAGGTTTTGAATATTTCGGGGAATATACTTCAAACCCTAAACATAAGTCCGGGAAAAGGAATAAATCAAATGGAAATTCCTTTTAATAATTCACAAGCTGGTATTTACATTCTCAGTTATCAAATGGCAGGTATAAAGAAGTCAGTCCGATTTGTAAAAAGTAATTAATAACGAAAGTAAAAGAAGACATAAATGAAGAAGATATTATTTTTTATTCCTATAGTCATATTTGTGTTTGCCTTCTCTACAAAAAAATCATTAACAAGTACGGCTGCTCTTGAAATTGATTTTTACAAAGGCACATGGAGTGAGGCAGTAATAAAAGCGAAGAAGGAAAAGAAAGCCATCTTCCTTGATATTTATGCAACCTGGTGTGGTCCCTGTAAAATGCTTAAACGACAAACTTTTGTTGATAAAGAAGTAGTGAAATTTTATAACGCAAATTTTATAAACATGTCATTGAATGGTGAAACTGGTGATGGGGAAGTGCTGGCACAGAAGTACCAAATCCCGGGATATCCCACCTTGATCATCTTAGACAATAAAGAAAATCCATTGCATGCAAACGTCGGGTTTATGCCTGCAAAGGATTTTTTAAAGTTTGGAAAGGAGGGCTTGAAAAAATTAGTAAAATAGAGTCTTGTTAAGTTCTGCCAGTCTGTAAAATGATATATCTATTATTAAAACCCTTTCTTATCTCCGATAAATTTTTCAAACCACTCTACATTGGTCTGCATCGTTTTCAATACCATTCTTGGTTCAGTAGGCCCATGCGGTTGACGGGGTAATGCCAGCAACCGTACCGGGACATTTCTTCTTCTTAATGCATTATAAAACATAACTGAATTACTGAAAGGAACCCTCAGGTCTGCTTCGCCATGCTGCAACATCACCGGCGTTTTTACATTTTGTATAAATCGTAAGGGTGAATGTGCATCATACTTGCTCCAGTCATCCCATGGATTCGCTTTAAAATAGGAGGGTAGAAACCCTTCAATATCATCCGTAAGATTCTGGTGTGCTAAATCAACTACCGGGGCGCCGATTGAAGCTACTTTAAAACGGTCGGTATGTCCTACAATCCAGCTGCTCATAAAACCGCCATAGCTCCAGCCCATCACTCCCATTTTAGTTGAATCGGCCACTCCCATTTTTATTACATAATCAACGCCTGCCATCAGATCCTGAAAATCTTTTCCTCCCCAATCTTCACGGTTAGCCATACGGAAATCTGTTCCATAACCAGTAGAGCCTCTTGGGTTGGGGCGCAACACTGCATATCCCATTTCAGCAAATGCTGCAATAGGATAAGTGCCCTGGTTAGCCGCTACACAATTTTGTTGAAACACACCGGCTGGGCCGCCATGTACATTTAATATAAATGGAACTTTTTGACCTGGCTTATAATTGACAGGATAAGTAAGTAGTCCTTCTATTTCTTTTCCATCAGCACCTTTCCATTTTACTACTTCTGTTTTGGGTAACGCTTTACCTGCATGATCAGCATTGAGACTGGTAACTTTTACAGGATAAAAATTATTTAGAGGGCTGATGTATGCTTCCGGTAACTGAGATGGATTTTGTAATGTGAAGGAAAGATAGGTTCCTGTTGAATTAAGTGTGGCTGTACCAATCATATCTTTTGAGCCTTTGTTCCATTCAGTGATTGTTTTACCGTCAACACTCAATTGATAAATACTGTTCAGTGTTTTATTTGCCTCACTCCATAAAATATTTTTACCGTCAGGCGTCCAACCAATAATGCCACCGTTTTCATCAGGCGTAGCTTTTAACCGCCAGTTTTTACCATCGGTCAACGAATAAATTTTTGCATGACGGGGGCCTGACCAATCAACCGGGTCGGCCGTACAATAATATGAAAGCATTTTCCCGTCCGGGCTGAATTGCGGATTTGTTTCTCCGGCGGCAGTGGCGGCGATTGACTTAATATTTCCTTTTTCAATATCAATTATAGAAATATCGCTGTACACATTATCATTTACTTCGGGAGATTTTCCATAGCTAAATGCAATCTGTTTGCCATCAGGGCTCAAGTCGAATGCATTTACATTATAATTTTCTTTGGTGAGCTTTTTCTGTACATATTTTCCAGCAGTATCTTTTTGATTGAGCCATAAAATATAGAGCCGGTTTTGTTTTATCTCTTCATCCATATAATACCAGTCATTCTTTGCTTTCTTATCTTTTTCTTCTTTATCGGCGGCGGCATCACTCATTGTAAAAGCAATCATTTTCCCATCATGACTCCAGTCATATTCGCCTACACTGGTTTTTATATCTGTTACTTTTTCAGCTTCGCCGCCGCCTACAGGCAGTACATACAAATTGTTTTTACTATCTCTCGAAGAAGTAAAGGCAATCCATTTACCATCGAGGCTCCATTTAGGGTTGGAAGAATTTTTTTCTCCTTTTGTTAATTGTATGGCATTACTGCCATCGGCATTACAAAGCCATATCTGGTTTACATATTCGCTGCGATCGTCGGTCATCACGGCTTCACGAACGGTGTATAATATTTTAGCTCCATCCGGCGATACACGAACGGATGTAATGTTTTTAATTTTCAGGCATTGTTCGGGTGTCCAGTTTTTCTGGGCAATTGCGACAACCGGTAATAAGAAGCAGGCAACAAGCAAGTTTCTCAATTTCATAAAAAATTTGTTTTTAATTTGAAGAAATAATGGGGGAATTAAAAGAATTCAGGGGGGAGATTATTGATTGTCCGGGTATACAAGTTAAGCATACAGTGTAACAA
>JAWXCO010000037.1:0-4674 GCA_034408705.1 Bacteroidota bacterium
ATGAGTTGTCTTCTTAACTGTTTAAAATCAGAAATTACTTCGTTCATATCTACTTCTTCTCTTCCTTCAGTGGGCTTATTTGTTCTAGAATACTCCAGCAGATCAAGGATGATCTGCTTCATTCTTTTGGCACCATCGGTAGCAAAATGAATATACTGGTGCCCCTTTTCGTCAAGTTGATCTCCGTATTTTCGTTTCAATAGATCCATAAAGCTGGAGATCATTCGCAGGGGCTCCTGCAAATCATGCGAGGCCACAAAAGCAAATTGCTCCAATTCTTCATTGGAGCGTTCCAGTTCAAGGGTATATTGTTGAAGTGATTTGTTAAGTTCGTTTAATTGCAATGTCATTTGTTTTTGTTCAGAAACATCAGTCATAGCGCCTACCATACGAACGGCCTTTCCTTCGTTATTTCTATAGATTACTGCCCGGTCAATTACATAAAGTGTTTTCCCGAGTTCATTAATTACCCTGTATTCCAGTTCCCATCGGGTAACTAAGGGGTTAGCAATTGCTTCGTAAAAACTACTTTTGATATTGGCACGGTCTTCCGGATGAAAATGGTCTTTCGACCACATATCACCCTCAGGAAATAATCCTGCAGCGTCTTTTCCAAAAAATCTTTTAATGGCTTTTGAGCGATAATAGGTTTGGTTGACGATATCCCAATCCCAAATGGCATCATCCGTAGCTTCGGTTACTTTTTCAAAACGTTCGTTGGCTTGGAGGATTTTTACCTCTGCTTTTTTATGTTCGGTGATATCCCTGGTTATTCCTAATAAAGAAATAATATCTCCTTGCTCATTTTTCATTGGAACAGCATGCGTTTCCAGCCAGCGGTGGGTTCCTTTCAATCCTTCTATCTCAAATGCAAGTTTCCCGGATTCACCTTTAAAAACCTTTTTTGTAAGAGCTGAAAATGCTGACCTGTGCTCAGGTAAAAGAATTCCCAGCACAGATTTACCTATCACCTGTTCTTCATTATCCGCTTCAATCATTGCCAGGCCAGCCGGGTTCATCATTAATAATTCGCCACCGGGGCCTAACAATTTTATACATTCCGGTTCAGCCTCTAAAATGGTACGAAACCTGTTTTCGCTTTCTGCCAGTTTAATTGCTGATTTTTTTCTTTCATCAATATCCTGGAAACTGCCATAAATTTTAGTGCGCTTGTTATTTGCCGTTTCGCTTTTACCAATGGCACGGATCCATCGTTCATGTCCTTTGCCTGTAAGCAGTAACAACTCTTCATCAAACTCGAGGCCTTCATTAATTAAGGTATTAACTGCATGCTGTATTCGTTGGTTACTTTCCCCGAGATAAAATTCTATTCCGCCTGTTAAGGTAGGGTTGTAGCTATCGTCCACTTCCAATATTTCCTTTACCATAGGAGACCAGAAAATATTATCTCCATCCTGGTTTACTAAGTCCAGCTCCCAACTGCCTATTCTGGACATTTGGCTGGCTTGAGAAAGCAACTCTTCGTTTTTTGCCGCTTGTGTAATATCAAGTACAATTGAGTTGTACAGTATGATACCGTTTGCCAAAAAAATAGGGGTTCCATTAGCTAAATGGATCCGAAGTTCGCCAGTTGGCATAACATATTTGAAGCGGCTAGTCCACTTTGTTTTAGTTTGAATTGATTTAAAAACACTTGCCTGAACCTCCTCAAAGTCACCACCCAATTTAATTTGATTCCATATCAAGCTTACATTATCCAGTACCTCATTGTCAGTAAAACCCCACATCTGCTTAACCTCTCCGGAAACATAGCTTAAGGAGTCAGTACCATCAGGATTAATAAGGTATTGATATACTACCCCTGGTAGATTTTCAGAAAAAGAGAGTAGCCTGTTTTCCGATTCTTTAAGTGAGTTAATATCCTGAAAACTTCCGTAAATACGCTTGCACACACCATCTGCAAATTCAGTATTCCCAATGGCACGCACCCACACTTCCTTCTTTTTAGCAGTGACCAACACAGCTTCAAAATCGAATGGTTCTCCCGTGGAAATGCATTTTTCAACACTTGATTGCACCAATTGTTGATAATCTTCCCGGTAAAAATTTATGCCAGTTTCCAAATTGGGCACAAAAGATTTTGGGTCTGTTTCATGCAATTGGTGAACCTCGTCTGACCAAAAGTTAGTTTGCTTCACTAAATCTACCTCCCAACTTCCAATTTTGGCCAAACTTCTGGCCTCACGATTCAATTCCCTAAGTTTCTTTTCTTCTGTAATGTTTTTGGCGGTGGCATAGATTAACCCCTCTTCAAATGCGGAATTGCAATACCAGCTTAGCCAGATGATATCACCTCCTTTGCTGAGGTAGCGGTTCTCAAATTTGAAGATGTTTTCTCCATGCCCCAGGCGCAGCAACTCATTGGTAAAAATATCCTTATCCTCTGGATGTACAAATTCGTGAAAGGTATGGTACAGGATTTCTTCCTCGCTGTAGCCCAGCAACTCACAGCCAGCTTTATTTATCTTCAGGAACCTTCCCTTAAAATCAGCCAGGCAAAGGATATCCGGAATTGTATTGAACAAATGACTCAAGTCATTTTCCAGCTTTTTTCGGTTGAGTTCCGAACCGATAAATCCCTCAAGATTCTTAAATATTTGGGTATACTTTTTTAAATGGCTGGCATCCTGCTTTGTGCCAATCTTCAGTACACCTACCACTTCATCATTGAACATCAAAGGGATACCCAACACAGCTTTTAAACCTATTTTTTTTGCTGCATCTCTTCTTACAAAATCCGTTTGGTTTTCAATATCATTCCAGAGAAATTCCACCCCTTCAGACCATACCTTGCCCGCTAGGCCTTCAGCTATTTGAAGTGCATTAACATCAGAACCGTAGTCATAAAATTTTTCATCTTCAGGGGCTGCTACATAGTGGCTAAGCAATTGAATTTGGCTTTTTTCAAGGTTTAAAGTCCATAATTCAACCCAATCAAATTTTCCGGCTTTACTAATTGATTTACATAACTCTTTTGTTACACTTATATAATCGTTTTCTGCATTAAAATTTACACTGATTTGGGCTAATAATTCGTTTTCCAGTTCTTTGATCTTTTGCTCGGTAATATCTCTTGAAACAGAAATTATTTGCTGCACGGGTTCACCGGGTTTGCATACAGGCGATACCAATACATCCCACCATTTAAGTGTGCCTTTCGCAGTAGGGCATAACACTGTGAACCGTGCCGTTTCTCCTTTCAATGCTTTATGTGTTGATGCTTTTACCAATGCTTCGTTTTCACTGCCCCACAGAGTCCGCCAATTTTTGTTTTTAAAAGTTGAAAAATCATCTATCTCCATCTGGCAAAGCCCGTTTAAATTCATAAACTGAATTCGACCTTCTATGTCCAATATTTTTAAACAATCGGGGCTGCTTTCTAAAATGGTGCGGTTAAATAGTTCATTTTTTATGAGTTCCGCATTTTGTTGTTTTATTATTTTATCTTTTTCTTTATACTTTAAAAGAATATACCATACAACACAAATTCCTACAGTAACATAAAAACGAGAAATAATTGCAATGTTATTGGCTAATCCTGGAGGCGAAAGATAAAATCCTGCAAAGGTTAGAAGTATTGCCGTAATTGAAATGATGGTTGTGAAACGCTTCCCCGAAATGCCAATGGTAACTAAAATGGGAATCAGGTATAAAGTAGATTCATTTATTCCTTGAGGAGTTAATATATCTAATGAAAAAATAAGTAGTGTAACGATGCACACTAGAAAAATTTTTCTGTACTCTGTGTTCGTGTGGTAGGGTTCCATAAAGATTATTTATTAGAATATAATTTCATTTTTTTGTTGTTTATGATGGTTTGAAATTTTAAATGATCTATTATAACGCAGCACCCACATACACAAAATTGCCCTGTTCATTAATTGTACAAAAAATATCTAAAGAAGCATCCATCATTTGATTCGCCTCAGAACTTTGCTTTACTATTCGGGTAATATCTTTGGATTGGCAGACAACAGCAAAAATTTTGTTATTGTCTCCTCTTAAAGGCTCAAAAGTAGTTTGACCATATTGAATTTCATTTAATGCCGGATGAAAGAAGTGCTCTTCTATTTCAAAATACTCGCCTTTAAGTGCCCTGTTATAATAGGCTTTCCATTTTTCAATATAACACGTACCAAAGCCTTCTACAAATGCAGATTCGTAAAGTTTATGTTCCTTGCCCGTAAGCATTTTCACACTGCTTAAATAACTTTTGTTAGCATAAACCAATTGGAAGTCAAGGTTAATCATCCAAATAAGATCTTTGCTTTGATCCAGTAAGAGATGCGTTAGCTGAGTGTGATTCATGGCAGGAATTGATTTTGTGAGATAACGACCTTTTTTTATGACGGTTTGGGATTTTGGAGCTGCATCCCGTCCCCAGCACGCAAACGAAATTAATAAATATAAACTTTCAAATCACATATCCCTGTTTAGCAAGTAGTATAAGCCAATGAGTTAATTGAAGGCATGCATGCTTACCCTTATACAATTGGGTAAAGGTCATTCGAAGACAAAAAGCGTCAATTCATTCCACATAGGGCATAGTATCCGCGAAGAAAATTGTGGAATGATTATAAAATTGTTACCTTTTATACGCTAAAATGACCTTTCAAGCTGATATAAAATTAAAACGCAGCATATCGGCAAGTG
>JAWXCO010000038.1:0-23256 GCA_034408705.1 Bacteroidota bacterium
AATGATACAATTAAAACAAAAACATGAGTAAGATCACATTAAAAGACGGTACTGAAATCTATTACAAGGACTGGGGAAAAGGGCAACCCCTATTCTTTCATCACGGCTGGCCTTTATCCGGCGATGACTGGGATGCACAAATGATGTTTTTCCTCAACAAAGGATACAGGGTTATTGCCCATGACAGGAGGGGACATGGAAGATCATCCCAGGTAGCTACCGGGCATGATATGGATACCTATGCAGCAGATGTTGCCGCCATTACAGAAGCGCTGGACCTGAAAAATGCGGTACATATCGGTCACTCAACGGGTGGTGGTGAAGTGATCCGTTATGCTGCCAAATTTGGAAATGGCCGGATAGCCAAAGCTGTATTGATCAGTGCGGTTACGCCGCTCATGATAAAAACGGACAACAACCCGGATGGTATTACTTTATCGGTATTTGATGAGATACGGGAAGGAACTGCTACTAAACGACCACAATATTTCCAGGATTTTACAATCGCTTTTTTTGGATATAACCGGGAAGGAGCCACTATATCACAAGCTGTCAGAGATAATTGGTGGCGCCAGGGAATGATGGGGGCGATAAAAGCACATTATGATTGTGTAAAGGTTTTTTCAGAAACAGATTTTACGGAAGACCTTAAACAGGTTAACATCCCTGTACTGGTAATGCATGGCGAAGATGACCAGATCGTTCCCTTCGCCCTAACTGCCCTAAAGGCTGTAAAATTGTTGAAGAATGGAAAGCTTATTTCGTACCCCGGTTTTCCCCATGGAATGCCTACGACAGAAGCGGCAACCATCAACGCAGATCTTTTGGCATTTATTACATCATAGCAACGGGTAAATCAATTCAACATCACAATTAAACGCTATATTAAATAAGTCATACCTGTATATAAGGGGTGGCTCATTTAATAGTTATTTGGGTATACAACATCCTACAATTTTTTCTACCACTCACCTAATCAAGTTCAAATGATTTGTGATGCAAAAAATGTAAAAGATTATATTGAAAGTGTTCCTCCGCTTTTCCAACCCCGCCACTATTGATTTTACATTGATCCGGAAAATGCTGACCGACACGGCTGATTCTGGTGAAAAGCCCTGCTGATAATTGAAAGAGCGGCCGGTGACAACATAGCAGTTTTGCACATGATTAATCTTTACTTTTGCCCACCTTCTTATTCATGGAACTATCAACCAATAAACTCATCATCATTGCTGCGCCTTCAGGAGCGGGTAAAACTTCGGTGACCCGGCACCTCCTTAATGCAATGCCGGAGCAATTGGCTTTTTCTGTTTCCTGTGCCACCCGGCAGCCCCGCAATAATGAAAAAGATAAGCTGGACTATTATTTTATTTCTGTAGACGAGTTTAAACATAAAATAGGCCAGCAGGAATTTGTAGAATGGGAAATGGTGTACGAAGGGAAATATTACGGCACACTCAAAAGTGAAGTGGAAAGGATCTGGCAATTACAGAAAGCACCTTTGCTAGATGTGGACGTGCAGGGTGGCATCAACATACAACAACAATACCCCCTTCGTTCATTGTCCCTCTTTATTGAACCTCCTTCCATCGAAGAACTGGAACGCAGACTGAAAACCCGGGGCACTGAAACCCCCGATTCCTTGCTGGCCCGTCTCAATAAAGCCGCTTTTGAGCTTTCCTTTAAGTCCCAGTTCGACCATATCATCATGAACGATAGCCTCGAAAGGGCCTGTATGGAGGCGGAAACGGCAGTGAGGAAGTTTTTAGACCCAACCTCCTAAAGGGGGCTTACTAACCTGACAATGCAAAAGCTTTCCTGCATCCAAAAGTTGGTACGCTGAAAGCTCAGCCTGGCCGGATTTTAGGAGTAGTTAAAAGCCCCTTTAAGAGCAGGAGGTTATCTTTGCTTCATGATACATTTCAATTCAATACTCTTCTTCATTCTCACTTTGCTGCTAATGGGGTTTTTTGCCGGCATTGAAATGGCTTTTTATAGTGCCAACCGGCTGAGTATTGAGATCAAAAAAAAACAGGGTGGTTCTTCGCTGGTCATACTCTCCAAATTTGTAGAATCACCAGCCCGTTTCCTCGGGGCCACCCTTGTTGGTTTTAATATTTTCCTGGTCTTTCTCGGTTTACAGATCAGTACCGTAATGGCACCGGTCTGGAAATACCTGAATGTAGGTTCAGCTACCGTTCATTTGATTGTTGAAATAGCCTTAGCCGCTTTTGTGGTACTGGTATTTGCCGAGTTTATTCCCCGGGCCCTGTTCCGGGCCAAAAGCAATAGCTGGCTAGGAAAGCTGGCTCATATTACCGATTTTTTCTACCAGATGTTCTATCCCATCGGTGCCGGTTTGATTGACCTTTCTGAATGGATACTGAAATATGTATTCAGTATCCGGCTGGATAAAAATAAAGAACCGATCAACCGGAGTGACCTCAAACATCTTTTCCAGCAAACAGATACAGACGAACGGAAGGAGCGCAATACGCAACTGATGGAAAATGCACAGGAACTTCCCAAAGTAAAGATCCGGCAGTGCCTGGTACCCCGAAAGGAGATCATCGGCGTGGACAGCCGCACGTCGATTGAAGAGGTAAAGAAAAAATTTGTAGAGACCCATCTTAGTAAATTGGTAGTTTTTGAACAGAATATTGACCATATAACCGGTTATATTCACCAGCTGGACCTTTTTAAAAAACCGGAATCTATCCTGTCTGTGCTATTGCCCATACCTGCCGTACCGGAAAGTATGAGTGCGACCGACCTGATCACCAAATTCTCCAAAGAACGAAAAAGCATTGCGTGGGTGGTGGATGAATTTGGCGGCACTGCCGGGATCATTACCATGGAAGATGTGCTGGAAGAGCTCTTTGGCGAAATACAGGACGAATACGATACACCCGAATTTGTAGAAAAACAATTGGCCGAGAATGAATACATGTTTTCCGGCAGGCTGGAGATCGACTACCTCGAAGAAAAATATGGTTTCGATTTTGGGGAAGATGAATCAGAGACCCTGTCCGGCTTTATCATAAATTACCATGAAACCATCCCCCACCAGAAGGAACGCATTATTATTGATGACTACGAATTTGAAATTATGAATGTAAGTGATACGAGGATCGAGATGGTGAAAATGAAAAAACTAAAGTGAGCGCAAGAAGCTACGAGTAGTTAGTTGCGAGTTACAAGCCCGCCGTCAACAACAAATTGTTTCATGTATTTCCCACTTGCTACTACCCATTCCCTCTTATCTTTGTCCCTTTCATCCACCTTAGCTTAATAGAGGCGGATTTCTAAAACACCCGGATGGCATTATTGAATTTTTTTAGCAAACGAAACAAAGACGGAAAGGCAGAAATGTCTTTTATCGATCATCTTGAGGACCTGCGCTGGCATGTGATCCGCTCTATCATTGCCATCGTGATCGGAGCCATTGTTGTTTTTTCTTTCTCCAGCTTTGTCGTAGATGATATCTTATTTGCCCCTACCCGTTCCGATTTTGTTTCTGCCCGCTGGCTTTGCAGCATGGGACATAAAATTGGTATCGGCGGCACCCTTTGTTTTCCTGAAGTAAAAGCCCAGTTCCTCGAAAACACGATGACGGGCCAGTTTGTGGCTTCTTTTACTCTTGCATTTATCGGTGGGTTCATCCTTGCCTTCCCCTATATCTTTTGGGAATTCTGGCGCTTTATCAAGCCTGCCCTTTCTGCCAACGAACTGAAAAAAACAAGAGGTGTGATCTTTTGGGTATCCCTGTTGTTCTTTTCAGGTGTTTTGTTCGGCTATTATATCCTTACTCCCTTTATGGTGAATTTCTATTTCAACTATAAAATGAGTGACCAGATCATCATCATGCCCTCTTTCTCTGATTATCTTGAAAATCTTATTTATACAACGGCAGGGATCGGCGTCTTATTTCAAATGCCCTTGCTGGTCATGGTATTGGCAAGAATTGGTATTGTAACTGGATCGTTTCTGAAAAAATACAGAAGGCATGCTTTTGTCATTATCTTAATTGCAGCAGCGATCATTACCCCTTCTACTGACCCCTTTAGTCTTACAATCGTAACAATTCCCCTTTATCTTTTATTCGAAGCCAGTATCATTATTGCCTCACGCATTGAAAGAAGAAAGGCAAAGGAAACAAAAGAGTGGAGCTAAAGAAAGTTCTTCGTTCAGTGTTCAAAGTTTGGAGTTCGTACCTTTGTTGCGATCGAACTAAGAACTTAGAACTATTAACTCTAAACTGTTTTTATGCATTCTCCTTTTGACCTCAGTAAGCCCATTGCCATCGGCAGCGACCATGCCGGATTTGATTATAAAGAAGAACTGATCTCTTTTTTAGAGGGCAAAGGATTGCCCTTCCAGGATTTTGGCACCCACAGTAAGGATTCTGTTGATTACCCCGATTTTGCCCACCCGGTGGCATCCGCGGTAGAAAGCGGGAACTATGCTTTTGGTATTTTATTATGTGGTACAGCCAATGGTGTTGCGATCACTGCCAATAAACACCAGGGTATCCGGGCTGCTATTTGCTGGGGTGAAGAAATAGCCAGTTTGGTAAGGCAACATAATGACGCTAATATTATTTGCATCCCGGCCCGTTTTGTTCGGGAAGGAGATGCTGAAAAAATGGTCAGCCTGTTTATGACCACTGATTTTGAAGGCGGCCGCCATGCCAACCGGGTAAATAAAATTGCCTGCACCTGATTTTTAACCAGTCATCCCTATTCTTCCCTTCTGCTTACCAGAAGGGATTATTTTTAGTGGCTATAATAATAAATGCCATAATATCATGATCCAAAAATTGATCGCTTTCCTTCTTCTTGCATCACCTTTATTTTCAGCCGCACAAAAAAAAGATAAACAGGCTGTTAAAGCCGCCGCTACCATTACGGCCGAAGACATGAAGAAACACCTCTACATCATTGCCAGTAAAGAAATGGAAGGAAGAGATACCCCTTCACCCGGTTTGGAAAAAGCCGCCAATTATATTGAAGACTATTTTAAATCCATAGGCCTGGCCCCCGGCAACAAGGACAGTTATCGCCAGCAATACCCGCTGTTCAAAGATTCTATGATCGGAGCATCCATGAAAATAAACGGTACCCTACTCGAGTTGAATAAAGATTTTCAACCGCAAACTAATAACTATGCTGCTGCAATGCGTTTTTCAGAAGTTGTATTTGCCGGTTATGGTATCAGCGATGGAGACAAAAGAGATGATTATAAAGACCTGAAAGTAGCGGGCAAGTTAGTATTGATCCTCGATGGCGTGCCAACCGGTTATAAAACCTCACAAGCTTCCAGTGTGTTTGGAAAAATGAGTGCCGCCAGTACCCGGGGTGCCGCCGCAATAATGATCGTGTTTAGCAACTATCCACGCAAATCCATTACTGCCAGCAGCAACTGGAGCTTGAATGGATACAAACCGGCACAACCGGTCTTTACGTTTACCATATCGCCCGGGGTTGCTGTCGCTATTATGGGAGAGGATGGAAATAATATCATCGATAAAATGAAAGCCGGGTCATTGCCAGCAAAAACATACCCGGCACAAATTGATGTAGAATTTACCAAAGCCTCCAGGACTACTTATGTTTCTAATATCCTGGGGTTCCTGGAAGGCACTGATAAAAAAGATGAATATGTTGTATTAACAGCACACTACGATCATATCGGTAAAAGAAATGACAGCATCATTAATTACGGTGCCGACGATGATGGTAGCGGCACAACCGGTATCCTTGAGCTGGCACAGGCATTTGTGGAAGCGAAGAAAGCAGGGAAGGGCCCCCGCCGGAGTATTTTATTTATGACGGTAAGCGGTGAAGAAAAAGGATTATGGGGCAGTGCTTATTATTCCGATCATCCTGTTTATCCATTGGATAAAACATCAGTTGACCTGAACATTGATATGATCGGTCGTACCGGTACCGAATACCTGAAAAGTAAAGATTCCACCAACTATGTTTATATTATTGGTGATGATAAGTTGAGTACTGACCTGGCTCCTATTACCGACCAGGTGAATAATATGTACACGAAAATGAAACTGGACCGCAAGTATAATGACCCAAACGACCCTAATCGTTTTTATTTCCGCAGCGATCATTACAATTTTGCAGTGAAAGGTGTTCCGGTCATTTTCTATTTCAATGGCACGCATGCTGATTATCATCGCCCCACCGATACACCGGATAAGATCAACTACCTGATGATGGCCAAAAGGGCGCAACTGGTTTTTTATACCGCCTGGGAAATAGCCAACCGCAATGATATGCTGAAACGAGACCTGAAACTGGAGAAGCCCAAAGGTTTCTGATAAGACCTTTTTGTTAAAACCTCCTTTGTGCCGGGAGGTTTTTTATGCCCGTTAAACCTCAGGAAACAGTGCCGGTCTATCTTTCTGTCATTCTTTTTTAATTATTACTTCCTCGTATCAGCGAAGAAGTATGCCAAAAACCAGTATATGAAAATTCAGCACATCATGAAAGCCTCCATTTTAACAGGTTTTTTCTTCCTTGCCTTTACCAGTATCAACAATGCTGATGCCCAACGTCGTCAGCCTTATGATCGAATTGAAAATCATTTTGACCGTCGGGAAGATGTAAGAGACCGGCGAGAAGATGTACGGGACCGAAGGGAAGACGTAAGAGATCGCCGTGAAGACCGCAGAGATGCGATGCATCAAGGCGGGATATTGGATCTACTGGAAGATGTGCGGGACCGTCGGGAAGATGTAAGAGATCGCAGAGAAGACGTTTATGACAGAAGAGAAGATATCAGGGACCGCCGGGAAGATCGGAGAGACCGCCGTTTTTAATCCTTCCTTTCTTTATATATCAAACCCCGCCTGTTGTTAAAACGGACGGGGTTTATTCTTTTAGAAAACTTGCTTACCTTAAATGAAAATTTACCGCCATGACAGAGAATCAAAACGAACCCGCACCAAAAAGTGAAAATGCCATTGCAGATTACTATGAAGGAGTAAAAAAAATGGAAGTACAGGGTTATGAATCCGGAATCAAAAAAGCCAGAACCGCCTTGTTTGTCACGGCATTACTTCTTTTAATTGGGGAGATCATTTCCGCGAGTGCCTCTGATTTTGTTTTTACTCCGTTAATGATCGCGGTAATTGTGGTGGAAGTGGGGATTTTCGTCGCCCTTGCGTTATGGACAAAAACAAAACCCTATTCGGCTATTATTACCGGGTTGATTGTTTTTATCCTGCTATGGGTGGCTGGGATTGTAGTAGTAGGTGATAAAGCAATCTATAGTGGTATCATTGTTAAAATTATTATCCTCGCCAACCTTATCAGTGCTTTAAAACCTGCCAAAGCCTGGGAAGATGCCAAGAAGAATAAGTAAGCACTATTAAAATATACTACTAAAAACCCCGTTCGTTCAAAACGGGCGGGGTTTAGTTTTTTCATGTATCATTTTCCTTTGATGCTGTCATCGAGAAAAATCGAAAGTGTGATCTAAGTCTCCTTTAGGGACAGGGTATTACCATCCCAGCACCCAGGCAAAGATCAGGGGTGCTACAATTGTTGCATCACTCTCTACAATAAACTTGGGTGTTTTGATATCCAGCTTACCCCAGGTAATTTTCTCGTTTGGCACAGCACCGGAATAAGACCCATAGGAAGTAGTAGAATCGCTGATCTGGCAGAAATAACTCCAGAACGGCACATCATGCCACTCCAGATCCTGGTACATCATTGGCACTACACAGATTGGGAAATCACCGGCGATACCTCCACCGATCTGGAAGAAACCTACTCCTTTACCAGATGAATTATTGCGATACCATTCTGTGAGCCAAACCATGTATTCGATTCCACTCTTCACAGTACTGGCTTTTAATTCTCCCTTCACCACATAGCTCGCGAAGATATTCCCGGTCGTACTGTCTTCCCATCCCGGTACTACGATCGGGATATTTTTCTCGGCAGCAGCTACGATCCAGCTGTCTTTCGGATCGATCTCATAGTATTGTTCCAGCTCTTTGCTTAAAACAGTTTTGTATAAAAACTCATGCGGAAAATAGCGTTCGCCATTTGCTTCTGCGTCCACCCATTGTTTTACCAGGTGTTTTTGTAAACGACGGAAAGCCTCTTCTTCGGGGATGCAGGTATCGGTTACCCGGTTATAATGATTCTCCAATAACTCCCATTCCTGTTCCGGTGTCAGGTCACGGTAGTTGGGAATTCTTTTGTACTTGGAATGGGCCACGAGGTTCATCACATCTTCTTCCAGGTTGGCACCGGTACAGCTGATGATATCCACTTTACCCTGGCGGATCATTTCTGCAAAGGAAATACCGAGCTCGCCGGTACTCATGGCGCCGGCCAGTGTCACCATCATTTTACCGCCTTCCAGTAAATGTTGCTCATAGCCTTTGGCAGCATCCATCAAAGCGGCTGCATTAAAATGGCGATAGTGATGCTGAATAAATTGTGAAACGGGACCTTTCTTCATGTTGTAATTTTTTGCGTCCGCCTTCAGATCACAATAAGGTGAGACCATGCGGGAACTTTCTCCGTAGCTTCTCAGGTTGCCATTTGGAGGCAGCTAGCAAAAAGAGATAAGTGCGGCAAAATTACATTTTTCTATAAACAAAAAGCCCCTTCCTGCCAGTGGCGGGAGGGGGCTTTTTTCTGAGAAAGATCAACTACATCATTTTGCCAGTTTCTCTACGTCATCAATGTTACCGGCAGAACCTACTTTGATGTTGTATTTTTTATTTTTGACTTCGAGAATGATCCGGTAACTTGTTCCTTCCGTATTGCTGATCTCACTTACGGCAAGAATATCCGCGTCAGCAAACCTTTTGTCAACTGCTTTCATAACTGTGAGCGGAAGCTGGTCAAAGAAAATATCCCTGACACAGCCTTCTAACTGGTTGGCCGTATTGAACCAGGCAATAACACGACGGCCCAGGAGCAGGAAGGTAGCTTTATCATATTCTCCCTGCTTATCCCATCTCACATTTTCCGCTGTTTTAAATTCATTTTTAAACAGATCCAACGTCTTTTGATCAGGACCCGGATCTTCCCTAGCGAAGGCTGTTGAAATTCCTGCCACCAGCAGGAAGGAAAATGAAACAATAATTTTTTTCATGGCTTAAGGTTTAATGATTGATAATTTTTGATTTACTATTCAAAAGTAATGTTGAATAAAAATGGAGTCAAGTAAATTGTGTCCGAAGGACTCCTTTAGATATTTGCGGTGCAGGATGTTAATGATATTAACGATAAATAATACTGGTTAACATACTTACTATAAAGACAAAACCCCGTATCCTTTGCAGAATGACGGGGCTTGTTTTACCACACACCAAAACTTAGTTTTTAATCTGCTTGCGGCAAATGAATTGTCTTATGATTTTTTACTTTTGCTGTATGCATTCCATTCGTTATTGGAAGACTTCAATACAATTTTTGTATCAGCATTCTCCAGGGTGATGTAATAATTTGTTTCATTGTGTTTGGAAGATTCAAAGAGGTCACTCACCCAGAAACCTTCATAGTTCTTCTTCAGGTTGTTTTGTAATGCAAGGGGCAGGTCAGCCGGCTGAATATAGCGGGTCAACCCCAGCAATTCACCATTATCGTTGTAAAAAGCAAATACATACTTACCATTGTAGTTAAACGTGGCTTTGTAATAATCAGTTCCTACTGTCCACTCTACTTCTTTCGCGGAGGTAAATTCAGTGTTGAAAGCCTCCAGTACTTTTTGGTTAACATTTTCATCACTGGCAAATGCACTTAAAGTGCTTACTGCTATGGCCAGTGTTACGATCATCTTTTTCATTGTTTGTTATTTTGTTGGTTAGGCCTGCCCGTCAGGCAGGTAAGGTTTAATTTTTTGTCCTTTGGTTACTGTGACGGTACAAAGGTAAATTAGGTTACACCCCTCGACAAGGCATTTGTGATTAGTGGCAGCGAGTGTTAACTGCTGTTAACATATGTTGGACAGTGTGAACCGTCCAGCGTATTTAATGACCATTTATCAATATAAAACTGGCAAAACGGCGTATTTTTGAAATCTTAATTTCTTATATGAAGCCTGCTTTTTTTTCATTCATTATATTATTGCTCTTCGCTCCTCTTATAACGCATACCCAGCCCATCACAAACTACACAGGCACCTGGGAAGGCACCCTGCAGGCTGGTGCGATAAATCTCAGGATTGTATTTCATATTAAACCGGATGGCAAAGGTGGCCTGATCAGTACCGCCGACAGTCCCGATCAGTCAGCTTATGGCTTTAAATGTGATTCCACCATTATAAAAGAAAACGGGATCACGATTCTGATGAGTAGCCTGCAGGCTTCTTTTTCTGGCAATCTGATCAACGACTCCACCATTGACGGCACCTTTATTCAACAGGCGGATCTTCCCCTCCTGCTGAAAAAAACGGCCTTTGTAAAAGAAAATAAACGGCCTCAAACTCCCATACCACCTTTTCCATATAAAACGGAAGAAGTGATCTACGGCAACACAGATCAGTCGCTCCGTTATGGGGCCACTATCAGTATTCCCGAAGGCAATGCTGTCTATCCTGCTATCGTACTGATAACCGGTTCCGGTCCGCAAGACCGTGATGAAACCATTATGGGACATAAATTATTTGCTGTATTGGCTGATCATCTTACCCGGAAAGGTTTTATTGTATTACGGGTTGATGACCGGGGCATTGGAAAAAGTACCGGTATATTCAGCGAAGCCAATAGTGAAGATTTTTCAACTGATGTGAGCAGCAGCGTTGATTATCTTTTATCGAGGCCTGAAACCGATAAAAAGAAGATCGGGTTAATCGGTCATAGCGAAGGTGGAATGATTGCACCAATGGTAGCGGTGAAGAGAAAGGATATTGATTTTATTGTATTAATGGCAGGCCCTGGTGTTCCTATCATTGATTTAATGGCCGCCCAGAATGAAGCGATCGCCAGATCAAGTGCTGTTAGTGAAGCTGCTGTGAAAGAAATTAAACCCCTGTTTAAAAAAGTAGTGACCGCCATCATGGAAGCTCCGGACAGTACGGCCGCCATAACCCGGGTTACAGGGATAACAGAAAACTGGGCTGCTGATAAAAGTAAAGAATTGTTGACAGAATTAAATTTCGAAACAACACAAAAACGTAGTGATTATATTGCTGAAATGATACAGCAGTTTCAGTCGCCGTGGTTCAGGTATTTTATCCGGTTTAATCCCGGTGATTATCTTGAACAGTTAAATTGCAAAGTGCTGGCGCTAAATGGAGAGAAAGATATCCAGGTATTGTCGGCGCAAAATCTTCCCGGCATCGAATCCGCGTTGAAAAAAAGTAAATCTGCCTTGTACAACATAGCGGAAATGCCTGGGTTAAATCATTTGTTTCAACGTTGTAAAAAATGTACCCTTGATGAGTATGCCGGACTGGAAGAAACTATCTCCCTCACTGTTCTCGAAACAATAAGTGAGTGGTTGCTCAAAAATGTAAAATAAGCGTCCCTGGTATAGCCTTACAGATTATCAAACCTTCTTAATAATTTCTTTTATCAATTATTTAGCTCACGCATATCTTTCATTCAGCAACCCCGAGATAATGGCGGGTAATATGATAAGTGATTATGTAAAAGGGAAAAAAAAGTTTGATTATCCCCGGGGAATTCAAAATGGTATCATGCTGCACCGGCTCATCGACAGCTTTACCGATACGCATGAAGCAACCCGGGAAGCCAAAGAAGTTTTTCGTCCACATTACCGTTTGTATAGCGGGGCTTTTGTAGATGTAGTGTATGATCATTTCCTGGCAGCAGATGCCACGGAATTCACGGAACGATCCTTACTGGATTTTTCACAATTTGTTTATGCTACGCTTGACAAAAAAGTAGAATGGTTGCCAGAACGGTTTGCTCTTATGTTTCCGTACATGAAGGAGCACAACTGGTTATTTAACTACCGGACCCGGCAGGGAACAGGGAAAAGCCTGGGGGGGGTTGTCCGACGTTCGGTTCATTTAACCGAAAGTGAAACCGCTTATCAATTATTTGAGCAGCATTACCAACTTTTGCAGGACTGCTACCGTAATTTCTGGGCATCTGCCAAGCCTTATTTCAGGGAGCAGTTTGACCTGCTGGGAAACAATACCGGCACCGTATAGTACAGGGCTAACCCGCTATGAAAATAAAAGTGCCCGGAGACGTAACAATTGCTGCCTGTTCACCGTCAGTCGGAAGCAGTAATAAGCGTCAAACAGATGAAACTTAAATACACAAATCGTTTACTTTTGTAAATACTCTTTTTTATGAAAAAAGCTTTTGTATTCCTGATCGTTTTTCAATCCATTTTTACTTGCCTGCTGGGGCAAGGTAACCTCCCGCCGGTAGATAAATCGCCGATGGATATGAGCTATTACCCCGCTAATTATCCGGTATTAAAGATCAATGATAAAATAACAGAACCCCTGGCTGCCCGGGTTGTTTACAGCCGCCCGCAAAAAGCAGGCAGGCCGATCTTTGGCGGATTGGTAAAATATGGAGAGTTATGGAGAGTAGGAGCCAATGAAGCGACAGAGATTGAGTTTTTCAAAAATGTTCATGTAGGGGCCAAAAAAATAAATAAAGGCCGCTATTCTTTATATGCCATTGCTAACGAGACCAGCTGGACTATTATTATTAATAAAGAAACGGACACCTGGGGTTCTTTTAAATATGATGCCAAAAAAGATGTGGTCAGGAAAGAAGTGACGATACAAAAAACAGATGTGGTAGTAGAATCGCTGGCCATGGCTTTTGAAAAAAGCATTTCCGGTTTTAACCTTGTCATTGCCTGGGACAATGTAAAGGCAATAGTGCCCTTTAATTTTTAAAGTTCCGCTTATGAGAATATCTTCTGTATTATTCGTTTGTTTGTTGTTGCTTTCCTGTTCTGATAAAAAAAAGGAGAACAAGGTCACCACTCCTGTCGTTAACAAAGAAGATAGTTCAGCAAAACCAACGCCGGAGAAATCTATTAACTCTTATTCGCCTATTGATATTTCCCCGATGGATATGAGCTATTTCCCGGCTGATTATCCCAAACTAAAAATGTCCACTCCTTCTATTAAACCAGCAATGGCCCGGGTGGTGTACAGCCGCCCGCATTTACAGGGCCGTCAATTATTTAATGATGTACTTAAATATGGCGAAGCCTGGCGCCTGGGGGCCAATGAAGCAACGGAACTGGACCTTTACACCGACGCCACCATACAGGGAAAAAAAATAAAAGAAGGTCGTTATATTCTTTATTGTATCCCTGACCGGGACAAATGGACCATCGTGCTGAACAGTAATATTGATAGCTGGGGGCTTCATCCCAATTCATTAAAAGATATAGCGCAGTTTACTGTTCCGGCAGCAATGACCAGCAACGCTATTGAATATTTCACCATGATCTTCCAACCAACTGCTACAGGAGCTGATCTGCTCATGGCATGGGACAATGTGGAAGTCAGGCTACCCCTCTCCTTCTGATGACACCTGTTTCTTTTTGACCTGCCGATAATACAGGAACAGGTTTTCACATTTATTAGTTGGATATTTACACCCATGTGTGGCATTGCCGGCATTATACAATCAACTGCTTCCGGGTATTCCGCGGATCACCTGAAAATGATGACCGATGCACTGGCACATCGTGGCCCGGATGGTGAAGGCTTGTGGCAAAACGAAAGTGGAAATGTGTTATTGGGTCACCGCCGACTTTCCATTATCGATCTGAGTGAAGCGGGAAAACAGCCAATGCACTACAACCCCGGCCCTTCTACAATTCAAGGAGAAGGGGGAACGTTTCGCTACAGCATCGTCCATAACGGGGAAATATTTAATTACATTGAACTAAGAGAAGCTTTACAACAAAAAGGTTATTCTTTTTTTTCGCAAACAGATACCGAAGTAATTGTGGCCGCCTATGATCACTGGCAGGATGAATGTATTGACTATTTTGATGGAATGTTTGCCTTTGCGATCTGGGATGAAACCAAACAAGAATTGTTTGCCGCCCGGGACCGGTTTGGAGAAAAACCATTTTTCTATCATTACAACGGAAAACAATTACTGTTTGCATCAGAGATGAAAGCATTATGGGCCGCTGGTATTGCAAGAACACCCAATCAGAAAATGCTTTTTAATTTCATCACGATCGGTTATACAGATAATCCTGCTCAGCCCGGAGAAACATTTTTTGAGAACATACATAAACTACCTGTTGCTTCCGTTTTAAAATATAACACCCGGAGTAATAAACTGGAGCTGGAAAAATACTGGGATATTGATCCGGAAAAACAGGATAAAAAAATTACTGACTCTGAAGCCATTGAACAATTCTATGAACTTTTTACCCGCTCTGTAAAAAGAAGATTGAGAAGTGATGTGCTGGTTGGCACATCGCTGAGCGGAGGATTAGACAGTTCATCCGTGGTGTCTGTCATCAACGACCTGCAAGCCGTTAATTACCAGCCAAAAACTTTTACAGCCGTCTTTCCCGGATTTGACAAAGACGAGTCGTCTTACTCCAGGCAAATTGCAGATCAATTCCATTTGCAGCAATTTACTGTACCCGTAACAGCAGATGAGATGATCAGGGATTGGGAAAAGCTATCTTATCATCAGGAAGAACCGTTTAGCTCTGCCAGTATCTATGCACAGTATAAAGTCTATGAACTGGCAAAACAACATGATATAAAAGTATTGCTGGACGGCCAGGGAGCTGATGAGACACTGGCGGGTTATCATAAATACTATAAATGGTATTGGCAGGAATTATTCAGGAACCGAAAATTATTCCGCAGTAAAGAATTGAAAGCCGCCAAAGCACTGGGTGTGTCAGATCATTTTAGTTTTAAGAATATGATCGCTGCATATTTCCCGGGGTTTGCCACCGTTACACTGGAAAATCAGTATTTACTAAAAGCCATCCGGCAGGAAGACCTCGCCAAAGATTTTGTGAAACTGCAAAGCAAAGAAGCCTATTATACCACTCCAGATCATTTTACATTGAATGGTGTATTGCATTTCAACACCTGCACACATGGATTGGAAGAATTACTCCGGTATGCTGACCGCAATTCGATGGCTCATGGCCGGGAGGTTCGGTTACCTTTTCTTTCTCATGAATTGGTGGAATTTATTTTTTCATTGCCTGCTATTTTTAAGATCCGGCAGGGTTGGACAAAGTGGATACTGAGAGAGAGTATGGCGAAAAGTTTGCCCGCCGAAATAACCTGGAGGCGGGATAAGGTTGGTTTTGAGCCCCCGCAAAAAAGCTGGATGGAAAATAAACAGGTACAGGAAGCTATTCGGGAAGCCCGGAAAAAATTAGTCGATGAAAAAGTGTTAAACCCTGGAATCATGGAAAAGCCCGTTCATTCGCTGGCTGCACATGCAGCAGATAATTACGATTGGCGGTATTTTTCTGCGGCGAGCCTCTTCAAGTAAGCTGAATTCAGCATCTTTGCACTCTTACTAATTACAAATTAAACGACCAATATGAAACTTGCTACTAAGCTGATCCATGCCGGCGCTACACCTGATCCTTCTACAGGTGCAATTATGACTCCTATTTATCAAACCTCCACGTATGTACAGGAAGCACCGGGCGTTAACAAAGGTTTTGAATATGCCCGTAGCCAAAATCCTACCCGCAAAGCCCTTGAAGAAGCTTTTGCGATTATTGAAAATGGGAAATTCGGGCTCGCATTTAGCAGTGGTGTGGCAGCAACAGATGCAGTGATCAAATTATTAGCTCCCGGTGATGAAGTGATCTGCGGGAATGATATGTATGGTGGCACGTATCGTCTTTTTACCAAAGTGTTCGAAAAATTCGGGATTAAATTCCATTATGTTGATTTGGGAAATACAGCAACCATTCAACACTACATCAACAGCAATACCAAACTGATCTGGCTGGAAACACCTACCAACCCGCTGATGAATATCAGTGATATTGCAGCCATTTCAGCACTGGCCAAAAAGCAAAATATCCTGGTCTGTGTTGATAATACATTCGCATCCCCTTATTTGCAAAACCCGTTGGATCTTGGTGCAGACATTGTGATGCACTCCGTTACGAAATACCTTGGCGGCCATAGCGATGTTATACAGGGAGCACTAATGATGAATGATGCCAGCCTGCGGGAGCAATTATATTTTATTCAAAAAAGCTGTGGTGCCGTACCCGGCCCCATGGATTGTTTTTTAGTGCTGAGGGGTATAAAGACACTGGGGGTAAGAATGAAAGCACATTGTGAGAACGGGAAGAGCATTGCCAACTGGCTTCGCTCTCATCCTAAAGTGGCGAAAGTATATTGGCCGGGTTTTGAAGATCACCCCGGTCATACTATTGCCAAACAGCAAATGCGGGATTTTGGTGGCATGATTTCTTTTGAATTGAAAAATGACAGTGTGGAAGAAGCAAGAAGGGTATTGTCATCCACTCATTTATTCTCTCTGGCAGAAAGCCTGGGCGGTGTGGAATCATTGATCAATCACCCTGCGAGTATGACGCATGCGTCTATACCACGGGAAGAAAGAATTAAAAATGGTTTAAATGATTCACTGATCCGGTTGAGTGTTGGGATTGAAGATGCAGAGGATTTGATAGAGGATTTAAACAAAGCTATTGGCTAGTTTTTGCTATAATGAAAGAAAAAGAGCTTCAAGATTTTTTAAACAGCAAGGTTGATTTATATAATCAACCTTCTTTTATTCCCGACGACCCTATTTGCATCCCGCATGCCTTTACTAAAAAGCAGGATATAGAAATAGCTGGTTTCTTCGCTGCTATTTTTGCCTGGGGCAATCGTACGACCATTATCAAAAAATCAAAAGAACTGATGCAGCTGATGGATAATTCGCCGCATGAATTTTGCCTGAACCATTCGCCTAAAGATTTAAAAGATTTAATGCATTTCAAACACCGCACATTCAGCACAACCGATCTCTTGTACTTTATTGAATTTTTCAAAACACATTATAATAAAAATAAAAGCCTTGAAACAGCCTTTACGCCTCACTCCCAACCTCCCGAAAAACCGGGACAGGCTCTCTCCATCCCTTCGACAAGCTCTGGGGGAGAGGGGAGCAATACTCCGAATATTGAAGATGCTTTAAAGCACTTTCACCATTATTTCTTCTCTCTTGAACATGTACCTGCCAGAACTAAAAAACACATAGCTACTCCAGAAAGAAACTCAAGCTGCAAAAGATTAAATATGTTTCTCCGCTGGATGGTTCGTAATGATGATAAAGGTGTTGATTTTGGTATCTGGAAAAATATTTCTCCTTCGCAACTTATTTGTCCGCTTGACCTGCATGTGGTTAGAGTTGCCAAACGATTAAACTTATTGCAACGAAAACAAACAGATTGGCTGGCCGCTATTGAGTTAACGGAATTTCTGCGAACTTTAGACAAGCAGGACCCGGTAAAATATGATTTTGCATTATTTGGAATGGGGGTGATGGAAAAATTTTAGTTTAATGACACCAATAGATAAAGAGTTAATTCCTCAAATAAACCAGTCGCTTGAGATAAGCCTGCCTGTATCTATTTCTGGCGAAGAGTTAAAAGAAAAACTGGTGGCGCATATCAATCACCTGATTAATCATGATTTTGAAAAACTGGTGTTTTATCTCTACCGGATTGATGTGAATGAATCTAAGATGAGACATTTGTTAGAACAGCGGGAAGGAGAAAATGCCGCAGGCCTTATTGCTGATTTAATTATTGAACGCCAATTGCAAAAGATAAAAAGCCGGAAAGAAAATAAAAGTGATACTAGTATTCCTGAAGATGACAAGTGGTAAACTAATCCTCCCCCTTTAGGGATTGGGGGCAATAAAATCCCGCCAACAGTCCGGTAATAATCGGACTAGTCAGCGTGACAATAATATAGAGGAGGAAGAAAAATGGTTAGAAACAGAACCGCAGAGACGCAAAGTCGCAGAGAGGAAATTGACCCCTGTTCATTTCCCCGGCAAAAAAAATCCCGCTGATCGGCGGGATAATATCTTTCAAAATTATTCTCAGCGTTTCCCCTCCTCTGCCTGCCGGCAGCCTGGTCTGGGGTAAAGATTATCTATTATACCTTTACGCTATTATCTTTTTTCTCAAACATTAACTCTTTCACTTTCTCCTTGTCTTCTTTTTCCTTTTTCAAATCGAACATGGTGCCGAATATATGATCCCAGATAGTGGAACTTACACCATATCCGTTATGTTCATTCTTATAATGATGCAGGTGATGGTTTCTCCAGAGCCCTTTCATCCATTTGAACGGCGGATTCCAGGCATGGATCGCATAGTGCATAGTTCCATACATCAGGTAACCTAACAGGAATCCGGGGAAGAACATAAATGTCTGTTGCCGTAAACCGAGGTACATCAAACCAAAAATGGCGGAAGAAAGAATCAGGCTGGGTACTGGCGGCATAAATAACCGTTGTTTATCGCGGGGATAATGATGATGATTGCCATGTAATGTATAAATGAAGCGTTTCGCTTTGCCGCTATTGGCGATCATGTGAAAAAGAAAACGATGTGCAATGTATTCGAATAAGGTCCAGGAGAACATCCCGATCAGAAAAGTAAGGGCTATTCTGCCAGTTGTAAATCCCAATGTACCACTGTAGTACAGCATATAGATCATAACAGGCGTATACATCCCCCAGATCACCAGTGGGTGGGTTTTGGTCAGCATTTCCATGTAGGGGTTCTTGAAAAGCTGTGCCTGGCCTTTATTATTAATTTTTTCGAATTCCATGGCGCAAAGATAGGGAAAGGGCTCTTTTTGTCCCGCCTGAGGCAGGAGAGTTTAGGTCTGAGGATTTGTTAAAGATGCAAAAGCTTGTCAACTGTTTGAAAATGATAGCCTTTCGTCTTTAAAAAGCTAATCAACTCGGGCAGCCGGTGATAGAATTTATCTGCCCTTTTAGAGTCGGTGCCGATATGGATTAAGAGCATAAAACCATTCAACCCGGCTGGTTTTGATTGCTCATAACTGATAATGGAGTTATAAATCTCTTCGCTGCTACGATAGTTTTTATCTGTTGGTATGGTGTAATCAGCAATACTCCTTGTGCCGGGTGTAAAATTGATCAATTGAAGCCCCAGTTGTTTTGTCCAGGAAGCAATGCTGTCATTATACCATTCGTACGGTGGAAGAAAATACGGTGCATCTTTTTCCCGTCGTCCGAAACGGGTCATCATGCTATAGTTTCTTTTCAGATCTTTGGTAAATTCATCCTTTGTGACAAGCAGGCTATCTCTTTTTGACCAATCGCAGTACAGCAAATGTTTATCGGAATGTGGTGCGATATAATTCTTCTGCTCATTCAAGTCCATTATCGTATTTACAAAAGCAGGGTTGCGAAAAAAGTCACCGGTGAAAAAGAAAGAGACTTTTATTTTCTCCACACTCAACGTATTTACAATAAAATCTCCACCATCGGCAAATTCATGCCCGGTAAATACCAATGCTATATTCTTTTTTGTGCTGTCGCCACGGATGATAGCTCCATGACTATAGACAAACTTATCTTTCGCTGTCGCAACTACTTTTTTCCTTTGACAGCTTCTGCCTCCTTCGCAGCCAATAGATAAATCAAAGAAGCTGTTCCATCCATCGTCGGTTCGTTGGTACTGTAGTCGCCGTAGTCATCATGATACACGGCAAGGTTGCTTTGAAAACCGGCATATTCATCCGGCTGGTATAGTTTGATACCAATAAGATTGTTATAAATACTTCCATACACAGGGCCATCTACCAGCCCACCATCAATGGGATAGTTTTTAATATGGGTAAATGCGGAATGCGGATCAACCGGTGTATCTCCCCAGGATGGCAATCCATAGACCATACTTGTGCCCCAGGGATTGCACCCAAAGAGCCAATCGAAGTTGGCTTGTTCTAATTCATCAAATTGTTTATCACCGGTTAGTT
This sequence comes from Bacteroidota bacterium, assembly GCA_034408705.1. GTDB lineage: Bacteria > Bacteroidota > Bacteroidia > Chitinophagales > Chitinophagaceae > JJ008. The sequence continues at coordinate 19,981 of JAWXCO010000038.1, forward strand.
GTTTATACCAATAACATTGAATGGCAAATGAGGTAGTAAGATTATTACTGCACCAGATAAATGGAATGCCCCGGTAGAAAGCATTTGATTTTGCTTTGTTCCAAACTCGTTGAATACCTTCTTTGTAATAACCAATAACTGTATCTCTTCGTTTATCTTTTAATTGTTTTGCTAATTCGTAATGTCCGAGGTTTATGAATGGATACCATTGGTAGTGTTTGGCAGTGTCTGTACCGAACCAGGGAGTTACAGGTTCTGATTTTGCATAAAACATAATTCCTTTTTCAGTTCTAAAAAAAACACCCGTCTGTTTGTCTGTTAATAGTTCGTAAGAATGAATTGCGGCTCCAGCAAGTTCCATATCATCCTGCCAATTTTCTTCTGCATATATGTATGGCGATTTAACAGAAGCAGTTTGCGCCACACCGCTTTTTTTTATTCCATAGAAAAATGATGTAACAGCTTTTTGTATTAGCGTATCCGAATATCCTTTGTCTTTGTTTGAAAAAATTTCTGCTGCCAGTGCAAATGCACTTGTAAACTTCCCAGCTGTTGAACTCGTACCCGTTGTATTATTCATAAACTTTCCCCGCTGTTGCGGTTCACCGCTTAGAAAATAAACAGGTCGTTCATATCCTCTTCCATACTGGCTGTCTTGTTTTGGAATCCGCATACTGATATGATCACGGTCATCTCCAATCTGGTTGAACATCCAATCCGGTCTGGGATGCATTTTCAATAACCAGTCCAATCCCCATTTCGCTTCATCGAGTACATCCGCCATTCCATTTTTTCCATCCAGGCCATTGGCTTGTTTTTCATCAGTAAATATCTTGGGAAAATCCCGGAAAGCCATCAGCAAATGATAAGTAGCATTGGCCGACGTAGTGCTGTATTGCAAATAATCTGATGCATCATGCCAGCCACCTGTCACATCAATATGTGTGCTGTCTTTTATACCAGCTTTTTCTCCGTACAATACATAGCCATCATGTGTATGACAACTGTCTTTTAAATAAGGATTAAAACCGGTTCGCTGCTGCCGCATATAACGAAGACAAAAATCAGCCGCCCCTTTATATACATCATTGCCAATTTCAAACTCAGTTGATTTTACACCACCTGCCTGTAAATAAAATCGCCCCGGTTTTTTAAAGGAAGAAAAATTAAGGCGATAGGTTTGTTTGAACGGACCATAATTACCAAATCCATTACCTGCACTTGCTGTAAACACAAATTTTTTTGTTGTAACATCCACCAACTGGAATGTTTTTATTACCTCACTGTTTTTGCTGCACCATACAGCTACTTTTACTCCATCGGGAGTATAGCCCAACTGGTTAATCCGAATCCAGCTTTGTGTTTCTTCTTTCCCGGAAAAAGAGAAGGCAGGAAGCAATAATAGTACAAGCCATTTTTTCATTCCCCCAATTTACAAACAACCTTGTTAACTTAGCGGCTCCTAAAGCAACATATTATGAAATTAGTTTCCTACATCAAAGAAGAAAGAGAACAGCTCGGCGTATTGATCAATGACATGATCTACGATATGGAAGTCCTGCACCCGGAACTACCCAACAGTATGGGTATGTTTTTAAATTATTGGGAAGATTCTTTCCCGTATGCACAAGCCGGCGAGTTGATGTTGCGGGAAGGTACCAGGACCAGTAATAAAGGCGTGCCACTGAAAGATGTACAGCTACTGGCACCGGTTCCGCTTCCCACCAGCTGCCGTGATGGCTATGCTTTTCGACAGCATGTGGCAGCCGCCAGGAAAAATCGCAAAGTGGATATGATACCCGAGTTTGACCAGTACCCGATCTTTTATTTTACGAATCATCACAGCATTACCGGCCCCGGGGAAATAAAATGTATGCCCGATCATTTCGAAAAACTGGATTTTGAACTGGAGGTTGCCATCGTTATTTGCAAACAGGGCAGGAATATCAAAGCAGCCGAGGCAGAAGAATACATCGGCGGACTGATGATTATGAATGATTTCAGTGCCAGACGCTTGCAGATGGAGGAAATGTTATTGAACCTGGGCCCTGCCAAAGGAAAAGATTTTTCTACTGCCATCGGTCCCTGGTTGGTAACACTGGATGAATTACAGTCTTTGGAAATTCCCTGTAAAGAAAACCATACAGGTACCGCCTGGAATCTGCAGATGCAATGCAGGGTCAATGATAAAACTGTAAGCGATGGAAACATGGGTGATATGGACTGGACCTTTGCCGAATTGGTTGAAAGAGCATCCTATGGTGTAGACCTGTACCCGGGTGATGTGATTGGCAGTGGAACGGTGGGTACGGGCTGCTTTTTGGAATTGAATGGAACCGGGAAATTGAATGACCCCAACTATCCTGAACAGTGGTTACAACCCGGCGATGTAGTGGAAATGGAAATTGATGGATTAGGGAAACTGAGTAATACAATCGTGGCAGAAGAGACGGATTGGAGTATTTTGAAATTGAAGAAAAATTAACCGCAGAGAACAGGAGAACGGGGAGGTAACGCAGAGAAATTATGACAAGGGAAAAATTAAATGAATTCGGGGCTATTATTCTGGATGCCAGCATTACCGTTCATCGGGAATTAGGGCCTGGCTTACTTGAATCTGCTTACGTAATTGCATTAGTAAGAGAGTTACAGATTAGAAATATAAAAGTTAGGGTACAAGTTCCGGTTGAAATGGAATATAAAGGTGAGCCGTTGGGCAAAGTGTATGTATTGGATATGTTGGTTGAAGAAGAAATAATTCTTGAAATAAAATCCGTAGTTGCTATTGAGCCCATATTTAAAGCACAGTTGATAACTTATTTAAAGCTTGCTGATAAGAATCTCGGTTATCTCATTAATTTCAATGTGCCGTTACTCAAAGATGGATTTAGCAGAATCGTATACAATTTCTAACTCCGCGAAACCTCTGCTTCTCCTGTTCTCTGCGGTGAAAAAATATGAACTAATTTTTCAAATAAAATCTTTAGTCCTCATGGAACTTATATTCAAAGCTTGTTAATAAAAATCCCCTTAATCTCTTTAATTTCAATATGCCGCTCCGCAAAGAAGGTTTTAGCAAAATAATATACAATTTCTAACTCCGCGAAACCTCTGCTTCTCCTGTTCTCTGCGATGAAAAAATATGAACTAATTTTTCAAATAAAATCTTTAGTCCTTATGGAACTTATATTTAAAGCTTGTTAATAAAAATCCCCTTAATCTCTTTAATTTCAATATGCCGCTCCGCAAAGAAGGTTTTAGCAAAATAATATACAA
>JAWXCO010000039.1:0-31610 GCA_034408705.1 Bacteroidota bacterium
GCGGGGCAATGCTGACTGTTGTTCCATAAAAAAATGTTGAACAACGAAAATATAGACCTGGCACGGACTGAACTATATGCACTTGGCCGGAGGGTTACAAACAAACTGTTGTTAATCAAACCACACTTAACCCGGTTTCCGAAACAATCCTTACTAATTCATTTGTCAATCTTTCTACCGGAAGCCAGGATATTCGCTATCTGCAAAAAATTGATAAAATTTTCAGCATTGATCATTTGTCAGGTGCGGCATCAGAAAATGCCAACACTTATGACAATTATGGAAATCTAACAACTACTGTTTCTAAAGTGGGTACTGCTTCTGGAACTATAATTGCTGCTTTGGAAACAACTACTACTGCCACCACTTACGGAATCCATAATACACCCTTTCCCGCTAAGCCAGAAATAATAACAGTTTCCAATACCAGAACAGGCATGGCCACACAAACGGCTACTACCACCTTTAGTTATACCCCGAACGGTTTGCCAGCCAGTCAAACAGTTTTTTACGGATTACCAAAGGCAGTTATTACTAACTACACTTACAATGCTTTTGGAAATGCTACCCAAACCATTACATCAGCTTCCGGCGTAAGTAACCGTGTAGCCAATGCCAGTTATGATGTTAAAGGCCGCTTCCCGATTACAAAACAAGTGGTTGGCAGCACGGTTACCCAAACAGAAACTCTTACTTATGATGCCAAATGGGGAAAGCCACTTTCACAAACATCATCAGATTGTCTTACTACTACCTTTGAGTATGACGCCTTTGGCCGATTAAAAAAAACAAATCTTCCAGAAGGATATGCTGTAAACACCACACTTCATTGGGATGTACAGGGTGAGCAGCTTTTCTATACTTTCACCGATTTTCCCGGCGGCAAACCAGATACTAAAGCATGGATTGATAAAGCAGGCCGGGCAATCAAATCACAAACGATGGGCTTTAATGGTCAATGGCTAACACAGCTTACTACTTACGATGCAAAGGGTAATGTTGCCACTAAAACAAATGGCTATTATTCTAATGAAACCCCAATAATTACTACTACGTCGCATGATATTTATAACAGACCGATTTTAGTATCGAATACACTAAGTACTGTTAGCACTACTTATTTGCCAGCAGGCAGCGGTCAAATGCAGGTAACCACGCAAAATTCTATCGGACAAAGCAGTTCATAGATTACAGATGCTTCCGGCAAAGTAATAACGGCTATTGACAATGGTGGCCAGCTTAATTATACTTACGATAGCCGGGGTAACCAGGTGGAATTAAAACATGGCACTACAGTGATGATAAGCAGTGTATATGATGAATATGGTAAGCAGACAAGCCTGACTGATAAAAATGCAGGAACAATTAGTTACCAATATGATGCATTTGGACAATTAGTACAGCAAACCGATGCGCTTAGCAACACTTATACAATGCTTTATGACGACCTGGGAAGGATAGTAAGCCGTACAGGTACCGAAGGCGCCACCACTTATGAATATTATAAAAAGGGAAGGTTTTCTACGATTTGCAGCAATAATCAGCTTACTAAGGTTACCGGGTTTAATGGCGTGGTAAAACAATATGCGTATGATAATTATCTCCGGTTGCAATCAGAAAAAGTAACGGTTGATGGCATAGACTATACTACCAGCTACAATTATGATCAATATAGTAATCTTACAGCTACTACCTACCCTACCGGTATGGTTGTTAGCAGCACATTTGATCAAACGGGAGAACTACTTACTACCGGCTATAATTATAACCAGTGGGGCTACCATAATTTATTTACTGCCAATGCTTTTAATGGTTTTGGCCAATGTACAAATTATACGCTGGGAAATGGCCTGACAACACAAAACGACTATCAGTATGGACTGCCTACCCGAACCTATACCCCGGGTAACTGGTATTTCCCCAACGGTGTGCAGGATAACCATTATACATATGATTTTAATACTGGTAATTTGTTAAGCCGTAGCGATGCCGTATATAGCCAGGTAGAAAATTTTCAGTATGACCCCTTGAACCGGCTTACAACGAGTACGGTGAATGGAATACAACAGCTAAGTATTAATTATGATGTTAATACCTCATTTTCTATGGGTAATATTGCCAGCAAAACTGATGCTGGTAACTACGTGTATAAAAACGATAAGGTACATGCAGTAGCTTATATTACTAATCCTGCGGGTGCCACCGCCCCTCCAATAAGTATCCCTTCCACAGGGCAATACATTACGTATACCCCCTTTTTAAAGACATCGCTTATAGCAGAAGGCAATAAACAAATACAATTTACTTACGGCCCGGATTACGAAAGAGTGAAAACAGAATTGGGTAACACCACCATCTATGAACCCGAAACCCGCCTCTTTCTTGGAAACTACGAGAAGCAGGTTAAGTTTGGTCAGTGGCATAATGAAATACACTATGTTAGTGCGGGCAATGGCGTTTCTACCATGGTTGTAGTAGAAAATGGCACTGTAAACCCTTATTATGTTTACAGTGACTATCTCGGAAGCCCGCAGGTAATTACCAACCACAATGCCACCCAGGCATGGCGGCAAAACTTTGATGCCTGGGGTCGCCACCGTGACCCGGCTAACTGGAATACCCAACTTGCGGCAACTGCAACACCAAATGTCCCCAACTGGTTGTACCGTGGATACACCGGGCATGAACATCTTCCGGATTTTGCATTAATAAACATGAATGGCCGTATGTATGACCCAATACAGGGCCGTATGATAAGCCCGGATAATTATGTGCCTGACCCGTGGAATACACAGGGGTATAACAGGTATAGTTATGCGAACAACAATCCGTTAAAATATACGGATCCGGATGGGAATTTTATTGTAGCAGCAGCATTAATAGCCGGCTTTATTAATTGGGTATCTCATGGTGGTGAGTTTAGTTTCAAAGGCTTAGGTAATTTTGCAATTGGTTCAGCCACTTCTTTAATTGGTTCAGGAATTGGAGCCGGCCTTGCGGGGTCTTTCCTAAATACAGGCTTGGTCGGTAGCGGATTTATTAGCGGAGCTATTTCTGGTTCATTTACAGGGGCAATTAATGCAGTTATAAATGGAGGTGATTTTGGAAAAGGGGCTTTGAAAGGTGGATTATCTGGTGGTTTGGTTGGTGCTGCGCAAGGGCTATTTCAAAGAATTTCTTTATCTGGATCAGAGTTTCTTATTACAGAAGATGGGTCACAACAACTCGTTTCTTTTGCTAATGATGCAGAGTTGGATCAGTATATAACAAACAATATCGGTAATGTAAATACTATTGAGTCAGCGTTACAAACTGATATTTACCTAGCCAATTCCGGGAATATAGCTTCGGAGTATTCCTTCAGCAATAGTCTAATTTACAAAACCGTTAACGGAAAGCAGGTGATTGTTGGAGGTTATACTGCACCTAAGGGAGGATATTTAACAAAACTTAAATCTGAAATATTAATATCACCTGGATTGAAAGGGCTTAGCAATAGTGGTGTGAACCTATCTAGTATGGTTATTAATCATGAATTTTTACATTCTTACCACTTATATAAAGGGTTGTCAAATTATAACTTGTATAGTGAGAGAGCGACTAGCGCATACAGTCTCGCATATGCAAAAGCATATAAAATGTCTACTAATTTGATAAATAGCTTCAGGGCAAATGTAAAAGGTTATCCAGCAAGCTATTCTTGGAAAAATTTAATTGGATTACTAAAATTAGGAATTCAATGACTTTTATAAGGAAAGAGGTTTTCTTTTTTTTGGTATTACTATTTTTTTGTTTTGCAAAATGCAAAATAAAAAATTATAGTAATGAAAGAGTTGATATTGTTATTGAGATTGTTCAATCCTATAAGTATGATATTGGCAAAAAGGTTTATACGGTTTATTTTTTAGAAAAAAAACCTAACGAAATTTTTTTTGAACTAAGTAAGGAAGAAGATATGAAAGTGCAAGAAAAATACTATGCATTAAATCTTGATAAGTGCAATGGAAATTTTGAGATCGAAAATAATTGTTTAATAACACCAAAACTATATACGGTAGTTACTATGAATTCAAAAAATAATAAACAACGAATTAAAATCTATTCCGATTGTAATAAGTATAGTTCTAAAGATCTAAAAATGGCAAAAAGAGTAAATGAGTTTATCAATTTTATTATTGAACTTGTTCAAAAAAAGCCAGAAATTAGGAATGCTATACCATCAGATATGTTATATTTTTGAATTTGAAGACAGACTTTTTTATAAATTTAGTTTTTTCACTCCTATTCCAAAAAACTCCGCCTCCGTTAGTGTCCTCACTAACTTTCAAGCAGAGTTCGATAAACAGATTTTTAAAAAATTTATAAGCAAAAACTATGAAACACATACTAATATTTATCGCCGTAATCTTCTTATTTATTTCTTCTTGCTCCAAAGAAAACCGCAAAGGCTGCTGGCAGGCTTTCGATGCTTTTGCTTTAATAGATGTAAATGGAAATGTGGTTTGTGATAAAACGAAAGCGGAAGCAGAAGCACAATATCCTAACTTCATGTTTTATAGACAGGGAGCAGCTAAGTATTGCTGGAAGATCATTGCTGGAAGTAATACTTACTATAGTCCCGGCATACCCGAAGAAATTGCTGCTGAGTTTAATCAGAACGGCGTTTGGCAGTTATCCAAAGTTAATTGCAGTAGTTTTTGTAATGTGGAGTGGAAAGAAATGCACAAAAGTAAAAGAACTGGTTTGTATAATCCAAGTCGCAGTATTGGAGAAACTTTTCTTAAGAATCCCGATACTTGTTCAAAGCTCTTTGTAAACAGAGTGGTTACTTATCGGGAAACTACTGATTCTCTTATTACAAGGGAAGTTCTAAGTAAAGAACCTTAACTAAAAAAATATGTATAAAATGAAAACATCGTTTACATTGCTAATATGTTTTATTACCGTTGATTCTTTTGCCCAGGAACTCCCTCTTGGTACCTGCGGCATTGTAAACATATACGATGCAGTAGGCAACCGCACCAAACGGGTTTATTTCTGCAATAATGGTATTGACCCATACCCCTTGCGTAATAATCAACAACCCAACGAAAGTGAAGCAGAAACAACTGCCGTTACAAAAGCAGTGGAGTCGAATGAATTTCAATACGTAGATGCATTATATCCCAACCCCACCACAGGTAAGTTTTATGTTACTTTTAGTAAGCCGGTAACCAATGCAGCCATCAGCATTACTGTTAATAATGGTAAAGTACTGGCAACCTTCCGGGGTAATGGCAATAAAACAGAATTTGATTTGTCCCCTTATCCCGGCGGTATGTATTTTATACGGATATAACAGGAAGGGCGGGTGATAACGAAGAAGGTGGTGAAACAGTAGTTTATTTGCTGATTAGTTTATTGGTTTATTAGGTGGCGTACTTAGGTTGATGGGTTTTTTTTTAGCAGAAATATTCTTACTAGAAAAAGTGTTTAGTTCATTTTGACAGTGGTAATAAAAACATTTTGTAAAATAAGGATAATGACATCCAAAATGTATCGAAGGAATATTCATCCGTGTTCATTCGTCAAACCTGTTCAATTTTGATGCTAATATTGTAATATCAAAAAAGTATAAGAAATGCGACGGTTAAGTGCAGTTATTATTTGGATGATGGGGAATTTTGGAATGAATGCTTTTAGCCAAACATCTTTCTTTAGCAAGGCAGATGAAAGTACGTTGCTCCGTACACCAAAAAAAGTGGAGGTGGATAAATATTTTGCATCTTCTTTACATGCAAAAGGCGTAGAATTATTTTTATAGAATCTTCCTGCGGAGCAGCACGTAAACCGCAAACAAGCCCCTGTAGTTTCGCTGCCCATGCCTGATGGAAAGATGGCGAAGTTCCGGCTATGGAAATATGCCATGCTGCAACCGGAACTGGCCAGCCAGTATCCGGAGATACAAAACTGCATGGGCTATGGGGTGGAGGATCCGTATGCATCGCTCCGTATAGATTACAACCCCTATACAGGCCTGCATGCCCAAATATTATCCATAAAAGGTGATGTGTATATTGAACCGTTTTCTGAAACGGAAAGAAACCTTTACGTAAGTTATTACGGTAATGATTACCTGCGCCGTGTACCTGCCTTCACTTGTTCCTCTGTATCTGATGAAGCCAACCGGCCTGATTCTTCACAACTGCTGGATGCAGGCGACTGCCGGGGAACACAGTTGTTTACCTATCGCCTTGCCTTAGCCTGCACTGGAGAATATGCAACAGCCGTTTGTGCCCCCAATGCACCAACTGTAGCAGCCACACTTGCTGCCATGGTTACTGCCATCAACCGGGTAAACGGTATTTATGAAAAGGAATTGGCCATGCGGTTTCTGTTAGTGGCGAATAATAATTTGGTAGTTTATACCAATGCCGTCACCGATCCTTTTACCAATGGAAACGAATTGGTGATGATGAATGAAAATAAGGCTACGCTGAATAATGTAATCGGCACTGCCAATTATGATGCAGGTATGGTATTAGGTACTGGCAATGCTAACGCCACAGCATCCTTCGCAGTATGCAACAATATAAATAAAGGGAAAGCGGTAACAAGCCTTGCAGGACCAACCGGCGATATGTTTGATGTAGGCAGAGTGGCACATAACCTGGGTCATTTGTTTCACGCAGCGGATACACATAATAGCAACGACGCCACCTGTAGCCCTCACCCTCCTACGGTAAGTGGTTACGAGCCTGGGGCAGGCACCACCATTATGGCCGCTGCCGGCAGTTGTGGCAACGATAATCTGCAACCCATGCCCGATCCTTATTTTCACGCTGTATCATTTAACCAGATAACCAATTTTATTACTGCTCCGGCGTTGGGCTGCCATGGTATTATTAATACTGGCAATACCCCCCACGGTTTACCAACAATGTTATTTACGGGGCCAATATTCCCATGAACACTCCATTTGAAATAAAGGGCGTTACCTATACGGATGATGATGGCGACCCGGTAACCATTAGTTACGATGAAATGGAAAGGGGGCCTGCCGGTGCATGGAACAATGCTACCACTTCTAATGCGCCGGCATTCCGGTCAAGGGTGCCACAAACAATGGTGGAGCGAACATTTCCGGATATACGATTGATAGCAGCTGGCTACCCCGCCAACCCGCCTGTTGCACAAGGTGGATTAAAAGGCGAAATACTTTCTTCGATAAGCAGGGGTTATGTATTTGCCGTTACCCTGCGGGATGGCTGTGGTGGGGTAATGAATGCTGATAATAATTGCTCATCCACCACTTTCGGATACTTTAGTGTGTATGCAGTTCCAGACACCGGGCCTTTTAAAGTAAATCTGCCAGATGGCGGAGAAACATGGTCGGCCTTATCGCAACAAACTATTTTGTGGGATGTGGCAGGTTCCACCGGCCCCATGATCAATACACAGCTTGTTAATATCCGCCTGTCAACAGATGGAGGGCTTACCTATCCTTTCTTTTTAGCATCGGGTGTACCCAACGATGGCTTTGAAGTAGTGACCATGCCTAATATTACCACCAGCACAGCAAGGATAAGAGTGGAAGGCTTCAATAATATTTTCTTTGATATTTCTAATGCAAATTTTTCTATTGCATCAGCCCCGGTGGGCTTTGAGTTTGGCAACCCTGCTTTGCAAACACTTAGCTGCCCCGCACCAGCTTCTGTTACTTATTCATTAGGCACTGTATCCAATGGTGGTTATGCCATACCTGTTACTCTTTCTGCTACCGGAGTACCTGCCGGTGCCACTGTTTCATTCAGTACAAATCCTGTTCAACCGGGTAACTCCAGCACTGTCATAGTAAGCAATGTAAATACCCTTTCGCAGGGCCTCTATTATATTACCATTATAGGAACTTCCGGCACTACTACACGAACAAGAGTGCTTGTTTTGAATGTTCAAACGGGTGGTTCCCCGGTTATAACAACACAGCCCGTTTCACAAACAGATTGCCAGGGGGCAACTGTTACATTTTCTATAACATCGCCATCGGCTATTGCTTACCAATGGCAGTTAAGTACAGATGGCGGGTTTACATTTAGTAATATTATTGCAGGCGGCAATCAATCAACACTTTCTATCGCTAGTATTTCCGGACAGGAGTTTAACAGGCGGTATCGCTGTATAGTATCAGGACAGTGTAACAGTACTATTTCATCTGTAGTGCAAATAAATGTATTGTCTGCACCTTTTATACGTACACAGCCCCGGAGTATTGCAGTATGTGCCGGGGCTACAGCCTCAATGCAAATAGAAATTGTTGGTTCATTTCCTGCCTACCAGTGGCAGGTAAATAGTGGGAGTGGATTTATAAACATTAGCGGGGCGACTTCTAATGTATTAACATTAACTGCTGTAACAACCAGCATGAACAATAATCAATACAGGTGTTTGATTTTTAATCCTGGTTGTACCACCCCAACGATTTCAGATGTTGCAACGCTTACTGTAAACCTGCTTCCAACGGTAAGCCTAAGTGCATCACCTTATACCAAACTACTGCCAGGGCTTGAAACAACTATCACCGCTACAGCTTCGGGTAATTCACCATTTACTTACCGTTGGTATATTGGCGGGGTGCATTTTGTATCAATTACAGGAAATTCTTACAGGGCAGGAATAGAGAGTCTTGGAAGCTACAGGGTTGATGTAACAGATGTAAGGGGTTGTATAGGGCAATCGGCATTATTAAACATCGGGGATTCGGCAAGTAATAAATTTTTCATATTCCCAAATCCTAACAATGGGGTGTTTGCCATTACTCTTTATAATTCAGGTGGGACAACAGGCGAGAGGCAGGTAACGGTTTATAATTCATTAGGGGAAAAAATAATATTCGATAAGGCTATCATATCAGGGGCTTATCAATTACTGTATTATGATATTAGTCCTGCGGCAAGAGGTGTATATCTTGTGGTATTAAGTGATGGTAAAGGTAAAGTATTAGCCAAAGGGAAAATGATGGTGCAATAAAACCGTTACATATCTTAATCAATCACTTTGCCGGTGACCTGCATTCACCCAATCAGTAATTTTCTGCTTGTCAACAGTTGTTAAAGGACTGTTCGGCGCTTCGGGCATTCTTGTTGGGATATTATCTACAGCCCTTGCCTTAATCCTGTCCCAATTGCTGATAATGCTGGCATCGGAATCAAAATTCTTATTACCACTGATACCACCATTCCGGTGGCAGGGGCCGCAATAGCCCACTATGATTTCTTTTACAGCTGCATATTTGGGACCGTAATTCAGGATAGCGATCTGTGCTGTATCTGTACAGCCATTTTGATTTTTTATGGTAACCACATAATTACCCGGCGACAGGTTGGTAAAATACCAGGATGCCTGATAGCTGCCATTATTAAGTTTATAAGTAATGGTATCACCTCTCGGGCTGTTGATGGTTAGTGTTCCGTTGTTGCTGCTACCCACCGATTCTGTTTTGTTGAATTGTACATTATAGCTTACGCCGATACAGGGGTCAGGTGGGGCCGGGGTATCGTTTTTATTACAGGCCACTATGGTAAGCAAAGTGAAGGTCAGTAGCCAGGGGAAAAGCAGTTTTGGGTTCATAGCAGGCTTTGAACAAGTAAAGATCAATAGGTTTAAAAGAAATTCGCTTGTTCTACAAGATAAAAATAAAACTGGTAATAATGCAAACGGGAAATTTATACAGCTACTCTTTTTCACACGGGGAAGATGGGTTTCCGCTCATCACAAAATTAAATGTAACTATGTTGCAATTTTATTATCTTGCAGCCAATGAAGGGTCGTTCATTCCTGTTACGTTGTGCAGCATTTTTCCTGCTACTGGTCTTTTCCCAGAAAGCAGGGGCTGGGTTGTTATTGCACAATCTCTTTCACACTACCGAAACAACTGAACAGACAAAAGCGAATGAGACCCGTTATAGCTGTACCTGTATTGATGACTTTATGATGCCTTTTGATGAAGCGGCAGAAACGGTTTATAGTCATTCTGTTTCCCATCATACCATTACTCTTACATTCTTTAAAGCGTACCTGCCATTTATTACCCCGGTACTTTCCCTGCTCCGCGGCCCGCCTGCTATTATTGCCTGAGCAGTTGATATAGCCTGTGGTACTACCCCGGCTATTTGCTAATTCCTGTTTGCATTATTTAAAACAACAAAATTGTTGCAGTGATTACTGCATAAAAAATTAATACTATGAAATATTACCTTATTGCATTATTAGTTGCCACAACTTTTACTGCAACTGCCCAATATAATTTAACTCTCTCCAAAGAAGTGAGTCCCGGCGTTCCAGTGGTTAAAGTGACACTGACCGGAAAGATCATGGATGCTAAAACCGGCGAATTGCTCCCCGGTGCTTCTGTTTATTTTGCGGATGATAAAATCGGTACATCGGCCGATGCCAATGGAAAATACAGCATAACGAATATACCTTCCGGCCACCATGTTATTGAAATTACCCATGCTGGTTATGGCACGTTAGTGGAACATATTGAACTGAACAGCGATACCGAACGGGATTTCAAACTTTCTACCGTCGTGATAGAAAACCAGGGCGTGATCATTACCGGCGTTTCCGGAGCCACAAGTATCCGGAAATCCCCGGTGCCGGTAAGTTCTATCCGTAAAGCGGCATTGTTACAATCTTCCTCGACCAATATCATTGATGCGTTGAGTCATGTTCCCGGCGTATCACAATTATCCACCGGCCCGGCTATATCAAAACCCTTTATACGCGGTCTGGGCTACAACCGGGTGGTAGTAGTGAATGAAGGAGTACGGCAGGAAGGACAGCAATGGGGAGATGAGCATGGAGTAGAAATTGATGAACTGAGTGTGGGCAGAGTGGAAGTGCTGAAAGGCCCGGCTTCACTCATGTATGGTAGCGATGCATTGGCCGGTGTTATTAATTTTATTACCAATATACCTGTTGCCGAAGGAACCGTTAAAGGAAATATTTTATCCAATTATCAAAGCAATAACGGGCTCTTTGCCCTGAATGGAAGCCTGGCAGCTAATAAAAACGGGTTGAACTGGAATGTGTATGGTACTTATAAATCCGCGGGTGATTACAAGAATAAATATGATGGCAAAGTATTGAACTCCCGGTTCAATGAAAAAAACTTCGGTGGCTATATCGGTATCAATAAAAGCTGGGGTTATTCGCATCTAATCTTCAGCCGTTTCGATCAACGGCTGGGGTTGATAGAAGGAGACCGGGACGACGCGACAGGAAAATTTACTTTGTTTGCAGGCACCCCGTTGGAAAGAATTGCTACTGCTTCAGATCTTGCTACAAGAGATTTATTTGTTCCACAACAAAGAGTGCAACACAATCGAATAATTCTTGATAATAATTTTGCTATTAAGAAAAGCCGGTTGAAAATTAATCTGGGTTATCAAAATAACCTTCGGCAGGAAATGGGTAACCCTGACGATCCTGCAGAAAAGGAGCTTTTCTTTGATCTGAAAACAATTAACTATAGTATTCAATGGCAATTACCGGAGATGAAAGAGTGGCATACCACCATTGGCGTGAACGGGATGCGGCAAAACAATGAGAACAAAGGTGCAGAAGTACTGATACCGGAGTATAATATTTTCGACATTGGCGGCTTTGTGTATGTGCAACGGTTATTTAAAAAAGCAACGCTGAGCGGTGGCCTGCGGTTTGATAACCGTTCAGTTGATTCTAAGGAATTCAATGAGGGGGTGGATCTTAAATTCCCGGCTTTTACCCGCTCCTTTTCGAATATTTCCGGGAGTATGGGTGCAAGTGTTGAAGCCACCGATGCATTGACTTTTAAAGCGAATATTGCCCGGGGCTTCCGGGCACCTTCTTTGGCTGAACTGGCCAGCAACGGAGCGCATGAAGGAACCAACCGGTATGAATATGGGGAGCAGGATCTCCGATCAGAAACAAGTTTGCAGTTAGACGGGGGAATTGATATTGACAATGAACATTTCAGTATCGGTATCAGTGCTTTTTATAACCGGATGAATGATTTTATTTTTTACCGGAAACTTGAATCGGCAGCGGGTGGTGATTCACTGGTCAACGTGGATGGAGATGATATTCCCGCTTTTAAATTTAACCAGCAGGATGCAAAGCTGGCAGGTGTTGAAGGTTCCATAGACATTCATCCGCACAAATTACATTGGCTCCATTTCGAAAATACCGTTTCATTTGTACGGGGACGATTTGATAATGCCATTGATGGCAGTGATAATTTGCCCCTGATACCCGCTGCAAGACTTGTCAGTGAATTGAGGGGAGATTTCAAAAAAGCAGGAAAGGCTTTGAAAAACCTCTATGTGAAAATGGAAACGGATAAAACATTCGCCCAAAAAAATGCTTTCACCGGTTATGATACTGAAACCAGCACCCCTGGATACACTTTACTGAATGCCGGGTTGGGTACTGATGTTTGGGGTGCCAATAAAAAACTCCTGTTCAGCTTGCATATGGCAGTAAATAATATTGCAGATATCGCTTATCAAAATCATTTAAGCCGGCTAAAGTATGCTGCCGAAAACCTGGTGACGGGTCGGAATGGCGTATTCAATACCGGCCGTAATTTTTCTGTTAAACTGAATGTCCCGTTAAGTTTTACAAAAAAATAGGTACTGTCTCAGTTTCAATTCTTTTTCCCCAATGATCATTGAAAGAAATTTCGAGCAGAGGAGAAGGAGAGAAAGGGGTTAATCTAACCGTAGTTATGATCTCTCTTTTTTGTGGTTGGCTTGAACTTTCTATGCTCCTTTCCTCTTTATCCTCCGGGCGAGACTTGTATAATTCTCTTCTGGAAGCTATGATTTTCAAACCGGGTAATACAGAAAATTACGGGTCATTATAGTATAAAAAACCAGCCCTGTTGGTAGTGTCTCAGTTTGAATTGCTGTGGTATAGAAGTTAAACCACAGAGACACGGGAAACAGGGAGGTTCACAGCGTTTCTCTGTGCTGCTTGGTGGGCTCTGTGTCTCTTTAGTTCAGAAAATTTGAAACTGAGACACTACCGCCCTGTTGTAAATAGAGCCGGTTTCTTTTGAATGGAGTAAATTGTGGGATGGAAATCACTTTCAACACGCCGGCTTTATTATTCCCCGCCATCAGTTTATTGCTGCTGGCTTACACCAACCGCTATCTGGCCCTGGCAACCCTGATACGTAAATTGCACGATGAGTATATGAAAGGAGAGAAGAAGACACATCTCCTCAACCAGATCAGGATCCTCCGGATACGTATCAATATGGTGCGGCAGATGCAGGCCCTGGGTGTGTTTAGTTTTCTTTGCTGCGTAGTAACGATGTATAGTGTGTACAAGCAATGGGATGGGTTTACGAGTTATGTCTTTGCAGCCAGCCTATTAAGCCTGCTGGCATCATTGGTTATTTCCTTGTTGGAGATCACGCAAAGCACGAAAGCACTGGAATGGGAGCTGAGTGACATGGAAGAACTGGAGAAAACCAACTTTTTCAGCGATCTCTGGGGCGGAAAAGAAAAAAAAGAACCTTAATTTTACCAGGATGAAGCGATTCAGTCATATATTTTTTTTGGCAGCCCTGACGCTGGTTATTTTCTCCTGTTCCAAAGGCGGTGATCCTGCTGATGACGGAGGCGGAGGCCCGCATGTAGTGACTCCTGATGATGTTACCCCGCCAGTAATAACTATTACTACACCCACGATTAACCAGGTGTTTTTGAATGGCAGTACCATTTCTATTACCGGTAAATTAACCGATGATTATGGCTTATACCGCGGTACTATTCGGGTTATCAATGATGCCAATGGTGCCGTGATCGTCAACCAGGCGTATGAGATCCATGGGTTGTTACTTTACAATTTCAGCCTTAATCATACTGCATCCGTGGCAGGGGTTACTGATTATACAGTTACGGTAGCTTTTGAAGACCATGGCAATAATATTGCCAGCAAATCCATAAAATTAAAAGTGAATCCTTAAGTTGTCAAAGGGCCTGCATGATCTTGAGCAGTTCTTCCCAGCTTCCTCCATTATATATTTCTTTCAGACCTTTTTCTTTCAGGTATTGCATCGCCGTACTGCTCCGGGAACCGGAATTACAACAAACGATAATGGGGAGTTTGGCTTCTTTTAATCGGGCCGCACTGGCTTTGATCCGATCAACAGGGATATTAAAAGCATCTGGTACATGACCCCTGTCATATTCTATGCCGGTCCTTACATCGATGATAATTGCACCTTTGCGTAAAGCATTTTTTATTTTGCCCGAACCAAGAAATGAAAAAAGTCCCATACTTTAAGCAAAACTGATTTTATTTTTTCTTTCACCGATTTGCTGGCGCCACATGGCATAGTACAAACCTTTTTCTACAAGCAAAGCTTCATGAGTACCTGTTTCCACCACATCGCCTTTTTCTAATACATAGATCCTGTCGGCATGCATGATGGTAGAAAGCCGGTGGGCAATGAGGATACTGATCTGGTCGCCGAGACGGGAAATATCCCGGATGGTGTCAGTTATCTCTTCTTCTGTTAAGGAGTCCAGTGCAGAAGTGGCTTCATCAAACAACAACAGTTTCGGTTTGCGAAGCAAGGCCCGGGCAATCGATAAACGTTGTTTTTCACCACCACTTAACTTCAACCCGCCTTCCCCGATCATCGTTTCAAGACCTTTTTCGGCCCTGGTCAGCATATTCTGGCAAGAAGCTTTTCTCAGCGCATCCATGATCTGCTCTTCGGTAGCGGCGGGGTTTACAAAGAGCAGGTTCTCTTTGATAGTTCCTGAAAAAAGTTGGGTATCCTGTGTTACAAATCCGATTTGGTTACGCAGGTCTTCAAAGTCTATACTGTTTTCATCAATACCATTATATAATATCGTTCCTTCCTGCGGGCGGTAAAGACCAACCAATAATTTCATGAGGGTGGTTTTGCCGGAACCTGATGGGCCTACGAAAGCGATGGTTTCTCCTGTCTTTACTTTAAAGCTGATCTTATTAATCGCTTTCTGCGATGCGGTCTGGTGCTGGAATGCTACCTCGCTAAACTCCAGGGTTTGAATTTGTCCGAGATGTTTGGGATTGGCTGCCTGAGGCTCGGGAGCTTTTTTCATCAGGTTGTCAAAATTCTCCAGCGATGCCTGCGCTTCCCGGTAGGTAAGAATGATATTACCGATCTCCTGCAAGGGACCAAATACAAAAAAGGAGAAGATCTGCATGGTGACGATCTGGCCGGCATCCATTTTTCCCTGGTAAATAAACAACATTAACAGGAATAGGATGATCTGGCGCAATGTGTTTACAAAAGTGCCCTGTACAAAACTAATGCTGCGGATACGTTTTACTTTTGTAAGCTCCAGGCCCAATATCTTAAAAGTGTTTTTATTCAGCCGGGATACTTCCTGTTTGGTAAGCCCAAGGCTTTTTACCAATTCAATATTGCGAAGTGACTCGGTAGTGGCACCTGCCAAAGCTGTGGTTTGCCCGACTATCTTTTTCTGGATCGTTTTTACTTTTTTACTGAGGAGGTTGGAAATGATCGTCAGCAGGAAGATGCCACCAAAATAAACCAGGGGCAGGCTCCAATGGATAGTGGTGGCATAGACAGCGACAAAAAGAATTCCGACAATAACCGGGAAAAGGATATTTATAAAAGAAGACACAAATTTCTCGGTGTCGATCCTTACTTTTTGTAATACACTCAGCGTTTCACCACTTCTTGCATCTTCAAAATCCTTGTAGGGTAATTTCATGGCATGCTGCAAGCCTTCAGTAAAAATAGTGGCCCCAAATTTTTGGGTGATCAAACTGAGAAAATAATCCTGGAAGGCTTTGGCAATACGGCTGATCATGGCGACCGATATCGAAGCAATGAGTAACCAAACCACGCCATAAATAACTTTTGAATTGGAAGTTTTTTGTATCATGCCAGCGGCATCCAGTTTTACACCAGTGTCAACGTATTCTTTTTGGGTGAAAAGAAAATCGTTCCAGGTCAGGGGCTCTACTTTTTGGTGATAGCTTCCGAGGTTCACCAATTTTCCAAAAATGATAGGATCAATTAAAGAAAAACCAATATTGATTGCCGCCAGCAAAAGTACTAAGCCGACCAGCCATTTATAAGGTTTCAGGTATTTTATAAGGATCTTCATGTCAGTGGTTAAGGAGTAAAGGTAAGGACAGCGCAAAAATCATGGCAATTATAAATCCGGAAACTATGTCACCAGCTTTTTGGCAGCAGCCTCCCCAATCTACGATTCTCCCACTGTTTCGCCGGCAAACTGTCAGGCAGAAAAGTCGTTGGCTGTTTTTACCTGCAGAGCCTGGTTGATATGCCGGTGTTCATGTTGGATTAAGATCAGGATGGCTTTCCGTAAACTATACGTAACCACTTTGGAAACCGGGGACGTAATATGTGTTTTGTCAATATCAGTGCGGATAAAAGTTGCGATATAGTCCAGCAGGCTGTCCAGGTGTTTATGAAACCGTTCCAGTATTCCAGGGTCAATTGTACTTCCCCCGGGAGTAAATATTTTAGGAGTATTTAATTTTTTACGGGGTTGTTCCTGTATCTGGCTTACCAGCATGGTACCAAACAAACCGCTTAATGGGCTCCAGTTTTCCCAGAAACTCATTTCATGTTTTCCTTCTGCTACTTTTTTGAAAGCAGGGAAATATAAACAATCGGAAACAATCAGGTGGTCGAGGCATTGCCCAATACTCCAGCTTTCCTCACCCGGTTTCCAGTTAAGCTGGGTTAAGGTGAGGTGACTGAATTGGGCTTTTACTTTTTCCCTTGCTTCATTTCCTTTTCGCAGCATTTCGGCGATAAATATTCCATCCTTCATGCGCTACTTGTTTTACAATTTATGAATCTATCTTTGGCGGCATCATCTGTTCAACATTATGCAGCCCCTGGTTTCTATTGCACTTTGTACCTATAATACCGGTCCCTTTCTGGTGCCGCTGCTCAATAGTCTGTTACAGCAATCATGGGAAAATACGGAGATCGTTTGTTGTGACGATAAAAGTAGTGATGACACGGTAAAAACGCTGGAAAAATTCCAGTTGCAGTACCCGGGGAGGATCTGGCTTTATCAGAATGAAACCAATCTCGGGTATATCAAAAACTTTGAGCAATGTCTTTCTCTCTGTTCTGGCGAGTGGATCGCACTTGCTGATCATGATGATAGCTGGATGCCAAAGAAACTGGAAACGCTCGTGAAGGCGATCGGTGATGCCATGCTGGTCTATTCCGATTCGGTGCTGATCAATGAAGCGGGTAATGAAACCGGAAAAAAAATCAGCGACCGCTTCCGGCTGCATGACCGGCCACATCCCAATGCCTTTGCTTTTTATGATTTTACCTGGGGGCATACCATGCTGCTAAGAAAAGAGTTGCTGGAATACGCACTGCCGATCCCTGCCAATATGCCTTATGATACCTGGCTTGCTTACACGGCAGCTTCTATTTCGACCATCCGATACGTGAATGAGACATTGACAGGCTGGCGGCAACATGATTATTCGTTTACTGCTGTCATGTATCAAAAGAATAAACAAAGGGGCGAGACAAAGAACAGGAAATATGAAGAGTATGCAGAGAAGCTCGAACGGATACAACTATTGAAGAATAATAATTACTGCGCTAATAAGGCTTTTATGGAAGATCTTTATTCTTACTATGAAAGTGTGCAGCGGGGGTTTTCCTGGAAACTTTTTTTCTTTTTGACAAGATATCAAAAAACACTGTTCCCGATCTGGCGGAGAAGTTATATCAGTAAACTGAATGAGTTCAGGAAGATGGCGAGAAGAGTAAAGAAATTTTCTTAGCTGGGTATGATCAATGAATAATACCAGTTTGTTGCAGAAAAAACTGAACCGGGTTGGATGGAAAGTCCTGCCGGAAGATGCGGAAGGATTCCTCACCCATGGCAGACCAGCGATCCCGTTTTTGCCAGGCTTGTTCCAGGGTTTGCTGAATTGCTTCGGGAGTAACAGCGTTGGTTACCCAGCCATTCACATTTTCTTTTATCCAGAAAGGCATATCGCCCACATTGCTGACAACAACGGGCCTCGCCATGGCCAGAGAATCCATCACTGTAATGGGCATCGCATCCATATGGGTGATCTGCAATACCAGGTGCGATTGACGGATGGCTTCTCTATAATCACTTGCATTGCCGTAGAGGAAAATGGAAGATTGCAGTTGTAATTCTTGTATCAGTTGCTGTAAAAGTTCTTTATCTTTTCCTTCGCCATACAAATGCAGTTCCCAGTTCCGGTGTCGCCAGGCTTCTCCTGACAAGGCCCTGATCAGCACATCCTGTGCTTTTCTCTCAATATCAAGAGCAGAAAAAACTGCCAGTATGTATTTCCCATTTAGCGTTTCGGGGTAGGCTGTTGCCTTTTCCGGGGTAGCAAATGTCAGCGGGTTAAAAAGCTTTTCCTGCCTGGGAATATGGAGTGAATACGCTTCTTCGAGGGCCTGAAATATTTTCGGAGTATCACCTAAATTTTTTTCTGATTTACCAGCCCATTTTTGAAGCAATGAAAATTTATGCAGGGAAAATTTTTCATGGATATTATAGTTATGGTAGATCAGTACATATTCTTTCAATCTCCGGTATAATTTTTTAAAGGGCCCGTGAGTAACGTCTTTCCAACCACCCTGGCTAACAATCACTTTGTCATATTCTTCAAACGGAACTTCAGCAATGGCCTTATTCAATTTTATTTTTCCCAGTAGCATTTGTTTTTTGGTTTCTACTTTTCCCGGCAATAAAAATAAAGAACATCCTGCCTGTGCTAATTTTTCCAGGCGATTGCTTTTGCCCTCTCCATCAAAGCAACAAACGGCTACCGGGTATCCATGACGGGCCGTCCAAAGAGCCGCCTGGTACCAAAGTTCTTCACTGCCACCCCAGGCCGAACCATTCATCACTGATAGGAAAAGAATTTTTTTCATAAAGGACCGTACGTTTTTTTCATTGCTCCAAAATTAAGGCTACCCGGCCCAACCTTCCCGGTCCAGGCTCCGGTATTGAATGGCTTCGGCCAGGTGTTCGGGTTTAATATCTTCACTGGCAGAAAGATCGGCAATAGTTCTGGATACTTTTAAGATACGATCATAAGCGCGGGCGGAAAGATTTAATTTTTCCATGGCCACTTTCAATAAATTGGCACCCACCTGGCTAATCACACAAATTTCTTTCAGCATCTTACTGCTTATCTGCGCATTGCAATAAATACCAGGGTTGTTTTTATATCGCTCTGCTTGTATTTCTCTCGCTGCTATCACCCGGTCACGGATAGCCGCAGAATTTTCCTGTTGTCTGGTAGAAGCAAGTTCACTGAATGGAACAGGTGTTACTTCCACATGCAGATCGATCCGGTCGAGCAGGGGTCCCGATATTTTATTTAAATATTTTTGTACAGTACCCGGTGGGCAGGTACATTCCCGCTCCGGATGATTATAAAAACCACAGGGGCAGGGGTTCATCGAAGCCATCAGCATAAAAGAAGCAGGAAAATCGACTGCAACTTTTGCTCTTGAAATGGTCACTCTTCTTTCTTCCATGGGTTGCCGCATTACCTCGAGTACGGTTCTTTTAAATTCAGGTAACTCATCCAGGAATAAAACACCATTATGCGCCAGCGAAATTTCTCCCGGCTGCGGAATACCGCCACCTCCAACAAGGGCCACATCAGAGATCGTATGATGCGGTGAACGGAAGGGCCGTTTAGAAACCAGTGTTGCATTCTCTGGTAACTTGCCTGCAACAGAATAAATTTTTGTTGTCTCCAATGCTTCCTGCAGGGAGAGCGGCGGAAGAATTGTGGGTAGTCTTTTTGCCAGCATCGTTTTACCGGCACCGGGAGGTCCGATCAAAATGGCATTATGTCCTCCGGCGGCTGCGATTTCCAATGCTCGTTTAATATTCTCCTGTCCTTTTACATCGGCAAAATCAATTTCAAAATCATATTGCGAATGAAAAAATTCATCTCTTGTATTGATTACGGTCGGCTTCAGCCCGCTCTCTTCCGCTTCAATAAAATCAATGACTTCTTTGATATGTGATACACCATATACCTGGAGATTGTTGACCATGCCCGCTTCTTTGGCATTCATGGTTGGAACGATGAGTCCTTTAAAACCCTCTTTCCGGGCCTGTATGGCAATCGGCAGGGCACCTTTAATAGAACGTATCTCACCGTCAAGTGCCAGTTCTCCCATGATGACGTACCTGGAAAGGGCATCCTGGTTTTTAAGTTGACCGGAAGCACCAAGTATGCCCAGTGCAATAGAAAGATCAAAAGGAGTACCGCTTTTTTTTATATCTGCAGGTGCAAGGTTGACCACCACTTTGGTCCGTGGCATGTTGTAACCATTGGTTTTAAATGTGCTTTCGATTCGCTGCAAACTTTCTTTCACGGCATTATCGGGCAGGCCCACGATCATCGGGTCTTTACCGGTCGTTAACCAGTTCACTTCGATCGTGATGGTAATGGCTTCTACTCCATAAACTGCACTGCCAAATGTCTTAACAAGCATGGCTTGAAGGTAACAGAAAATAACGGGATGGGTTATTACCGGTAAGTGGTATTCTTTGTCTTTTTCAACCGGGCAGATGGGGGCAATTGACCCTCACCGTTACGGCCAAAATAGCTTATTTTATTTCGGTGATAGTACCTTCAAATAATAAGGAGCTGTTAGGATCTGGAATAATAGATAATGGCTTTGCAGCAACGGGCCACGTAAAGGATTGAATCCTGCTGTTGTTCGTAAAGGGCATGACAATCTTTTTACCTCCGCCCATAGTTATTCCTATTTCAAGTGGCAGATTGAATGTTATACCGGGCTGCAATTGCTCTACATCTAATTTGATCTTTTTTTCTTTGGCCAGGTATTTCCAGGAAATTTTTAAAGAAGGGTTGACTGTTGTGTGCAGCCATTGTTTAAAAAATTGGGTAAGGTCCTTTCCGGAAACAGTTTCAAAGATCTTTTGCAGGTCCTGTGTTTCCGCATTTTTACCGGCATAGGTGGCGTAATAAAGCCGGATACTTTTTCTGAAAACGGAATCACCCAGTTGCCGGCGCAACATATGGAGAATCCAACTGCCTTTCTGATAGCTGTTGGGATTCAGCAGTTGCATATAATTGGAATTGGAGTCCACTACGGGACGTGGATTGGTCTTTACAAAATCAAGTACAGTTTCCCGGTCAATATCCATTTCTTCATTCAAACTATCGGTACCATACTTCGATTCAATATATACATGGGTAAGATAGGTGGCGAAGCCTTCGCTCAGCCATACATGGGCAAAGCTTTTTTCGGTAGCCATATCACCAAACCACTGGTGCACTATTTCATGGCTCAGCAGTTCTTCTTCCTGGCGGAGGCCATTGAGCCGGCTTTCATCATAAAAGATCGCCCCGGCATTTTCCATACCGCCAAACCTGGTCTTCGATTGTACATTAGCTAACTTTTTATACGGGTAGGGTCCGATATAATTGATATGATAGGCCAGTATATCTTTGCCAATGGCGTAATCATAAAAACCTTCAGTTTTGTTTTCCGGGTACACCCAACTGTACACAGGTACACAGTTGACCTCGCCCACGGTCTGCACTGCAAAATCGGCAGCACCTACTACCATTACTTTGGTTGGTAGGGGAACATCTTCTTTATAGTGTGTCATTTTTTTATTACCGGGCAAATTGGTTTCTTCAACCTGTATGCCATTTGAAATGACCTGGTAATGGGAGGGGGCTGTCACAATAAACTCCACGGTGGCTTTATCACCTGGTTCATCTACACAGGGTATCCAGTTGTGGGCACGGTTGGGCCAGTTATCGGAAAAAAAAGTACGATTGCCATACTTGTTTTTTGAGATGATCATCCCATCGGCGGGAATACCTTTATAGCTGATCGTATAAATAGCTGTATCATTCTTTTTTGCGGGGCCGGATAAATTGATCCGGTATTTTTGTGCCACCAGGTCAGATTTGCCTCCATTCACATTGGGCCCGGTGATATTCATCACCATCATTCCTTTTTTATTTTGACCCACTTGTACCAGGTCAAATTCAACACAAAGAGAAGGCGCAGTAAACTTTACCGTGATCGCTGCTTTACCATAGATCGTATCATTATTATCGTTTAGTTCGATCTCATATTTATAGTGCAGCACATCAATATTGCTTTGCGCACTGGCAGCAATGGTAATAAAAATACAGCTGAGGGTACTGATGAATGACTTCATGCTCTAATCCGCTTTAAATAGTTTATCCGGTTTTTGCGTTGCTTCCTGTATCCGGGCCATAATTTTTTTAAGAGGCAGGGGTTGAAGTAGTTTTGGGGGGTCTATATTTTCGTCGAGCTCACCAAAAAAATTGACGGCTTTCATGGCGATCATCGCATTGGAATAACTGTATTTAGCTGTAAAGAATCCGATCATTTGCTTCATACTGAAATGCTGCAGTAAGAAATAAATATCAATAAAATCCTTCAGCCTTTTACCGCTTTGGATAATGGCATGAAATTTCATGGCTGCAATATCCTCTTTGCTTAAGAAGCGGATTCTTTCTTCTATGATGGGGGCATTTAAGAATAAATAATTATGCCTGATAAAATCTGTTTTGATGTTGTTTACAACGGCCAGTATTGTTCCCTTTCTCACCAAAGTAGTGGAGATACGATAATCTTTTTCTAAAAGGCTAATAATATCTGTAGGTTTAAACTCGTTTTGGGTAAACAAATCTATGTCTATTGAATTTCGGTGACCCAGCTGAAGAGCCAGGGCGGTTCCACCCACTAAATGAAATTCATTCAATTCCGGTATAGCCTGGAGTTGCTGAATGAGCCGGAATGTAGCGGCTTTAATGATGAAAGGGTCTTTATGCAACATGTAAAAATCCGGAGGTAAGGAAAAATTTTGAGAAATCTTTGTCTCTTTTATCCAACTGGGCACTCCACTCAATGGTCTCTAAAATCTGCTCGTTATTATACAACTTTACCATTTCTTTCCATTCTTCGAGATTGCCTCTTTCCAGTACCCGCTCGATCACTATCTTATACGATTTTACGTAATTGAAGGTCTCCAGGTCATATTCCCAGAGCAATTGAGAGTTGATAATATGGGGTTTCTCTTTGTTCAATTTTTACTATGTAAATATAACAAATACTCACCTGATTTTCAAGCGAAAATTGAGCCTTTTGAGAGGAATTTAGATGATGTTTTAACTAATCTTTTGACTAAAAGCCTGTTTACAATTTTTCCAACATCTCCACCACTTTCTCCCTTTTTAATATCACGTATCCGATGCGGTCATTGCTGACACCATCTTTCAACTGGTAGCTGAATTCCAGTTCTTCATCTTTTACATTGGTCTCAAAATACCGGAAAGAGATATTGGGATAATCTTTCAGATCTTCCCCGATCTCGTATAAATGGGTGGAAAGAATAAACAGGGAATTTTTAATTTTAATCAGTCCTTTAATGACCGTTAGTGAACATTTCATTGCATCCTGCACATTGGTGCCTTTAAAAAGTTCATCGATCAGCACCAGCCATTTTTTCCCGTTGTTTATTTTTTCAATAGTGTTTTTGATCCGTTGTACTTCATTAAAGAAAAAACTTTCGCCTTTGGCAATATTATCCACCACGTTGATATTGCTCAGCAGGCCATCAAATAAGGTCAGTTTCATTTTGGTGGCCGGCACACCCATACCAATATGCGCCAGGAAAACAGCAGAACCCACTGCTTTGATCAATGTACTTTTACCAGCCATATTGGCTCCGGTCAGGAAAACAAAATTATTATCCGGGTTCATCTGCAGATCGTAGGCTACCGGCTGTGGTAGTAAGACATGGTACAAACCTTTTGCATCTACCAGGGGTGATTCCTGCTGTACAAATTCGGGGAAACTCAGGTTGTACGTTTTTACTGCCACTGCCATGGAATACCAGGCATCAAGCCGGCTGAAAATATCGATCATTTCCAGTGTATCGGTTTTATAACGACCGCGGAGAAAGTGGCCGAAATACAGGTTCTGCCGGGTGGTAAAACGTTCTCCCTGGGCGGTCTCCGACAACTTTTGCAGCGGGGGTTCTTTTAATACCTTGCTGATCCGGTCGGTGTAAAATTTGATCCCGGGAGGTAATTCAAGTCCTTCGAGTAATTCAGCAATTTGTTTGATGCCCCTGTAAAAATCGGCAAAATGGGTGATCGAATATTTCACCATTGCATAATCTTCACTGTGCAGTACTTTATAAAAAATATTATTCAGTGAATTAGGGCTTTCACTGATCGGATCCAGCGCATAATCCATAAACTTATCGATCACCAACACGGTACCATTACTGATACTACCGGGCCAGTCCTTTATATGTTCCATAAAGGTGCGGATGATCTTCTGTGTGCCAATGATCTTTTTTACATCGTTGTGGGGCTCGCTGAAGAATTTGCGCAGCCATTCCTTGCCGCCGGTAGTGCGGGTAAAGTTGAGTTTATGAAAAATAGAAAACTCTTCTTCCTGGTGGAAGATAGAAATGTCGCTGAATGATATTTTATCGATCTCCATATTGGTGAGTGGTGAATGGTGAATCGTGAATAAAGCCGTGGATTGACTTTTTACTATTGACCATTCACTTTTTATCTGTTAAAGCTCAATCGTTGCCCTTTTAGCGATTCATTCCATACTCCCTTATTATATACCAGTTGCCCGCTGACAAAAACCTGGTTAATAGATGCAGGAAATACAAAATTCTCTAAAGGACTCCAGCCGCATTTGTATAAAATACTTTCTTTGGTGACTTTTGTCGATTCGTTCAGGTCAACAATCACCAGGTCGGCATGATAGCCTTCACGGATATAACCCCGGTCCTGCACCTGGAAACAATCGGCCACGGCATGGCTCATTTTCTCTGCTATTTTTTCTAATGAAATGCGGCCCTGTTTATAATAGTGTAACATTAATAATAAGGGATGCTGTACCAGCGGCAAACCGGCATGTGCTTTTTCATAGGGTCCATTCTTTTCTTCGGGTGTATGCGGGGCATGATCAGTGGCAATCACATCCAGCCGGTCATCCAGCAGGGCCTTCCATAAAGCTTCCTTATTGTGAGGGGCTTTGATTGCCGGATTACATTTTATCTTATTGCCCAATTCCGCATAGTCATCACTGGTAAAATGCAAATGATGTACACAAACTTCGGCGGTGATCCGTTTATCTTTCAACGGGAACAGGTTGGTAAATAACTGCAATTCTTTTTCCGTGCTGATATGCAGAATATGGAGCCGGGTGCTGTATTTCTTGGCGATCTGGATAGCATAAAGGGAAGATTCATAACAGGCTTCTTCATCACGGATAATGGGATGGTCCGCAGGAGTTAATGTTTTACCGCTGGCTTTTACTCTTTCCAGGTTTTGCCGGATGATCTTTTCATCTTCGCAATGGGTGGCGATGAGTACTTCGGCTTCCCGGAAAATTCTATCCAGGGTATTAGGATTATCCACCAGCATATTGCCGGTGCTGCTACCCATAAATATTTTAATACCGCATACATCTTTTCTTTTATCGTTTGTTTTGAGTACTTCATCCGCATTATCATTTCCTGTACCCATATAAAAGGAGTAATTGGCCAATGAACTATTAACCGCAATACTGTATTTGACTTCCAGCAGTTCTTGTGTCAATGCGTTGGGAATAGTATTGGGCATTTCCATAAAACTGGTCACACCACCTGCCACGGCTGCTTTGGCTTCCGTATAAATAGTTGCTTTATTGGTCATACCCGGTTCACGAAAATGCACCTGGTCATCAATACAGCCGGGCAATAAGTACTTACCGGTTCCGTCTATTTCTGTATATCCTGTTTGTATGGCAGTGATCTGTGGCTGAATTTTCTCAATTCTTCCATTTGTTATTAACAGGTCTGCCGTTACGATCCGGCCTTCGTTCACAACCTGTATATTCTTAATCAGATATTTTTGCATATTTTGTCGTCTGAATCTAATCCCATGACTTATGCAATTTAAAAAAACCCTTTTAAGACTGCTGCTAATTCTTTTTCCGGTGGCAACAGCAGCGCAAACCACTTATTTTCCCCAGGGTGATAAAGCCAATATATTGATAGAACGGCTCGAAATAAAGGCCAAGACCGATTCATCACTGAATTTTTCCAAAACAAGACCGTATAGCCGGAAAGCCATCCTTGGTAGTTTTGGTGATATCGTCTCAACACCCACCCTACACGGAGTTACACCAAAGTCTTCTTTAGCGCTCAATACAAGTAAGTATGTCATTCCGCTTTCTAAAGTGGACCGGGATAACCTGAATAGCCTCCTGATGAATAATATTGAGTTTGCCGGTGGCGACTGGACCCGGTTTAAAAGCAAGAAACCGGTCGCTAAACGGTTTTTTCAAACTCCTGCCAATCTGTACGAAGTGCATATAAAGGATTTTGACCTTGTCATTAATCCTGTGATACAGGTTACCGTATCCAAGGAAAGTGATAATGACGAAACGCTCTACCTGAATACCCGGGGTCTGACCCTCAGGGGAAAAATTGCAAACAAGATCGGTTTCTTCACCTACCTAACCGATAACCAGGAAAAAGATCCGCTCTATGTCAGGGACTGGACCAGGAGACGTAAAGCAGTACCGGGACAGGGTTTCTACAAAGATTTTAAAGGGACTGGTTACGATTATTTTGATGCCCGTGGTTATATAACTTTTAATGTGACCAAATATATTGATGTAGCGTTTGGGTATGATAAAAATTTTATCGGTAACGGACAGCGAAGTATGTTTTTGAGTGATGCAGGCACCAGCAATCTTTTTTTGAAACTGAATACCCGCATCTGGCGTTTCAATTACCAGAACCTGTTCATGGAGCTGCACAATGCCGAAAACTTAATAGGTGACCGACTGATCGGGAAAAAATATGCAGCCATGCACCACCTTGATATCGGAATTACCAAATGGCTGAATATTGGTTTGTTTGAAGGTGTCATCTTTGGCCGCAAAGACCGCTTTGATTTTGGTTACCTGAATCCCATTATTTTTTACCGTTCTATCGAACAGCAGAACGGAAGTTTTGATAACTCGGTGATTGGGTTGGATGCCAAAGCCAATATCGCCCGGAAGATCCAGGTGTATGGACAGCTTTCACTGGATGAGTTTTTATTATCAGAAATAAAAAAGAACCGGGGCTGGTGGGCTAATAAGTTTGGTATCCAGATCGGTGCTAAATATATTGACGCCTTCGGTATCAGTAATCTTGATCTGCAGGTGGAGCATAACCGGGTACGTCCTTTTACCTATTCACACCGTGACTCGGTGGCCAATTATACCCATTACAACCAGCCATTGGCGCACCCGCTGGGAGCTAATTTCAGCGAGTTTATCGGAATAGCCCGTTACCAACCTGCTCCAAAATGGCTGGCTGTGGTCAAACTGATCTATTACGAGCAGGGGCGTGACAGCAGCATCCAGAGTTATGGCAGTAATATCCTATTGCCCAATGTGCCCCCCTTCCGCAATGGCGATTTTGGATACAGTATTGGCAGTGGCTGGCAGACCAATGTATTCTATTCTTCTTTCCTTTTGTCGTATGAGTGGAGGGAAAATCTATTCCTGGAATTAAATGCGGTCATGCGCAAGCAGGATACTAAAACACCTCCCATTACATCCGCCAATACTTCAGTGATCAGTTTTGGGGTGCGGTGGAACATGCACCGGAGAGAGTTTGATTATTAAGAACCAGTAAGGTTTATTGGCTTGCCGGATCATCGGGTCAGCGACAGTACTAGTTTCCCGAAACCAATTTCTTTTTGTTTTCAGTCTGTAGTCTGCCGGTAGCTTTTGGATTACCTTTTGCGGTAGTGACCAGGTTGCGTAAACTATACTGTATATAATTAGTCCAGGCATCCTTGCAGACATCAACGCATTCATAGTCGAGAACTAAAATCAGTTGTGTCATTTGCAACTACGTTTTATTATCCATTTGAGTGATCTCAATATGATTTTATTGCCTGTCTAATCTTTTTAGTTTAGCTCTACACGTGTTTTATCCTAAAGTAATTCCATTTTAGCGATTTTCAGTAATTTTATTAGGTCTTCCGTTAAAGTTATTCTCCGATTTTTGTTAGTGAGGAGCAATTCTTTTTTGCCTGAAAGCCCGGCCAAACAATCCATGTATTTTCCTGTTATGGTAAGTTTTATTCCGGCTGATCATAATCAAATATTACGC
This sequence comes from Bacteroidota bacterium, assembly GCA_034408705.1. GTDB lineage: Bacteria > Bacteroidota > Bacteroidia > Chitinophagales > Chitinophagaceae > JJ008. The sequence goes on from JAWXCO010000039.1 coordinate 28,269, forward strand.
TGACTTTTATCTTTGCAGGAATTATAGGGAGTTGGTATATTCGGGTTGAAGCAGCAAATCAGGAGCGAGTACCCTATTTTTAATTCGAAAACAATAAAAAAAATAATATATAAATGGAAACGAACACAGCTCAAGACAGCCCGGCGCTAAATGTAAACGATGAAAGCGTAAGCAAATGTCCTTTTCTTGGTGGACCTTTAAAGCAAAGTGCCGGCAGTGGTATGAGAAACCGTGACTGGTGGCCTGATCAATTAAAATTAAACATCCTCCGTCAACACGCTGACTTGTCCAACCCGATGGATAAGGGCTTCAACTATGCAGCGGCCTTTAAGTCCCTCGACCTAGATACTGTGAAGAAAGATATTTTCGACCTGATGACCACCTCCCAGAGCTGGTGGCCGGCTGATTTCGGTCACTATGGCCCGTTTTTCATACGGATGGCCTGGCATAGTGCCGGTACTTACCGTATCTCTGACGGTCGTGGTGGGGCAGGCTCCGGCACCCAGCGCTTTGCGCCACTGAATAGTTGGCCAGACAATGCCAACATCGATAAGGCACGCTTGCTGCTCTGGCCTGTTAAACAGAAATACGGTAAGAAAATTTCCTGGGCCGACCTGATGATTCTCGCCGGCAACTGCGCCCTTGAATCGGCAGGCTTTAAAACCTTTGGTTTTGCAGGTGGACGGGAAGATGTGTGGGAGCCGCAGGAAGATATATACTGGGGTCCGGAAGCAGAGTGGTTAGGAGACAAACGTTATTCTGGTGACCGCGACCTGGAGAATCCATTGGCGGCGGTTCAGATGGGCCTGATCTATGTGAACCCGGAAGGGCCTAATGGAAACGCTGATCCGCTTGCAGCCGCCCGTGATATTCGCGAGACCTTTGGTCGTATGGCGATGAATGATGAAGAAACTGTTGCATTGATTGCTGGTGGACACACATTGGGTAAGACCCATGGTGCTGCTGATCCGGGAAAATATATTGGGAAAGAGCCCGCCGCTGCTGGTATAGAAGAGCAGAGCCTCGGTTGGAAAAATTCATTCGGCAGTGGTAATGCAGGAGATACGATCACCAGTGGACTTGAAGGTGCATGGACCACTACGCCAACCAGGTGGAGCAATAATTACTTCGAAAACCTGTTCGGGTATGATTGGGAATTGACCACGAGTCCCGCCGGTGCCAAACAGTGGAAACCGAAAGATAACGCCGGTGCCGGTACAGTGCCGGATGCACATGATCCATCAAAACGTCATGCGCCATTTATGCTGACGACCGATCTCTCTTTGAAAGCAGATCCTGTCTATGAAAAAATCTCAAGACGTTTTCTTGAGAATCCTGCAGCATTCAATGATGCATTTGCCCGTGCCTGGTTCAAGCTTACACATCGGGACATGGGACCCATTGCCCGCTATCTCGGTCCGGAAGTGCCTGCAGAAGAATTGATCTGGCAGGACCCTGTTCCGGCCATTACACATCAGATAATTGATGAGCAGGATATAGCTGTATTGAAGAATAAAATAGTAGCAACTGGAATACCGGTGTCTCAGCTCGTAACAACCGCCTGGGCATCCGCATCAACCTTCCGCGGTTCCGATAAAAGGGGTGGTGCCAATGGCGCACGGATTCGTTTGGCACCGCAGAAGGATTGGGAAGTCAACCACCCGGGTCTGCTGTCCAGTGTACTGGAGAAATTGGAAGCAATCCAACAAGAGTTCAAAAGCGCCCAATCGGGAGGAGGTAAGCAAGTATCAATGGCCGACCTGATTGTTTTGGGTGGAGTGGCAGGTATCGAAGAGGCGGCGAAGAAAGCCGGGCTTGCAGTGACCGTTCCTTTCACACCCGGACGTGCCGATGCTTCACAAGAGCAAACTGATGTAGAATCATTCGCTGTTTTAGAGCCGGAGGCAGATGGTTTCCGGAACTACTTTAAGCCCAAACACATGGCAACCTCAGAAGAAATGCTGGTGGATAAAGCTCAACTATTGACTCTGACAGTGCCTGAGATGGTCGTGCTTGTGGGTGGTATGCGTGTCCTGAATACAAACTTCGGCCATTCAAAGAGCGGTGTTTTCACAAAGAATACAGAAGCGCTCAGCAACGACTTTTTCGTCAATCTTCTTGATTTAAGTACAACCTGGAAAGCTACTTCGCCAGCCCAGGATATATTCGAAGGCCGTGATCGCACAACAGGAGAACTCAAATGGTCAGGCACCCGTGTTGACCTGATCTTCGGTTCGAACTCAGAGCTTCGGGCCATTGCTGAATTATATGCTTTTGCCGATTCACAGGAAAAATTTGTGAAGGACTTTATCGCGGCATGGACCAAAGTGATGAACCTTGACCGTTTCGATTTGAACTGATCACTATATCTTGTTATATAACTTTAGAAGGTGGCCTGGCAACGGGTCACCTTTTTTTATAGCCCTGGTCAACAGGGCCGACCCGATAGCTATCTGGTGCAAAAATGATATAAAGGTTAAGCGTTGAAGTTGGAGTTGACCGGCGACAAGTCGTTCAAGCCTAACGGGAGCAGCAAGAGCTCGCATTAGGAAGTAATATCTTAGACTTGGATTGATATTATCATTGAATTACTGATCTTTTAATCTTTTTCCCAGGAACGATCATGCTGAATTGCCCGATTTCTTTCTGCCACTTATCTTTTTTTAATGTGTTAGTATTTTGTCAGACTTTTAATGAACCACGGAACCCTCTTGCACCATAGTAGGATTCTGCTCCGTTGTGATACACAAAGACCGTATCATAGCGACGGTCATAAAAGAGGGCACCTCCGAGTCTCCTGATAGCAGGAGGTGTTATGATCCAGCTCGATGTTTTCATATCGAAATTACCCAATTGCTGCAACTCCCGGTATTGTTCCTCGGTTAAAAGCTCAATGCCCATGTCAGCGGCCATATCCATAGCACTATTTTTCGGTTTATTTTCTTTCCTTGACGCCAGTGCTTTGCCGTCGTAACAACTACTTCTGCGTTCTTTAGGACTTTCCACTGAACAATCATAAAAAATGTATTCATCCGTCTTTTTATTAAAACCAACAACATCCGGTTCACCACCCGTTGTTTCCATTTCATTGAGTGACCACATTTTTTCTGCAGTAGCTTCCAGCTTTACCTGTACGTTGGCCCATGCAAGATCTTTATGGCGGTTTTTGTTTTTTTCAAAACGGGCTTTTAATGTTTTAAGGAGTTCTTCACGTTTTTTTGGTGCTAATTTATTTTTAATCATTAGGATTAGGTAGAATGTTCTCAAAGATAGCGAAAGAAGGAATTGTAAATGACTAAATAAATTAGTATTTTGTAGCCTAAACTATTTAGTCATGTTCAA
>JAWXCO010000040.1:0-26741 GCA_034408705.1 Bacteroidota bacterium
ATTTTTTAGTGTTTAAACAAAAACAGTTTTTATATAAAATATTTAGTACAAACGAAGAATGGATTGATCGCTACAAACCCGTTTACTATGCCCTTATGCATGAAATGCAGGACGAATATCCAAAAGCATTCCTGAGAATGACGGAAGAACTACAAGAGCCGGTAAATGAAATTTTAGAATTTGTAAAAAATGAACAAGAAAGACTCGGGATAAAATAATAGCAGAAATTAGTGGCAGACATGGCCAAAAACACAACAACCCCGGTCGTACGACCGGGGTGCTAAAATATTAACACTGCTTTGCTTAGTTGATTGAAAGCTTCAATGCTGTTCCCTGATTCTCTTCAGTTTTTACTGAAGCAGGTTGTTGGGCAGCAACGGTAGAAGTAGCTTCGTTTTTCTTATCCAGGTACTGATCAGGATTATCGACCAGCATGGTACCACTGAAAGCGGCTGTTTTAGGCTGAACGGTTTGATCACCACCAGGGATAGCTGTCTTGTCTTTGTGAATAAAATTCAGGTACAAAGCGAAGAACAATAGGTTGAAGGCAAAAAAGTTTGCGACTTTACGGACACGTCTTTTCATAATTTAGGATTTATTGGATTTTACTAAACTGGTTTCTCTGATATGCTGATGCTAAGATAGAGTGGTGTTTGATTGATAGCAAGCAGGAGGTGCAGGTATTTAAAGAAATCAGGCACAAATACTTGACCCCGATTCGTAAAACTACGAACGCCCCTATTTCTTCTTCAGCCAGTCAAGGGCGCGGGCAGCAATCTCCGTAGCCATCTTTTCTATATCAACTGCATTTCCCCTTACTTCGTAACGCTGAACTTCCACTCCTCCCTTCGTGATAAGCACAGTAACGGTAACAATTTCGTTCGCAATTGTATAATCACCTGTCAGGGAGAAAGCATCTGCCCCCTCATAATCGGCGCTATACGTAATGGGGGCGGCGCTGCTGTTACTACTATTGATCAATTGCCTGTCAATGGCGGTCCGGAGCTTTAGATGATCTGTTTTCGTAGTGGTATTTTGAAAATTACTTCTTGCAAATAACGGTTTGGCATCCGCCAGCATTATCTTATTTCTTACTTCTTCGTCTACCAGGCCGATATTAAAGTTATTGCTTGCATTCAGTTGTGGTTCCTGCCTTGCCCCGGATTCGTCTGCAAGAACAGCTACTGTTTTTTTAGCAGCATTCAGCCAGTTACTGACATCCAGGTATTTTCCATTCTCCAGGATATCCGGTTGCTGTTTTATAGCTTTTAATAAAGAATACGTAAGCAGGCCCTGGGAATAGCGACCCATTTCATACGCCTTTTGATCGGAAGCTGACGCAGACAGAATGAACAAACCGGATTGCTCATTTAGTTTTTCAATCGCTTTGATTTGCTGGGCTTTTTCATCACTCCGCGAAGCCACAAAACCCTGTCCAGCTTTACCGAACTGAACAAAATCCCGGATTGCCTGCCCGCTATTACAGGCATCAAAGATGAGTATCCGTTTTTGTGCTTTGATATTGGACGGCTTTATCCATTCTGTCAGTTCATTCATACTAATACTAACATTGGCGATAGTACTGGTAACCGTAGCGGTGGATGCTTCTGACGTCAGGAAGTAAAATTGTTTTTTAGTTTCGGTCCCCTGCATCACGCCATGACCGGCAAAGAAAATGACCAGCATATCACTGGCAGTAGCTTTAGTACTTATTTCCTGTAATGTTTTTTTGATACTGTTTTTTTCGGGTAACAGGTACCGGTCGGTATTGGTGGTCAGATTATAGACGAAAACATGTTCTTTTTTGCTGCTGTCATTTAATAAGCGACGGGATGCAAGGGAAAGGGCATTGGAAAAATCAACCGCATCTTTCGCTGCATATTGGAGGTCAAGCTCATCACTCTTATAATCGCTCACACCAATCATAACGGCATAGAGGTTGGGTGTTGCCTTTGCCTGCTTAGTTTTATCCGCTTCGATCACAAAGCCGCGGGATGAAATCATATTATCTGACGTATAGGCCGTTACGGCAACGGGATTTTCAATACCGGCTACCATCAGGCTGTCCAATGATTTTTTACTGAGTACCAGTTCATATCCGCTATTTCTTTTTAGCAACTGTGCGGGGGTATATCTTTTTATTTCAATACCATTGACAAAGACAACGCTTTCTCCCAAACCACCGCGGCGGGGTGTTATTTTAAAGCGGTATTCTGTTGCAAGACCTTTTATTTCTTCTACCAGTGGTATTAATCCACAGATATTGAGATCTTCCAGTGTTCTTGCATTAATACTATCACCGCTGAATATTCTGTTCGCCAGACCCGGTACCCATAACTGATCTTTTACCTGGTCAAGTGTTATCACTTCCTCACCACAGGTAAAATGTAACAGTTTACGGGCAGCCACAGTACCATCGTAGTGTGATGCAGCATCTGCTACCAGGTAATCGGCACTGTCAACAGAGATGAATGTTAAAACAAATTTTCGTTGTTGAATATCAAATAAGCGGGCAGTATTGTTTTGCAGGGTGATCAGTAATTTTCTACTATCCGGGCTGAAATGGGTAGCGATGATGATCTCATCCAGCCGTGTATTAATAATCTCATAATCGAATTCGGTTAAATTAAATATATCGACGCCCCCATTGACTTTAAATACACTATCGGGACTGATTCGTGAATGGGAGGAAAATTTCAGCTTCTCCAGGGAAGCACTGTCTTTACTGTTACCAACATTAAAAAAACTACCTTTTTCAAAATCCCAAACCTGTTGCCCGCCAGTGGAATAGAAAATTATTTTCGAACTATCGGTGCTAAAGCGGGCATCCAGTAATTTATTGGTACGGCCTTTCAGCCAGCTTACCGACTGCCCGGTTGCAACATTCCAGATGCCGGCCGTATGATCGCCGGAGGCAGTAATAATTTTTTTCCCATCCGGGCTGAAGCGGGCATCATTAACAGGTGCGGTATGACCGGTTAGTGTAGTAATTTTTTTTCCTGTGATGGCATCCCAGAGCATACAACTGTTATCCATGGAGCCGGTAAGAATTTTTTTCCCATCGGGGCTGAACCTGGCTGTATTGGTAACAGCCGTATGCGCAGTAAGAGAAAACAGGATATTCCCGGTTGCAGCTTCTCTTACCTTAACGGTACCGTCCCGCATCGGGGTCACAATTTTTTTTCCATCCGGGCTGAAGAAGGAAGCATTATTAAATTCAACCAGCTGATTTGTTTGATATAATGATTTACCTGTCTGTACATTCCAGACTTCCAGTTTATCATAATAATTCCAGACCAGTTCGCCGGCTGTCATATTAATGTTCTCGGAATACGCTGAAAAAGGCATCGCAGCAGAGTCTTCCTCATTGGCGTTTGATAATTTCAATAAGAGCTTTCCATCGGGACTAAATTCCATCCATTGCCCGGTATTGTCGAGCTCAAAGCCCGTTAGGTCAATTAATTTTTTGCCGGTAGATGCATCAAAGACCGTTGCTTCATAATATTCATTCCTGAGAATAAATTTTTTACTGTCCGGGCTAAACAAGATCTCTTCAACCAGGGCATTCTGACCTTTTATGGTTAGAAGGGGTTGCAGCGTAATTGCATCCCAAATTTTTACGCTGCTATCAGCTGAAGCGGTAACAATTCTTTTTCCATCCGGGCTATAGGAGGCCCGGTTAACCTCATCCCGATGCCCCTTTAAAACCCCTATTGGTTTTAATGTTTTCGTATTATATATCGTGACGGTTTTCTCCATATCGTAAAAGTCGAGCACGAGGAGGTTTCTTCCATCCGGACTAAAATGCTTTTTGATATCTTTTGGTGGTAGCTCACCCGACACGTAGTCCCAGATCTCTTTTCCTGACGCTAGTTCCAGGAGACTTGCGTGTGACCCATAACTGAGGGCTATTTGGTTGCCGCCGGGACAGAATATCGCCGATAACACACCCTGACGGGATGCATCGCCTCCTTCCTTAAAATCCTTCAGCAGTTTACCGGTGCCGGCTTCCCATAATTTGGCTGTACCATCTGCAGACAGTGTAAGGATCTTTTTTCCATCCGGGCTGAATTGGGAAGAAAAGACCAGTTCTGTATGACCGATCGGTAATACAAGCGCAGGCTGCTGTGCAATACTGATTGAATAAGTAAATGAAATAATGCCGATGGAAATAATATGCAGATAGCGGTTCAAGGTAATGTTAATTGCTTCTCAAGTTATTGAATAAATCAATGAAATAGTTTAAAGCTCCGGGATACTATTTCTTTTCCAGCCAATCCATTGCTGAGTTGGTAATTTATTCAACCTGATGTTGATTAAGATTATAAATAAAATCAGCAAAATCAGGATTAAAAATATCCATCAGGCAGGTTGTTTTCTGGCTGAAAAAAGAGTACGATCCACCAACTGATTCATAAAATCCGGTTCACGAAAAGAAACTGAAGTCATAATTATTGCTGCAGCGAGCCTTTCTTCGATAGTTTTGTCAAACCAAAATTTATAATCGGCATTACCTTCCAAATCAAGTTTTGACGCTTTAAAGAAGGTCTTATCTATCCTGGAAAACTTTTTTTGCATATTGTAAACTAATATTTTTCCGGCTAATTTTCTTCATTTTATTTTTTCATCCCTTCCATCTTCTTTTGCAGGCATCTCATCACTTTTTCATTTCAGATAGTCTTTTTTGTAAAATAAACCCTCCTTCCTCTCGTTCTTAACGAGCCTTTGGAGGGCAGGCATCTCATCATTTCTTCATCTCTTCCAACTGCTTTTGAAGCATAAACATCTCATCTCTAAGTCTTGCCGCCTCCATAAAATCCAGATCCCTCGCTGCTTTTTCCATTTCCTTTTTAATTTTTGAAAGGGCTTTTTCTGTTTGCGGAATGGTTTTGTACTCCGTCTGCTCTTCGGCAGCTACAGTTATCATATCCTGGTCAGGTGCAATAGCATACGGGTTGGCCGGGTCATAGCCTTTGATATCGAGTACAGATGTCTGTGAGAATATTTCTTTCATTGATTTAACGACTGTCGTCGGCGTAATGCCATGCTCAATATTAAAAGCCACTTGTTTTTCCCGCCGGCGATTGGTTTCGGTAATGGTCTTCTGCATGCTATCCGTCATCTTATCGGCATAAAAGATCACAAGGCCTCTGACATTCCTGGCGGCACGGCCTGCTGTTTGCGTTAATGATTTTTCATTGCGAAGAAAACCTTCTTTGTCTGCATCCAGAATAGCAACTAAGGAAACTTCCGGTAAGTCTAATCCTTCCCGCAGCAGGTTCACTCCTACCAGTACATCAATTTTTCCGAGCCGCAGTTCCCGCAGTATTTCTATTCTGTCCAGTGTATGCACTTCGCTGTGAATATATTTTGACTTGACATTGATGCGGTGGAGATATTTATCCATTTCTTCCGCCATTCGTTTGGTCAGGGTGGTGACCAGGATACGGTCCCCCATTTTTATTCTTTTATCAATTTCATCTAATAAATCATCAATCTGGTTAACAGATGGACGAATTTCAATAGGAGGTTCCAGCAAACCGGTGGGCCGTACCACCTGCTCTACTACAATGCCTTCCGATTTTTCCAACTCATAATTATCAGGTGTGGCAGAAACAAAAATAGTTTGATTTGTCAGCGACTCAAACTCATGGAAATTTAACGGCCGGTTGTCTAATGCAGAAGGCAAACGAAAACCATAATCAACCAACACTAATTTTCTGCTTCGGTCACCACCATACATGCCGCTGACTTGCGGAATCGTTTGATGACTTTCATCAATTATTGTTATATAATCTTTTGGAAAATAATCCAACAAGCAGAAAGGTCTTGTGCCAGGTTTGCGGCGATCAAAAAATCTTGAATAGTTTTCAATCCCATTACAATAACCCAACTCTCTTATCATTTCAATATCATAGTTCACCCGTTCGCTGAGGCGCTGTGCTTCGATATATTTTCCTTCTTTTTTGAAATAGGCTGCCTGGGCTCCTACTTCATCCTGGATCTCATATAATACCTGTTGCAGAATATCTTTTGGCGCCACATACAAATTGGCCGGGAAGATGGCTGCATTTTCCATCAGGCCAATCCGTTTACTGGTTACCACATCAATACTTTCTATTTCTTCTATCTCATCACCAAAGAAAGTGATGCGATACCCATAATCAACATAGGGTAGGTTGATATCCACCGTATCTCCTTTTACCCGGAAAGTTCCCCGGTTAAATTCTAACGTAGTTCTGTTGTACGTGGAGTTAACCAATGCATGCAGAAAGGACTGCCGGGAAATGGTTTGTCCTTTATTAATGCGGATGATTCCGTTTTCATAGTCGGTGGGATTTCCCATACCATAAATACAACTGACCGATGCTACCACAATAATATCTCTGCGTCCACTTAATAAACTGGATGTTGCCCTCAAACGGAGTTTATCCAGTTCATCATTAATGCTCAAATCTTTTTCTATATATACATCACTCACCGGCATATATGCCTCCGGCTGGTAGTAATCGTAGTAGGAAACAAAATACTCGACTGCATTTTCCGGAAAGAACTGGCGGAACTCGCCATACAATTGTGCTACCAGTGTTTTATTATGCGTTAACACCAACGTCGGCCGCTGTAAATTCTGGATCACATTCGCCACGGTAAATGTCTTACCGCTACCGGTCACTCCGAGCAGGGTCTGGTATTTTTCTCCGTTCTGTATGCCTTCCGTCAGCTGGCGGATCGCATCCGGTTGGTCACCGGCAGGAGGAAAGGGGTTATAAAGATTAAATGCCATAGAGGGATATGCAATTTATAGCAAATGTGTTTATCATTTAGTCCAAATTTTTCCGGTATAATAACGAAGTAGTTCGAAAAGCATTCGGGATTTAAGCCAATGAAATTGAACTCCCGACTAAAGTAAGGGACAAGTTATTACGGATGCAAAATCGATATTACTGATTACACACGGAAAAACTAAAAACCCTGAAGCTAACTACAGGGCTTTAAATAAATAATTCTTTTTCTGTTTATTAAAACTGGGCAGCAACCATGATCTTGGGTTCTTTTGACACTTTACCACTGTCAATGGAGGCGCCGGTGATACCATAATCAGCCAGCACAATGCTGAAGGCCGTTGTAGCAGAGATCTTACCATTGGCTACTGTGATCGTGGCCGGGGTCTTTATTTCTTTGCTCACTCCTTTTACAGTCAGGTTTCCAGTAACGTCAACATCATAACTACCGTTCTTTTTGAACTTTACTTCGCTCAGCTTATCGATCTTCCCGGAAAAAGAGAATTTCGGAAAAGTGGCTGAGTTCATCCAGTTGGCACCATTAAAATGCTCCTGGATCTTGGGATTGCTGAAAGCAAAATTGTTGACAGCAGCCTCAAACAATATAGCGCCGGTAGTTGTATTCAATGAAGCGATTACTGTTTTGTTGTCTGCTTTTGGTAAAGCGTCGATTGCTGTGGTAGCATCAAAAGAAATAGTGGCGGATGATGTCGTCACGGGTTGTGCAAATAAGCTGCCTGTTGCAACGAAAAGGGATAGGACAAGAATAATTTTTTTCATTTGTGTTGTGTTTTTGTTTTATTTATTAGAATTAAATGTTGCTCTTTTAAAAGTGATCGCCGTTGTTCCCAGTATTTCACTGAAAATACTGCCACTGCAAACTCCTTTCAGGGAAACGGTATCCCCTTGCTTTATTGTTCTCACTTTCCCGTACTGGTTTTTCTCCAGGGAGAAAATAGCATAGGAACCGGTGCTGTCAGCAAACTTGATGGTGCTGGTCGAGTCCGGCAGCAATTCAAGGGCTGAAGCCATACCGTTTACGACCATCATTTTATCTGAATACTTTTTATTGGTGGCCGTATCATTACTGATAAATTCTTTGATCAGTTCCAATGCGCCGATAGTATATTCAGCTTTTACTTCTTCGGTGGCGGCATGCGTTTCCGACATGATATATTTTTCACCCAGCTTATAACCTGAATATGCAATAACCGGACCTGCGAGCAGCCAGATAATTTTCGGAAGGATGGTTTTGGCAGGATACGCCGTTAGTATAAGGCCAATCGCGGCTATCACATGGATATAGGCGGCAGGTTTTAACATTCCTGCTACAGATTTTCCGATACCCAGGTCGAGGAGGGTGCCGGAAAAAAGATAAAAAATGGTGAAGAGGGCCATAGATGTAGCACCTGCGATATAGGAAAAGGGAACGGTCTGCTTTTTTAATAATACAAAGGCAGCAGAAAATACCGCCAGAACCGGGATCAACCAAAAAAGGTAAAAGGAGAAACTAAGTTTTGGGAAAGGATTATCAGGTCCGCCTACTGCGGCTGAGGCCTTAAAAAAATCTCCGGTGGCCATGGCTGAACCTTTAACAGTGCTTCCTTCCCACGCAGCCCAGGGTAGAAAAAAGCTAGCGGTCAGCAATACTCCGAACAGGATATGCAGCCATTGCGCTAAACTTGTTTTGCTGATTGAAGAGGCCATAAATTTTTATAACGTATCGGTGATTTTGGGCGCCGGGTTGCGAACGCTGAACCAAATATACAATGTTTAAACATTGATTAAGTTAAATGGTATTAAAATATTGTGAAAATAAAAAACCGTTCTGCTCCGGTTGAGGCGGAACAGAACGGTGATACTTACTAACCCATTTTAGTAACGAGTTGAATGCAAATGCATTAGGCTGTTTGCATTTCTTTTATTTTCTCCCTGATCTTGGCCTCAATTTCTTTGGCCAGTTCAGGGTTATCGACCATCAGTTGTTTGACAGCGTCGCGGCCCTGTCCCAGTTTATCATTATTATAGCTGTACCAGCTGCCGCTTTTCTGAACGATACCCAGTTCGGTACCCATGTCCACGATCTCGCCGGTCTTGGAAATCCCTTCCCCAAAAATGATATCGAACTCAGCTGCACGGAATGGAGGAGCCACTTTATTCTTTACAACTTTCACTTTTACGTGGTTACCGATCGCTTCATCACCATCTTTTACCTGGGTCATGCGACGGATGTCCAGGCGGACGGAAGCATAGAATTTCAGGGCATTACCACCGGTAGTTACTTCAGGGTTGCCAAACATCACACCTATCTTTTCCCTTAGCTGGTTGATGAAAATACAAATGGTATTCGTTTTAGAGATCGTCGCTGTCAGTTTACGTAAAGCCTGGCTCATCAAACGGGCATGCAAGCCCATTTTACTGTCTCCCATTTCACCTTCCAGTTCGCTCTTCGGAACCAGTGCTGCCACCGAGTCGATCACCACTACATCAAGGGCGCCGGAAAGGATCAGGCGATCCGCAATTTCAAGAGCCTGTTCGCCATAATCAGGTTGAGATATTAAAAGATTGTCTACGTCCACGCCGAGTTTTTTGGCGTAGCTGCTGTCAAAAGCATGTTCCGCATCAATAAAGGCACACATGCCGCCTTTCTTTTGTGCTTCGGCAATGACATGGATGGCAAGGGTTGTTTTACCGGAAGATTCAGGGCCGTATATTTCAACTACCCGTCCTCTTGGAAGGCCGCCAATGCCAAGAGCCACATCCAGCCCAATGGAGCCGGTGGAAATAACTTCCTGTAGTTGCTCAGCCTTATCGCCCATCATCATCACACTGCCTTTGCCGTAGTCCTTCTCAATCTTATCCATCGTAAGCTTGAGGGCTTTTAGTTTTTCACTGTTGTTGCCTGTAGTTTCGGATGTTTTGTCTGTCTTTGCCATGGGTTAAAGTTATGTTTTTGCGTATTGTAAGCTAAAATATTTTAGCCACAGCGAAACTAAATGATTTAGTAATTAAAAACTAATATTTTGGGGATTTTTTTTCTGTGACCTATGAGAAATGAGCTTATACCTGATAGAGGGTATTCTCAGACCAGCCTATTTACCTTAATTTTAAAAAAAATCGAGTGCTAAAAAATGGTATTACCATCATTATCCAGTTGTTTGTCATTGCAAGCTTTGGACAAAGACCAAGGCTAGTAATACCCATTGGGCATACTTCAACACTAACTTCGGTTCAGTTCAGCCACAACGGTAAATTAATTTTAACTGCTTCGAAAGACAATACAGCAAAACTATGGGATGCGGTATTAGGAAAACTATTGCGCAACTTGAAAGGCCATCTCGGTGAAGTAAACTTGGCTGAATTCAGTCCTGACGGCAAAAGGATTGTATCGGCGTCAAGCGATGGTACAGCCATGATATGGGATGTATTGTCTGGAAAACTATTGAATACTCTAAAGGGGCATACATATGGTGTTTATTCGGCACATTTCAGTATTGACGGGAAAAAGATTGTGACGGCGTCCATTGATGGGACAGCCATGTTATGGAATGTGCTGAATGGAAAATTGCTAAAAACCTTCGGACTTCAGAATATACATACGTTAGATTATGCGGAAGTATATTCAGCCAAGCTCAGCCCCAATGAAAAATTTTTGACGACTGTTAATAGCGATGGAATAGATGTTTGGGATGTTACATCCGGGAAACTTTTAAGAAAAATAAAAGCCATGTTGTTTAGCCGCTTTTGGCAGTTCAGTGATGAAGGGAAACTGCTCACTTTTCTTTCAGATGAAAAAACTGTAAATATTATAGACCTAAATTCGGGGCGTTTGACAAATAGTTTGAAAAGTGATTCTCTATTTATAACAAAAGCCCAGTTTAGCCCCGATGGTAAACTTATCGGAACTTCAACTATAAACGATAGTATAGTTAGGCTATGGGATGCAGATTCCGGAAAACTGTTAAAAACACTGACGGGGCATAGAAATGAGATTGTATCTATCCAGTTTAGCAAAGACGCCAAAATGGTTTTAACAGCTTCCATGGATAGCACGCTAAAACTCTGGGATATAAACTCTGGAAAACTTCAGTATAACTGGAATGGATTTTCAACAGGCTTTGACGATACCTTTAATCAACATATCGGGGATTCTCCTCTAGCTCGTTTTAATCCGAATGGTAAAACGATTGTGATAGCTTTAAGTGATAATACCGTAACTGTAAACAATATTGTTTCCGGAAAGTCCCTCAATCGACTGAGAGGATATGCTGGCAAAGTTGATACAGCTTATTTCAATCCAGACGGTGAAATCACTATTGATATAGTTTCAGAAGATTCCCGGGAAGGTCAAAGTGAACTGGAAGAAAATACGGATGTCCGTTTGAACTCTTACAGCCCAGACGGACGACTGGTAGCAATACTAGATGAATTTACGGACAATCAAACTGTCATAGTCTGTATGGCAGTTTCCGGGAAAAAGTTATATGCATTAAAAATAGAGGGGCCTACTTATTTCAATGATGTCGGTTTTAGTCCTAACGGAAAATGGATTTTTACAAAATCCGGAAGTTATAAATGGGGGTACAGGGTAGATCTCTGGGATGCTAATTCCGGGAAAAGGCTATACATGTTGGAGCATGACTTTACAGAACAACAAGGAAATTATATTCATGCAATCATGTTCACCCCGGATGAGAAAAGAGTGGTAACAGCTTCCCAAGCTGGTACAGCTATTATCTGGAGTCTGGCTTCGGGTAAAAAAATAGCTATTTTGAAAGGGCACAATGAAGGAGCGAGGACTGTCGTGTGTGATTCTTCTGGCAAAGTTATCGTTACTACTTCAGGTGATTTTATCACAAAGATCTGGGACGCAAAATCGGGCAGCCTCATCAGATCGATTGACATTAATGGTTTAATCACGGATATTAATTTCTCAAGAAACAGAATTCTTGCGGTTGAAAACAGCGAAACAAAATTGTTTGACATTTCTACTGGAAATCATATAGCAAGTTTTTACAGCATTGATAGCGTGGATAAATTAACACTTCTTCCAAATGGCTATTATAAAGCAAATTCAAAGGCAGCCAAACTTCTCCACTATGTAACCAAGGATTTAAAAGTAATCACCTTCGAGCAATTAGATGTAAAATACAACCGCCCGGATAAAGTACTCGAAGCAATTGGCAATACTGATACCGCCTTAATCAAAAGCTATCGCAAAGCCTGGGAAAAAAGAATAAAAAAACTCAGCATTGATACCACAACCTTCCGGGAGGGCTACAGTGTGCCCGAAGCAGATTTTGCAAATCGGGATGATATCGAGTATGATCAAAAAAATTCATCACTAAAACTTCACATAAAAGGCCTAGACAGCAGTTATAAACTCGACCGATTCAATATCTGGGTGAATGAAACTCCGGTATACGGTCAAAGGGGTGTGAGCATCCGAAAAAAAAATGTAAATACTTTTGATACAACTATAAGTATACAACTATCTCAGGGAGAGAACCGGATTGAAACTTCCATTTCTAATGTGAACGGTACCGAAAGCTACCGTATGCCGCTGCAGGTAAATTATACGTCGTCAGTGAAGGAGAAAGAAAAAACATATTTTATTGGCATTGGCATAGACTGCTTTGCGGACAGTACCCATAATCTGCAGTACAGTGCAAAAGACATCCGGGACCTGGGTGCTAAGCTGAAAGAGAAATACGGTGATGATATAATTTTAAAGACTTTGTTCAATGCTGATGTGACCATTGAAAACGTTAAGACCTTAAAAGATAGTCTTAAGAAAAGCTCGGTTAATGACAGGGTTATCGTTGCTTACTCCGGTCATGGCATGCTGAGTAAAGAATATGATTATTACCTCTCTACGTATTCGGTCAATTTTGAAAAACCTGAAGAGAACGGCCTGCCATACGATGAACTGGAAAATCTGCTCGACAGTATCCCCGCCCGAAAAAAACTACTGCTGATCGATGCCTGTCATAGTGGTGAAGTGGATAAGGACGAACTATTTGCGATGAACAAAACGGCTGATTCCCTGGGCTTAAAAACAAAAGGGGTGATTGTTGTAGGAGGGCAACAGCAACGGGTAGGCCTGAAAAATAGTTTTGAACTAATGCAAAGCCTGTTTGTGAATGTGGGCAAGAATACAGGCGCTATCATTATTTCTGCTGCAGCGGGTAATCAGTATGCACTGGAAGGGGTAAACAATCTGCCCAACGGGATCTTTACTTATTCGATCCTGGAAGCCATGCAAAAATACCCCAGCATAAAAATAAGTGAACTGAAGAAGATCGTGGGGGAAAGAGTGGAAGAATTGACCAAAGGATTACAAAAGCCAACGTCGAGAAATGAGACGATCGCAGTAGATTGGAATGTATGGTGAAATTCTTTTATTACATTGTTCTGTATATTACAAAACGAAAATATGAGGTTTTATTTCGAATAAAATTGTTAGGGCTTACTGATTAGAAGCTCCTTTTCAATGGGCCAGATATCCTTTTGACTGGCGAAAAGATATTGACACGATACACTTATGAGAAACAGAAACTTTTATGCGCTGTTATTATTCCTGGCGCCGTTAACAAGCCTGACACAAAATGCCCGGTTAATCCTCCCGGTTGAACAAGGCATCAATATCCGATCTGCGAATTTTAGTCCCGATGCAAAATATTTTGTTACTACGCAGGCTCAAACGATAAAGATCTGGGAAACGCTCACAGGAAGGGTCATACAAAATATTTCTCATAAAACAGATTTTGCTGCATACAGTCATAATGGCAAGTATATTTTGACAGATAATGGAGACGTCTGGAATCTCAAAACGGGAATAAAAATAATTGCCACCGGTGAGGACGGTTGTGATTTCAGTAAAGACGACCGGTATTTATTAACGACTAAGGTTAACACAATTAATCTTCACGATTTAAATACAGGAACTGTCACCCGTATCAACCATTCGATGACCGGGCCTAAGACATGGGCTTTTTTCAGTCCGGATAACAAAAACATAATTGCCTGGGCAGGCAAAACAATTGAAATCTGGAACATCGAAAGAAAACAGCTTATTACTCAATTCGAGGAAAGTGCATATACCAGGTGGGCCTCATTAAGTCCTGATGGACTAAAAATTGTTACGAGCACGGTGGATAAAGCTATAACTATATGGGATGCAGTATCAGGCAAAAAGCTCAATACCTTACAGGGTCACTCCAGTATTGTGGCTACAGTATCATTTAGTCCGGATGGCCGGGATATCGTATCCGCATCTTATGATAAAACGATTCGGATTTGGGATGCTTCAAAAGGCATAATAAAATTTATATTGACGGCGCATAATGACCGGGTAAACTCAGCTTTTTATAGCCCGGATGGTAAATGGATCATCTCCTCATCCTGGGATAAATCGGTAAAAATCTGGGAAAGCGCAAACGGCCGGCTATATGGAAACTATGTTGGCTCGATCAACCTGATCAGCAATGCCCTGTTCAGCCCGCACGGAGAGAAGCTTGGAATACTGACAGACAGTTGCTTAAAGATCTGCGACCCTGCTACGATGGAAATCAGGCAATCGTTTAATGACGGGGTGGGGTTTCGTCAACAGGTAGAATTTAGTGAAGACGCGAATTTTGCAGTTACGAAAGGTGCAGTATCCTATTCACCTATTTTACGTAACCTTTCAAATGGAAAATACGAGAGCGTTATTCCAGATGCTAAAAACTGGATCTGTCAATTGACATATAGTCCGGATGGTAAATATCTTGCTACTTCGGCCTTTTCTGGTGAAACGGTTGATATTTCGCAGATCCCGTCTATGGCAATGAAACAAGTGGTACAAAAAGCAAAAGGCGCATTAACTACCGCCTTTGATGAGAATAGTAATATCCTGGTTCTAATCGGAGAGGAGACATTGCTTATTGAAAAAGAAAGCGGAATTGTTCTGATGAAATACTCATTGTTAAATGACAGCACTATCCATACGTTAAAATATAGTTCGGACTTTCGCTTTATCTTATCTGCCGGCCAAAAAAATGCAATGATCATTGATGCAGTAACAGGTGCTGTTGTCACCCAATTCAATGATACAGCAGCAAGCTATGGAACCGCCTTTTTTAGCCAGAACCGGCTGCTGGTAAAAGCTGGAGATTTTCTTGAAATTCTTAGTATAACGGATGGAAGGGTTCTTCATAAAATCAACTACCGGGATTCTATTCTCTTCAAATCTTCGTTGACACCGGATCAAAAATTTATTATGAGCTCCGGCCTGAAGAACTCTTTAGATTTTTGGGATATCAATACAGGACAGCTGGCATGGTCTTATTTTATACTTTTCAATACGGATTTTTTAACCTTGTTACGTGGCAATACAGGCTTGCAATATTATTATGGTACAAAAAAAGCTGTGCAGGAACTATCTTTTGAGATAGACGGGAAACGTTTCCCTTTTGAACAACTCGATGTTAAACATAACCGCCCTGACAAAGTATTGGAGGCAATTTGTAATACAGATACTGCCCTGATCAGAAGTTATCGCAGAGCCTGGGAAAAAAGAATTAAAAAATTGGGTATTGATACAACCGCATTTCTGGAAACCTTTAGTATGCCCGATGCCGATTTTGCAAACCGGGATAATATTGAATCCGAACAAAAGAAAACTGCCCTCAGTCTGCACATAAAAGGAACAGACAGTACTTTTATACTCGATCGTTTTAATGTATGGATAAATGAAGTGCCTATCTTTGGTCAAAGAGGTATCAGTACCCGAAAAAAGAACAGTCATACTATTGATACTACCTTAACGATCAAATTATCACAAGGCGAGAACCGGATTGAAACTTCCATTTCTAATGTGAACGGTACCGAAAGCTACCGTATGCCCCTGATTGTAAATTACACGCCGGCAATAAAGCAAAAAGAAACGATCCGCTTTATCGGTATCGGTATCGATCAGTTTGCAGATAACGAGTATAATTTGCAGTACAGCAGCAAGGATATCAGGGATCTGTCGAAGAAGCTCAAAGAAAAATATAAAGAGGATATCATCATCGACACTTTGATCAATGAAAATGTTACTATCAGCAATGTCAAAGCCTTAAAACAAAAACTGCAGCAAACCACGGAAAATGATAAAGTGATCATCGCTTATTCCGGTCATGGGCTATTGAGTAAAGAGTATGATTATTATCTCTCTACGTATTCAATAAACTTTGACAAACCAGAACAAAACGGATTACCGTATGACGAACTGGAAAATTTGTTAGACAGTATCCCCGCCCGAAAAAAACTAATGCTGATCGATGCCTGCCACAGTGGCGAAGTGGACAAAGAAGACCTGGTCCGCATTAAGGGCAGCTCTGATTCCCTGATAAAAGGGGTAACTCCGGTAGCTTATTCAGGCGAAGGCCACCTGGGTTTAAAAAACAGTTTTGAATTAATGCAGAGCCTGTTTGTGAATGTTGGCAAAAGCACAGGTGCTACGATCATCTCTGCCGCTGCTGGAACACAGTTTGCATTGGAAAGGAATGATTTAAAGAATGGTGTATTTACTTACAGCATATTAGAGGCTATGAAAACCCATACCTTGATGAAAATAAGTGAACTGAAGAAGATCGTGGGGGAAAGAGTGGAAGAATTGACCAAAGGATTGCAAAAACCCACATCAAGAAATGAAACGATTGCAGTAGATTGGAATCTGTGGTAATAAAAAATGAATCATTACATTTAGTTAATGAAACGATATTTCGTTGCTTTATTAATCACATTCCCTAACCTATTCTTTGCACAGCAGCCGAAGCTGATGTTGCCAGTCGGGCATACTGCCACTATTAATTCTGCTGAATTTAGCCCGGATGGAAAAAAAATAGTTACCGCTTCAAGGGATCACACAGCAAAAATCTGGGATGCCGTCCGGGGAAAATTATTAGTTGATCTGAAAGGGCATACGGCTGATATTGTATCGGCTGAATTTAGCCCTGACGGGAAAAAGATTGTTACGGCTGCGTCGGATAGTACGGCCATGATTTGGGATGCAATTTCAGGAGAACTCCTCGTTACTCTTAATAAGTACACAAATAAAGAGATCAGTTCAGCCCGGTTTAGCCCGGTTGGGAAAAATATTGTTACCGGTTCCTGGAATAGTTCAGCCGCAGTATGGGATGCAAGCAATGGCCAATTGCTGGCCAATCTAACTGCACAAAGCAATGGAGGTTCCAAATCCGCTCAATTTAGTCCGGATGGAAAAAAAATAATTACTATTTCTCCGGATAGTACTGGTACGATGTGGGATGGAATTACCTACAATCATTTGGCTACTCTTAAAGGGCATGCAGCTGATATCGAATCTGCTGAATTTAGCCCTGATAGTAAAAAGGCCATCACTGCTTCAGATAATGGAGCTGTAAAAATATGGGATGTTGCTAATGGGCATCTCCTCCTTGATATTATAGTAAATAGCGGTTGGGTGATGAATGTACAATTTAGCCCGGATCAAAAAAAAATTGTTACCAGTTCTCTATTCGGGCCGGCTGTAATATGGGATGCACTTACTGGAAAAATGCTGGTTAACCTTAATGGAGATAGTTCATGGGCAAAAGTGGCATGGTTTAGCCCCGACGGGAAAAAAATTGTAACAGTATCAATGGATAAGCTGGTAAATTTTCATGGTTACAATATAAAGATATGGGATGCAGGTAATGGAAAATTATTGGTAGACTTGGGAAATAGTAGTGAAGCAGTCATGTCAGCAATGTTTAGCCCGGATGGAAAAAAAATAATTTCTACGCTGTTGTGGGGGCCGGCCAGTATTTGGAATGGAATGAATGGCAATTTATTATTTAATTTATCAGGTCATACAAGTACTGTCAAATCTGTCCAATACAGTCCGGACAGTGAAAAAATTATTACCCTGTCCGGGAATGGAATGGTAAGAATCTGGGATGATGTTAATGGGAAATTAGAGGCTGATTTAGCCGGCCTAAAAAATGATACCAATTCTATGAATGATACCAGGTCCGCTCAATTTTACCCGGGCGGAAAAAAAATTCTTACATATACATTAAAGGAAGGAAAAATATGGGATGCCGTGAATGGAAAATTGTTAGTAGGCTTAAAAGAATTTCGCTGGTTGACGAAGGCCCATTTTAGTACCGATGGAAAAAAAATAATCACTAATTCCACAACTGATCCTCCTGTCAGAATATGGGATGCTGATAACGGAAGCCTGCTGGATGAAATGAAAGGGAATAAGTGGGAGGTTTATTCTGCCGAATTCAGTCCGGATGGGAGCAAAATTGTTACTGCGTCCCGTGATAGTACAGTGAGAATATGGGATGCAGCCAATGACAATTTACTGGTGGATCTGAAAGAGTTTGCATGGTCGGCAATGTTTAGTCCCGATGGCGAAAAAATTCTTACCATTTCAAAAGACTCTGTTGCCAGAACCTGGGATGTACATAGCGGTAAACTTCTTTTTAGTTTAAAAGAAAGAATGTGGTTTGCAGCTGTAAACTACAGCCCCGACGGCAAAAAAATTGCCTCAACTTCCGGTGATACAACTGCCAGGATTTGGGATGCAACCAACGGTAAACTTCTTGTTGATCTCAAAATGCAGCATTTCTCACTTCGTAATATTCAATTCAGCCCGGACGGAAAAAAAATCATTGGGACCTCTGAGACGGAGGGCATTGCAAAAATATGGGATGCAAATAATGGAAATCTGCTATTTGATCTTGCAACTAACAATGAATGGATAAATAATGCTGTATTCAGTCCGGGCGGGAAAAAAATCCTGGTTGCCTCCGGAAATTTTGCTAAGGTTTTGAATGCAGACAATGGCAAACTTATTTACAGTTTTTTGGCTCTTGACAGCAGCGATTATTTGTATCAGATTCCTTCAGGTTATTATATGTGTACTCAGAAGGGAGCCCAATTATTATATTATGTAAAAAGATCCCAGATCATCAGTTTTGAACAATTAGATATTAAATACAACCGGCCCGATAAAGTACTCGAAGCTATTGGCAACACCGATACAGCATTAATAAAAAGCTACCGTAAAGCCTGGGAAAAAAGAATTAAGAAATTAGGTATTGATACCACAGCATTCAGGGATGGTTACAGTGTACCCGAAGCAGATTTTGTAAACCGTGATAATATTGAATATGAACAAAAGGATAGAAAACTAACGCTGCATATAAGGGGAATAGACAGCACTTACAAACTCGACCGGTTCAATATATGGGTAAATGAAGTACCAGTTTATGGCCAGCGGGGTATCAGCATCCGGAAAAAAAACAGAAACGATTTTGATACTATCATTACCATCAAATTATCCCAGGGAGAGAACCGGATTGAAACGTCAATCACC
Organism: Bacteroidota bacterium; assembly: GCA_034408705.1. Lineage (GTDB taxonomy): Bacteria > Bacteroidota > Bacteroidia > Chitinophagales > Chitinophagaceae > JJ008. The sequence continues at coordinate 19,156 of JAWXCO010000040.1, forward strand.
AACGTAAATGGAACGGAAAGCTATCGCATACCGTTGCGAGTAAAATATACCCTTGCGAATCCTGTTAAAGAATCAACCCGTTTCATCGGAATCGGTATTGACCAGTTTGCAGATAATAAATACAACCTGCAATATAGCGCCAAAGATATCCGGGACTTAGCTGCCAGGCTGAAAGAAAAATACGGAACGAATATTATCATTGATACTCTGTTCAATCAAAACGTAACGGTCAGCAATGTAAAATTGCTGAAAACAGAACTATTCAAAACCAATGAGAATGACAAAGTGATTATTGCTTATTCCGGTCATGGTATGTTAAGTAAAGACTATGATTATTATCTCTCCACTTATGCTGTTAATTTTGATAAGCCTGAAGAAAATGGATTGCCTTATGATGAATTAGAAAATCTGTTAGACAGTATCCCTGCCAGGAAAAAATTGATGCTGATAGATGCCTGCCATAGTGGTGAAGTAGATAAAGAAGATTTGATTACTCTTAACGCTTCTTCCGATTCATTGATAAAAGGATTAAAACCGATAGCGTACAAAAAAGAAGGCCACCTGGGATTAAAAAACAGTTTTGAACTGATGCAAAGCCTGTTTGTGAATGTGGGTAAAAGTACAGGAGCGACTATCATCTCTGCGGCTGCCGGAACACAGTTTGCCCTGGAAAGAAATGATTTGAAGAATGGGGTATTTACGTACTCAATTTTGGAAGCGATGAATAAGTATCCTAGCCTGAAAATAAGTGAACTGAAGAAGATCGTGGGTGAAAGAGTGGAAGAATTGACCAATGGGCTGCAGAAGCCCACATCCAGGACAGAAATGATTACAATGGATTGGAGTATATGGTAAACTGTTATTGATTTAGTATCTTGAAAGCGATGAAGAATTTTTTTGTGGTTACGGGCTGTATTCTATCCTCTTTTCTACTTTCCGCGCAACAACCAAAACTGGTTTTACCAGTAGGGCATACCGATATGGTTAATTTTATTGAATTCAGTCCCGATCGGAAAAAAATAGTGACTGCCGCTGACGATAAGACCGCTAAGATCTGGGATGCAGCAACAGGAAAATTGCTGGCCGATCTAAAAGGCCACACCGGGAAAATTAAATCCCTTTCCTTTAATCATACCGGAAAAAGGATACTGACCAGTGCAAATCTTGATACGGTTGTAAAACTCTGGGATGCAGAAACAGGTTATTTGATCAGGAACCTGACCGACAGGAATTACAATGACCTGGCCATGTTTAGCCCCGATGGTAGTATGATAATTGTGAGTACTTCATCTGGCACAGCATTTTTGTTAAGTGCTGAAACGGGCCTTCCATTAATGGCTTTACAAACCCAAAACAAGGGAATTCAAAAAGCGGCTTTTAGTTTCGATGGCAAAAGACTGATAACCCTTTCCCGCTCCCGTATTCCTGAACTATATGAATTGCCCACAGGGAACCTGGTTGCTAATCTTGCGGGACACAGTTCTTTTGTTAATACTGTGGGGTTCACTCCCGATGGAAATAAGGTCATTACCACATCGTATGATAATACCATAAAAATATGGGATGCGAAAACAGGTTTTTTACAGCTTACATTAGAAGGAAATACCGAAATGGTCGTGTCCGTCACCGTCAGCCCCGATGGAACAAGGCTCAGCTCCTCAACATTGGGCAGTAGAACGGCGAAATTGTGGGATCTGCAAAAAGGAAGTTTTATCGCCGATCTTACAGGAAATGATTATAGTTTAAAATCAATTTATTTCAGTCAGGACAGTAAAACCATATTCACTACGGGTCATCAAAGTATAACCAAAGCCTGGCATACAGACAATGGGAGGCCGCTAACTTTACCTTATACCGGTAAAATTATTACATACGATTCGATAAGAGGTCTATCTGTAGTCAATACAGCTGCAGCCGTTCAAATTTTTGATAACAGTACAGGGAAACCAATCACCACACTGGAAAATACAGAGAGTTTGTCTATCGCTCAGTTTAAAAGTATCGATAATAAAATAAGTGGAACAGGTACCGATAAAAAAACAGTACTTGTCTGGGATACCAGGACTGGCCGGCAGTTAACCTCATTAAAAGGATATACCAACCCTGTTAAAGCCAGTTTTATTTCTCCCGGCAATAAACATATTGTTACAGTATCCCCTGACAAAACTGATTTATGGAATATACAGGGTAATCTTATCACGCCTGTATTGGACTTTATCAATAAAAGCGTGAAACATGTCGTGTATAGTCCTGATGGAAAGTATATGATTCAGGTTAAAGAAAATGAGACGGATGAAGTGAGCTTATGGGATGCAGGTACACTGAAAAATATCAATTCCAATTTAGCCACAAAGGGAATGCAAAATATCTCCCGGTACCAGGAAGGAAGTTTTGTTTTTTCCGAAGACAGTAAGCGTTTTTTTATCGCTAACAACGATTGGGGATCCTGTGTTTTTGATGCCAGAACAGGGAAACTTATAAAAGAGATCATGCATGAGCGGGTATGGTTCTCTACGGTTAATCCTTCGATAACAAAATTTATATCGTATAGCGAAAATGGAGTTGACGTAACGGATGTGGAAACAGGGATATCTATTAACAAGATGAAGCTTGAACTGGTCTCTGTTGAACCGGTCCGTTTTTTTGATGAAAGCCGCTTCCTGGCATTTACGGTTGATAATATCATGGTCTGGTCAGCAACAGAGAAAAAACCGGTACTGACAATTCCCAATGGACAATATCTTTTTAACGCGGATAAAACCTTGCTTTTAGTCTGGCAATATGATATGCTCAGGATCTGGGATTTAAAAACATATAAACTACAGGCAGAAATAAAAGCCTCCGTGGAAAATAGTATTTGGGATGCCACCTGGTCATTTGACGAAAAATTTGTTTTATATTCTACCAATATGGGGGACCTGGTGATGGCAGATGCACAAAAAGGAACTAGTATTACTAAACGCAAAGGTTATGCAATAAACCTGGACAAAAGCAGGAACGGTAATTATTATTTCGGAATTAACGAAGAATTGGTTTCCATTTACACGGCCGATAATCTACAAACTGTCGCGGAATTGATTGGTCATACTAATAGAGTTATTGCTGTTGTATTATTACCGGACTCCACTAAAGTACTGACGCTATCGGAGGACAATACCGGTAAGGTATGGGAACTTCCATCCGGAAAGCTTTTGTATAGCTTCCTGATGATGGGCAGGGATTATGCATTCAATATCACCCCCGGCGGTTATTATATGGCAAATCCTAAAGCCAGTAAATTGCTTCATTACACAACACCTGATCTGAAAATTATTTCATTCGAACAACTAGACGTTAAATATAACCGGCCAGATAAAGTGCTCGAAGCTATCGGTACCGCTGATACGGGTCTGATAAGATCATACCGGAAAGCCTGGGAGAAAAGAATCAGGAAACTGGGAGTCGATACAACAACCTTTAAAGAAGGATACAGCGTACCCTCGGCAGACTTTGTCAATAGGGACGACACCCAATTTGAACGTACAGATGAAAGCGTACAACTTCATATAAAAGGCATAGATAGCGTATACAAGCTTGATCGTTTTAATATATGGATAAATGAAGTACCACTATATGGGCAACGGGGTGTTCGCTTAAAAAAGAGATATAGCAATAGTTTTGATACTACTGTTTCTATCAAACTCACCCGCGGAGAAAACCGAATTGAAACCTCTGTCACCAATGTAAACGGAACTGAAAGCTACCGGATGCCGCTCGTTGTAAATTATACAGCAGCTGTACAACCAAAACAAACCACTCGCTTTGTTGGAATCGGTATTGATGAATTTACCGACAGCCAGTATAATCTGAAATACAGCGCAAAAGATATCCGTGACCTGGCATTAAAACTAAAAGAAAAATACAAAGATGATATCATCATCGACACCCTTTTCAATAAAAATGTGACGATAAGCAATGTAAAATCCCTCAAGAAAAAATTGCTTCAAACCACCGAAAATGATAAGGTTATCATCGCCTATTCCGGTCATGGTATGCTGAGCAAAGAGTACGATTATTACCTTTCAACTTATTCAGTGAATTTTGATAAACCGGAAGAGAACGGGTTGCCTTATGAAGAACTGGAAAATCTATTAGACAGTATACCCGCCAGGAAAAAACTGATGCTGATCGATGCCTGTCATAGCGGTGAAGTAGATAAAGAAGATTTAGTTACCCTCAATGCATCTTCTGATTCGCTGATTAAAGGGTTGAAGCCGGTAGCGTATAAAAAAGATGGGCAACTGGGCCTGAAAAACAGTTTTGAACTCATGCAAAGCCTGTTTGTGAATGTGGGTAAAAGCACCGGCGCCACCATCATCTCCGCCGCCGCCGGAACTCAGTTTGCTTTGGAAAGAAATGATCTGAAGAATGGGGTGTTTACTTATTGTATCCTGGAAGCGATGAATAAATATCCCAGCTTGAAAATAAGTGAGCTGAAGAAGATCGTGGGAGAAAGAGTGGAAGAATTGACCAAAGGATTACAGAAGCCCACTTCGAGAAATGAAACAATTGCGGTGGATTGGAGTTTCTGATTAGTAATTAATTTTAGCTATTTGGTGTCAACCAAAACATATTCAATTGAAAAAAATAGTTGTTCCTGTTCTCTGTTTATTTATATTATCGGCCCTTTTTAAAGAGTTGCACGCACAGCCATTAAAGCTGGTGTTACCTATTGGACATAGTAAAAGGATTAGCTTAGCATCTTTCAGTCCTGATAATAAATTAATTGTAACTGTATCTGATGATAAAACGGCCAGGATATGGGAACTTCCTTTTGGAAGAATTTTAGCCACACTTGGGGGTCATAATAAGCCAATTTATGCTGTTACATTTTCACCTGACGGACAATCCATTTTTACTTCGGCGGATTCTGTTAGAAAATTAAGTGCAATATCAGGCCGATTGCTTTATACCGTAAAAGGATCTTTTCCTGCTTTTACTGAAAGAGTTATTACACCAGATAGCAAAACGATCATTATTACTAGCGATGATTCTATTTACTTGCGGCATACCATTGACGGTCAGTTAGTAAAGGCGCTAAAAATTGAAGGAGATAATCCCAACTACTATGGCATCAATGCCAGTTTTAATGTAAGCGGAGACCGGTTCCTGGTAACTGATAATGATAAAACTGTACATATTTATCGAACAGACAACCTACAGGAAACGATAGTTTTAAAAGGTCATAAAAACTCAATTACTTCGGCGGTGTTCAGCCCGGATGATAAATATATCCTGACCAGTTCTGTAGACAAGTCTGTAAAACTCTGGGATGCTGGTACGGGAAAATTGCTATACACACTAATCACTTATCAAAGCAACCCCAAAACTGCCGTGTTCAGCCCCCGTTCAAAATATATCATCACTCTTTCACGTGAATATGGAGATTCGGCCCGCATTTGGAGTGCCGAGAGCGGCAAACTGGTCTGTACTGTCAAAGGAGATTACCAGGAGTTTGAGCTTAATGAGCGGCTATTTAATCAGGAAGAAACGAAAGTGATTTTAAAGAGCGACAGTTACTCGAATGAGTGCGTTATTGTAAATTTACCCGAAGGAAGAACTATTCATACCCTTAGTTCGCATACCGAATATGTAACTTCTGCCTCATTCGGCCCTGGAGATGCTTATCTTGTTACTACTTCACAAGATAAGACCGCTACAATCTGGGATCCTTTAACAGGGAGTGCTATCACTACACTAAAAGGGAAATCCGGAGGCGATAACGAAAAAGCATATTTTAGCCCCGATAATAAATATTTTGTAATCACGTCTGATAACAAACAATCCATCTGGAAAACAGGGAACGGAAACCTGGTTACAGCTTTTGTTAACGGTGGAGATATCGTAAAATATTCAAGCTTCAGTCCCGATAACAAATTCCTGGTCACCGTTACAAAAAGCAACAAGGTAAGGACTTGGAACCTGGAGAACGGCGATTTGATGGTTCCTAACCTTGCCAGGCCAATCGATTTTTTTTCGGCCAGTTACCGGGGTAAGTATCATTTTACAGCGGACTCAAAGAAATTCTGTATTGGCACTACTGACCGGGGTGCATTTATACTTGACCCTGTTAACGGAGACCTCTTAACAAATATGTATGACCGGGAAACAACCAGGACGGATTTCAGCACCGACGGAAATTATGTGTCCACGATCTCAAAAGACAGCATGAATATCTGGGATGGGAATGCCGGCACCCGAATCAACCAGGTATATATAGGAAAGATAGTGGACTCCGTTGTTTTTATTGGAAAGGGACAATTGATAGTATTTGATTATGAAGGGACGATAAAGTTTTTTAGAGTCAATGAAACTAAACCCTATAAAACTATCAGTAAAACTTTTTTTTCCTGTTTTGATACAGAGCGAACCAGGTTGGTTACCACGCATAATAACGGTACCATCAATATTTGGGACCTCGAAAACCCAACAACTCCCTGGAGTTGGGCTGATGAGGTAAGTGCTGTTTCTAATACGCATATAGGATTTAAATGTCTTTTGAGCGGAAGCCGGCTCTTATATGTTTCGGGATATGGAAATAGAGGGTTAAAAGTACTTGACATTGTAGCCAAAAAAATTATTGCCGATTTTCCAACGTACAGGGCGAATATACTCGATGCCCGTTTTAGTACCGATCACAAACATGTACTGGCTTCTTTTTCGGATGGTACTATAAAAACCTGGCAGACAAGTGATGGAGGATTGGCCCGGGAATTTAAAGGCCATACCGGAATGGTGAACCAGGTTAACTATATCGGGAATGAGAAGCGGCTCATTAGTATTTCTTCCGACAACATGGCTAAAGTGTGGGAAGTTAATACAGAAAAGGAGTTGTTTAGCTTCTTCGGAGTTAACGATCAGGATTATTTGACCTTACTGCCTTCCGGCTATTACATGAGTTCACGTAATGCTGCAAAGGCTTTATACTATGTGACGCCGGATTTAAAAGTTGTAACCTTCGAGCAATTGGACCTGAAATATAACCGGCCAGACCTGGTCATGAAAATGGCTGATCACCCGGATACAATCCTAATAGAGGCCTATCGGAAAGCATATCAAAAAAGGATCCGGAGAATGGGAGTGGATACATTATCCTTTAAAGAAGGATTTAGTATTCCTCAAACGGAATTTATAAACAGGAGCGAAATAAAGTATAACCAGAATGCAGAGCGGCTTGTTTTGCATATTAAAGGATTCGACAGTTCATATAAACTGGATAGATTTAATATTTGGATCAACGAGATCCCTGTTTATGGCCAACGTGGAATTAACATACGGAAGAGAAATAGCAATGATTTTGATACAACTATTACCATCAAACTTTCCCAGGGAGAAAACCGGATAGAAGCCTCCATCAGCAATGTAAACGGTACCGAAAGTTACCGTATGCCCCTGATTGTAAATTACACGCCGGCAATAAAGCAAAAAGAAACGATCCGCTTTATCGGTATCGGTATCGACCAGTTTGCAGATAAAGAATATAATCTGCAGTACAGCAGCAAGGATATCAGGGATCTGGCCAAAAAACTAAAAGAGAAATACAAAGA
>JAWXCO010000041.1:0-22284 GCA_034408705.1 Bacteroidota bacterium
CACCCAAAGTTCTTTTCAGTGTATGTGTTCCGGTTTCGGCTGCTTCATTCATTAAAGCATCCATCGGTTTTCTGACAAATAAACTCATATGTTGGTTTTACAATGATTAATAAAATCTACTTCTTAAAATTTTTAATGGCGGTAAGATAGCGATTAAGCTCTTCCCGTACACGGGGAAACAGAAACAGCAACCCGATCATATTCGGGAAAACCATTGCTAATATCATCGCATCAGAAAAATCTGTTACAGCAGTCAGCGATACAGAAGCTCCGATTATAACAAACAACAGGAACAGGACTTTATAACATAAATCAGCAGCTTTGCTTCTGCCAAACAAATATTTCCATGCCTGCAGTCCGTAGTAACTCCAGCTTATCATGGTAGAAAATGCAAATAATACAATAGCAATGGTGAGCACATACGAAAAATGCGGTATCACCTGGTTATAAGCGATAGAAGTTAAATCTACACCACTTACCGAGACGCCACTTTCATTTAATAAAACGGCCCCTCTGCCATCTCCACCATAAGGGAACATGACCCCGTCCTTATTGAAAATAATAATTACAAGGGCAGTCATGGTGCAAATAACTACCGTATCGATAAATGGTTCTAGTAACGAAACAATACCTTCTGAAGCTGGATACTTTGTTTTTACAGCTGAGTGGGCAATAGAAGCAGAGCCAGCCCCGGCCTCATTGGAGAAAGCGGCTCTTTTGAAGCCAATAATTAAAACACCCATCAGACCACCAAGTCCGGCACGAGGCGAAAAGGCTTCTGTGAATATCATCCGAAAGGCATCATCTATAAAACTGAAGTTGGCAAAAATGATAATTAATGAAGCAACGACATATAAAATAGCCATGAACGGAACGATCTTTTCCGTAACCGTGGCAATTTTTTTAATACCTCCGATGATTACGATTCCCGTAATGATGGCCAGTATAACACCAATAATAAAACCGGCCGAACTACCTGTCATTCCTGTCATCGATACAATTTGCTGTGCTGCCTGGTTGCTCTGAAAGGCATTGCCACCGCCAAATGATCCTCCTACACAAAGAATTGCAAATAAACCGGCCAACACTTTACCTAGACCGGCCAGGTTTTTTTCTGCAAACCCTTTTTTCAGGTAATACATCGGCCCGCCATATACCACACCATTTTTATCTATGTCACGATATTTTACTCCGAGAGTACATTCTACAAATTTGCTGCTCATCCCAATCAGCCCGCAAACAATCATCCAAAAGGTGGCTCCCGGGCCTCCAATAGCTATAGCTACGGCTACACCAGCAATATTTCCTAGACCAACCGTGCCTGACACGGCCGTTGCCAATGCCTGGAAATGGTTTACTTCACCGTGGTGCGATTCCTTTTTTATGGTATCAACGATGTCTCCGTCGACTGTATTCACCGCACCGCTCTTAACGGGGATGGCATCTTTTTCAAGGTCGTCATATTTTCCCCTTACTACTTTTATGGCAAGGCCAAAAAGGCGGATGTTGACAAACTTAAAGATCAGCGTAAAAAACAAAGCCCCAAGTGCTAACAACATGACAATAAGAGGGATTGAAACATTACCGATTTTAATGGAATAGAAAACTACATTAGAAGTGGCATCGGTAACAGGTTGAAAAGCTTCGTTGATGCGTTGGTCAAGCCCCTTTTTTGTTTCGGGTAGTGCATCCTGCGCAAAAGAGAGGGCAGGTACTACAATAAAAGCCAGTAGGGCAAAGGCCCGGTTGATTTTTTTTAACATGCAGGTTGGTTTTGTTGGCTACAATATATTTCAGCTGCGTAAAGTAATTAATTATTTAACAGGAGGGGGTAAAATTATCCACTGCCGGTAAGCAGGGAGGTTCGCCGGAATTTGCCAGAATCTGGAAGTAAACCTTTAGTTTTGAAGCCTTACTGTTTATAAAATGAATAAACGAAAAGCCGGTCTGCTTGCTCTTGTGCTTTTTACGGTTGTGGCCCTCCTCCATTTTTTAGATGGTCAGGGGGCGGCCAGTTTCCCCGAGACTAGTTTAATGACCACTCGCTGGGTCTTTATCGCCAGCCTGGTCCTGTTCGCTATCTATAAAAGATCTCTCACTACCTGGATCCTTGTGTCCATGGCCATCGGTATTGAAATTGGTATCGACTTTAAGGACTTCTCCCAGCAACTTTCTTTTTTAAGTAAAATATTCCTTCGTTTAGTTAAAACGATTGTAGCCCCATTGCTTTTTGCCACCCTTGTAGTAGGTATTGCCAGTCATGCCAACCTGAAACAGGTGGGCCGGATGGGCTGGAAATCGCTGGTATATTTTGAGGTCGTTACAACGATTGCGCTTATGATCGGGTTGCTGGCTATCAATATGACCGGCGCCGGCAAAGGGATCAATATTCCGCAAGAGCTATTAAAAGAACTGCCCCGGTCTTCTGAAAAACAATTACAGGCCAAGGTCATCAATATTCTGGATAGTGCGGGTGTGCAGGTGCCACAGGGCCTGATCGAGAAATTACCCGATACAGCACCCAAAGGGTGGCAGGATCATATCATCGATATTTTTCCGGAGAATATTATTAAATCCATCTATGAGGGAAATGTATTGCCGATCGTTTTCTTCAGTGTCATCTTTGGTATTGCACTGGCCTTATTAAATGAGAAGAAGAAGAAACCAATGCTTGAGTTTGCCGAAAGCCTGTCGGAAACAATGTTCAAGTTCACCAATATCATTATGTACTTCGCTCCTTTTGGCGTAGGAGCTGCTATTGCAGTGACCGTTGGACATTTGGGTGTTGATATTTTGAAAAACCTGGCTTTGCTGTTGATCACACTCTATCTCGCATTAATCGCATTCATACTTCTGGTCTTGCTGCCTGTTGCGATATGGGTAGCGAAGATTCCGATCCGGAAATTTATACAGGCCATCCGGGAACCGGTGTCGATTGCCTTTGCTACCACAAGTTCCGATTCTGCTTTGCCCAAGGCATTAGAGAATATGGAAAAATTCGGGGTGCCGAGAAAGATCGTTTCATTCGTTATTCCTACCGGGTATACCTTCAACCTGGATGGTACTACCTTATACTTATCACTGGCTTCAGTGTTCGTAGCACAGGCCGCCGGCATCCACTTATCTTTTGGCGAACAATTAATGATCGGCCTGACCCTGATGTTGACAAGTAAAGGTGTCGCTGCCGTACCGAGAGCTTCACTGGTGATATTGATTGCAACCGCAGCTACCTTTCATTTCCCGCTCTGGCCCATCATGGCCATTTATGGAATTGATGAGTTAATGGATATGGCCCGTACATCTGTGAATGTAATTGGTAATACATTGGCCAGTTGTGTTATTGCAAGATGGGAGGGAGAGTTCGATGATGAAAAAGCTTTGGCCTTTAACGAAAAAGCAGCAGATGCTGTGGTTCATTAATCAAATAAATGTGAAGTAACGATGGAGTTGATGTATTTGCTTGACAGTTTCCACTGGACGAATTTATTGCAGCCACAATGGTATGTAGAGAACGGTGGCTTGTGGTTATTGTTATTTGTAGTGTTTGCAGAAACAGGATTGTTCGTTGGTTTTTTCCTTCCCGGCGATTCGCTGTTGTTTGTGACCGGGATATTTGCTCATGAAATAACGACCAAGACCGGGGCAATCAAACCCGGACTGGGTTACCAGGTGTTACAGCATTTTGGGTTTAACTATCCTTATTCTTACTGGTTCGACCTGCTCCTTTTAGTTGGATTGATTTCTCTGTGTGGGATAGCTGGCAATGCAATTGGTTATTGGACCGGTCGGAAAGTAGGTCCTGCCATGTACAACTGGAGAGACCGTTTCCTTTTCAAGAAAAGATACCTGCACCAGGCACATGATTTTTATGAAAAACATGGTGGTCTGGCTGTGATCGGGGCAAGGTTTCTTCCTTTTATCCGCACTTTTGCTCCTATTGTCGCGGGTATCGTAAAAATGGACCAGAAAAAATTCCATTTTTTTAATGTCGCCGGCTCTATTGCCTGGGTCAGCACGATGGTACTCGGTGGATTTTTCCTGCAGAAATGGATTTATCATCAGTTTGGTTTTGATCTGAAAGAACATTTGGAAATAATTGTACTGGGAATTGTATTGGTTACCACTGCCCCGGTCATCATTAAAATGATTTCCGGCAGAAAAAAGAAACCAACTGATCCAACACCAACGGTCAATAGCTAAAACCAGCTGTAGTCTATGAATCAGCCAAAGCCCGTTTCCATTTTTAATATCGCTGTCATTGTAGCAGCATTGGGGTATTTTGTTGATATCTATGATTTGTTGTTGTTTACTATCGTCAGGGAGCCAAGTCTATCAGACCTCGGCGTTGACCTTACAATAAAGCAGGAAGTAATAGCCGCCAGCACAAAAGTTATCAACTGGCAAATGTGGGGGTTACTGATTGGCGGCATTATCTGGGGAGTGATGGGTGATAAAAAAGGAAGATTAAGTGTGCTTTTTGGTTCTATTATACTTTATTCAATTGCCAATTTCTTTACTGGATTTGTACAGAACGTTGAACAATACGCTTACGCAAGATTTGTTGCAGGTATTGGACTTGCCGGGGAGTTAGGAGCCGGCATTACCTTAGTAAGTGAATTACTTCCGAAAACTAAAAGAGGCATCGGTACTTCGTTAGTGGCAGGCATTGGGTTATTTGGTGCGGTGGCCGCTTATTTTACTTTTAAGTTTACTGATAATGATTGGCGTTTGTGCTACAAGATAGGTGCAGGCATGGGTGTTTTATTATTATTTCTGCGGATTAAAGTTGCCGAAAGTGGAATGTTTAAAGAAGTAAAACAACAGGGAGTTTCTAGAGGTAATTTCTTCATGTTCTTTAATAATAGCAAACGGTTTAAAAAATATATTCTCGCTATTCTTATTGGTTTGCCTACCTGGTTTGTAATTGGCATCCTGGTGAATTTTAGCAATCGGTTTGCTACAGAATTTTATGGAAAAAATGCTATAGAATCGGGCCGTGCTATTATGTATGCGTATGCAGCTATTGCAATTGGAGACATTTTGGTCGGGCTTGTGAGTCAATATTTTAAAAGCAGAAAAAAAGCATTGTACTTGTTTTACTTGTTCGCTATTATATCAGGTGTTTACTTTTTTAGTGGCAGCATACACAATGATACTTCAATGTATATCGCCTGTGCGGCATTGGGGTTTAGTACTGGATTCTGGGCAATTTTTGTAACAATGGGGGCAGAGCAATTTGGAACTAATCTGCGGGCAACTGCCGCTACCACGATCCCTAATTTTGTGAGAGGCTCTTTACCCCTTATTAACCTGATGTTTGTTGGATTGTTTCAGAAAAATCTTGGCTGGTCGTTTGTACAAAGTGCCATACTAACAGGCGCTATTGTGATGGCAATAACTTTAATAGCAGCCTACTTTACGGAGGAAACTTTTCATAAAGACCTAGATTACGTAGAAAAATAGTGGATAACGAAACTCCGTTCCGTTGTTTACGAGGCGGAACGGAGTTCCACCCTCCATAGCAAAATCAAAACAGTAACACAAATTTATCCGGCGATGCAAAATAAAAAGGAGCAAACTGAACACGTTCCGGAATCTTCTGTTGTTGAACGGAAGATCTTGAAATTCCTCATCATACGTTTTTCCTCCATCGGTGATATTGTCCTCACCACACCTGTTATCCGCTGCTTAAAAAAACAAGTGCCGGATGCAGAAATTCATTTTTTAGTAAAGGATTCTTTCCGGTCAGTCGTTGCGCATAATCCCTATATCGATAAGATCCATGTGCTGGCCCATAGCTGGGAGCTGATGATCGAAGAACTCAGGACCGAGGACTACGATTATATCATTGACCTGCATCATAACACCAAAACACTCCGGGTAAAAAATGCGTTATCCGCAGGATCCGGGGGAAGGAAAAAAGCCTTTTCGTTTTACAAGCTCAATATCCAAAAATATTTTTACACAGCTTTTAAGATCAACCTGCTACCGAAACTGCATATTGTTGACCGCTATTTAAAAACAGTAGAATTTTTCGGTGTGAAAAATGATGGTGCCGGGCTGGATTATTTTATAGCCAAAGAGGAAGAAACCAAAAGAGAAGATATTCCCGCTTCTCATCATGCAGGCTATATTGCCTGTGTGATTGGGGCAGCGCATTTTACTAAACGCTGGCCCGTGGAAAAATGGAAAGAGTTTTGTGCAGCTATGAAGCATCCCATTATATTATTGGGCGGACCAGAAGATGCTGTTAATGGGAATGAAATTGCGGCTGTTGACAAAGTCAGGATCTATAATGCCTGTGGTAAATTTAAACTGAATGAAAGTGCTGACCTGGTGCGGAAGGCCAAACTTGTTATTACAAACGACACCGGGCTGATGCATATTGCTGCTGCTTTTAAACGTCCCATTATATCTCTTTGGGGTAATACCGTTCCTTCCTTTGGTATGTATCCCTACTACGGTAACAGGTTTACCGGTGCCCAGCAATTTGATATCCTGCAAACGGGTAAACTCTGGTGCAGACCCTGCTCGAAGATTGGGTATGACAAATGTCCGCTGGGTCACTTTAAGTGCATGCAAAAAATTACACCCGGGGAACTCCTGGAAAAAGCCATACAAAGAATATAACCTGCCAGGAGTAACCGGAATGTTGTTGGCCTGCAAACCACAGGCCGGGCCGGATCCAACTTTTTATTTATTCATAAAAAATATCGCCAGCAAAGTGAACGTGACAATAAAACCTGCAATGACCAGTCCGGCCTGCACATTTTCATTACTTGTAAAGAGTCGAATTTTTTTCATAACCTGATTTTTTAAAAGTGAATAATAACCAGGTTTTCCAGGAGATGGCAATTGGAGAATCAATAAGGATAGAGGAGAATCGGAAGTGCAAATCTAATTCACTGCTTCTTCAGTTGCAAACTTCAATAGCTTTTTATCTTATATTTATTTCAGCATCGTAAAACTACGAGTTACAGCTTGTTTTTATATTCCTGTAATCATTTTAATTTCATAGCATGGTTATCTCATTTCACTCAATAGCAATGACCTTTTTGCTTTTTTTAGGTTGCCGCGCATTCAGTTACTCACAAACGGGATATGCTATTGACTCTTTCCGGGTACACGGCGATATAAAAATTACGGTCGACAGGCCTACCAATTTTTCCCGGCATAAAAGAACAAACATCACTTTTTTTGCCCTGCCCAATGGCAATTCCACAGAACAAACCATGGGAAAGAAAATGCAACCCGGGGATGACTGGCATTTTGATATTCAGCATATCCGGGCACAAACTGGATTTATCCGTCAGCAAATGAAAAAAAGTAATTTTGTGGTCATCTACCTGGAGAATAACTACAAGAGCTGGCCGGCCTGGAAGCAACGACATCCCGATTTTAAAACGAGGATACCGCAATTGGTAGATTCGCTTGCTAATTTATTTAGAGGAAAGGAGATTAGTATCTGTCTCAATGGACATAGTGGGGGTGGTAGCTTCATTTTTGGTTTCCTGGCGGGAGTCGAATCAATTCCCAGCCGGGTGAAACGGATCAGTTTCCTTGACAGTAATTATGGATACGATAGCAGCTATTATCCCAAACTAGCTCAATGGCTGAAAGAAGTAAAAGGTACAGCTTTGAATGTCTTTGCATATAATGACAGCATTGCGTTATACAATGGAAAGCCGGTTGTATCCACTACAGGCGGTACCTGGTACAGGAGCCACCTGCTCTTACAACAATTGCGATATGATTTTATTTTTTCTTCTTACCGTACTGACAGCCTGGCTATCTATAAGAGTAAAAACAGGCATATACAATTCTTTTTTAAGCAAAACATCAACCAGGGTATTTATCATACCCAGCAGGTAGAGTTCAATGGGTTTATACATGCAGTACTATGCGGGACAAAATTCGATTCAAAAAAATACAGGTATTATGTGGGAAGGGCCTATAGTGATTTTATCGAATAGCTTTGAAATTGTGATCACTCTACCGAAGTAGAAGCCTGCTACTGGTATTCCGTTTGAAAAAGAACGGGGAATTGCTTTTTTAATTTGGCCTGCTTTTTTTTATTAATACTCTCAAATAAGTTCCTGTATTTCTGGAGACAGAGTTCTTTTAATGCTCTTCGCTGACCATCCTGTATTTCTTTAATGACCACTTCGGCCACCATATCCGGTACATTGGTGCTGGCCTTCAAAAATTTTATTTTCGAATGCATTTTCCCGGTACCCATATAACTTTTAAATAGTCTTTCCTGGATATAGCGGGCCAGGTTATCGGCACCGACCGTATCACGGCCAATAGACACTGTGCCGATCTCGTCGACGATAACCTGCAGAATCTTTTCAGCCGGCAATTTATTGGTTGCAGAAGAATAAATACTTCCGGGGAAGAAAAATAAAACGAGGAGGAGACGCATAGTTAAGGTTCAGTGATTGCACTTCTAAGGTAATCAGAAAATCATTGTAGTTCACTCAGCTCCAGCCAGCGCAATTCTTTCTCATCCAGGAGGCGGGTTATTTCACCAATGCGGATAGAAAGCTGCTGTAATTCTTCAAAGGCTGTTTTGCTGTCATTGAGTTTCCTCGTCACGGTTTCTTTTTCGGCTCCCAGGTCAGCAATCTCTTTTCCCAGGAGATCAAACTCTCTTTTTTCTTTATAAGAAAGCTGTCTTTTAGCACTGGTTACTGCGGGTTGATTGTTTTCTGTGGGAGGAGCTTTTTCTTCGGACTTTTCAACCGGCGGCAAGCTGCCATTCCCAATGGCTTCCCGGTATTGTGAATAATTGCCCGGGAAATCCCTGATAACACCGCTGCCTTCAAAGATAAAGAGGTGATCAACGAGGCGATCCATAAAATAACGGTCATGTGATACGATCAATAAGCAACCGGGAAACTCACTTAAAAAATTTTCCAATACACCAAGTGTTGGAAGATCCAGGTCATTGGTCGGTTCGTCGAGGATCAGGAAATTGGGATTGCGGAATAAAACAGTGAGCAGGTGTAATCGTCTTCTCTCCCCACCGCTTAATTTACTGATATAGGTATATTGTTTATCAGGATCGAATAAGAACAACTGGAGAAACTGTGCCGCACTTAGTGAGCCTCCGCTTGCCAGGGGAAAATGCTCTGCAATATTTTTTACATATTCAATGACCCGCATATCTTCCTTTACAACAAGCCCCTGTTGGGAATAATTCCCAAAGATCACAGTATCACCAATATTCACTTTGCCACTATCAGGTTTTTCAATTCCTTGCAGGATATTGATAAAAGTGGATTTGCCGGTGCCATTCTTGCCTGCAATACCAACCCTTTCTCCTTTTTTAAAGGTGTAATCAAATCCTTTTAATAATATTTTTTCACCGTAGCTTTTATACAATTTCTTTAGCTCCGCTACTTTTCCACCCAACCTGTTCATTTTCATATCCAGCTGCACCTGTTCATCCACTATTTGTTGTTTGGCTTTTTTCTCTACCACGTAAAAATTATCCTGGCGGCTTTTGCTTTTAGTGGTCCGGGCCTTAGGTTGTTTGCGCATCCACTCCAGTTCCCGGCGATAGGTATTTTTGGCCTTGTCAATACTGGCCATATCATTTTCTATTCTCGCGGTTTTCTTTTCCAGGTAGTTTTGATAATCGCCTTTATGCACATGAATCGTGCTTCCTTCCATTTCCCAGATCTCGTTGCAGGCGGCATCTAAAAAATAGCGGTCATGGGTCACCAGCAGCAGAGTGATCCTTTCTTTGTCAAAATAATGTTCCAGCCACTCCACCATTTCCACATCCAGGTGGTTGGTCGGTTCGTCCATGATCAGCAGGACATGTTTGTGTTCAAAACCAATATCAATAAGCGTCTTGGCAAGCGCCACTCTTTTCCGTTGTCCACCGCTCAATGATTTTACGGGTTGCTGCAGGTTATGAATATTCAGCTTATCCAGTACCAATTTTACTTTGGCGTCAAAATCCCATGCACCGATGTCATCCATTTTGATAATGGCATCGCTGAGTTTATCAGGGTCTCCCTCTTCTTCCAGCAATTCATATTCTTTGATGGCATTGATGATCGGGTGGTTGTGAAAGAAAATATTGTCGAGCACTGACCTGTCTTCTTCAAAAGAAGGTTCCTGTTCCAACAGCACTACATCCACATCTTTATTGACCCAGCACTTTCCCTCATCAGCAGTTTCTTTACCTGCCAGTATTCTTAATAAAGTAGACTTACCGGTTCCATTCCGGGCTACCAGGGCAATTTTATCGCCTTCTTCAATATGAAAGGTAATATTAGAAAACAAGGGCTGGATGCCATAACTCTTGGTCAATCCTTCTACGGAAACATAATGCATGCGGCAAATATACTACTCCGCCAATTGGTGAAGCCGTTCAGCCATTCCCGCTGTGTTTTCCTGTTAGAAGAACTAACGGCCCGCAAAAAAAATCAGCAGGCAAAGCACCAAAGTGGCAACTATAATAAGGAGCAGTGAATATTTTTCTCTTCGGCTTTTTTTAGCTGTTTTTTGAACAAAAGCGCTTACTGTATGACAAGCACCTTCGTCCCCAGCTGCCAGTTTTTCCAATTGAAAGATGATATTGGCGGTATAAGCAGGAGTGAGTGCAGCCATAGCTTTGAGCGTAACAGTAATGATCTCCCGGATGATTCCGGGTTCATTGAATTGTTTCAGTTGTTCAACGGTAGAATCGGGCAAAAGACCAAGCAGGTAATCTTTCAAACCCGGTTTATCCATCCTGAACACATCCAGCCTTGATACATATTTTTCCACTTCGAGGGCCTGTCGTAGAATGCTGACGGGGGTGATGCTTTCCTGTGTTCTTCTTTTACCGATACTTTGGTTATACCATCGTTGCTGCAAGTAGTATTCTTTTTTTGCCGGGTTGGTCAGCACTTCATAGGCTTCTTTTATTTCAGTAAACCTGGCCGAAGCGTTATGATCGTTCTGGTTTTTATCCGGGTGATATTGTAAAGCCAGTTTCCGGTATGCTTTTTTGATATCGGTTAATGCCGCCGATGGCTCCAACTCCAGGATGCTATAATAATCTTTCAGGTGCATTGAGGGGCGAAGGTAAGGATTGAGGTATTTTTTCGCCTTTTGTCATTTATTTACAAACTACATATATTCAAACTGGCCTTGTTCTTGTAAATAGATTTAATTTTAGAGAACTATTTTTTAAATAAAATATACCCATCATGTCTGACAATACGAATAACCGTCGCGAGTTTTTGAAAACAACAGGGAGAGCAGGATTGGCAGCAGGTATTGCTGCATCTATTCTTCCATCCTGGGCTTGCGTTACCCCCAGGGCCACCATGGTCACTCCTTCAGGCGAAGAAATTCCCTATGAGCAACAGCCTCTTCCCTATGCCTATTCAGCCCTTGACCCGGTAATTGATGCGATGACAATGGAGATACATTATTCCAAGCATGCAGCTACCTATGCGAAAAATCTCGCCGATGCGGTAAAAGCGGAGAATGTAGATAGCGGAAAGGAAAAACTTAGCTCTTTATTGGGGAAGATTTCAAAATACTCCCCGAAGATGCGAAATAACGGAGGGGGACATTATAATCACGAATTCTTCTGGAAGAGTATGCATAGCCCCGCTGAGTCCAATTTGCCCATGGAGGATATGATGAAAAATCTTATTAAGGATTTCGGATCATTTGAGGCGTTTAAAACCCAGTTTGCAGAAGCCGGTAAAAACCGGTTTGGCAGTGGATGGGCCTGGCTGGTAAAAACATCGGATAATAAATTACTAGTAGGTTCTTCTCCAAACCAGGATAATCCGTTAATGGATATAAGCGAATTAAAAGGAACACCTTTGCTGGGCCTGGATGTATGGGAACATGCTTATTATCTTAAATACCAGAACCGCCGGCCCGATTATATCAATGCCTGGTGGAAGGTGGTGGACTGGAAAGTGGTACAGAAAAGAGCAAATGCTGTGTGATGCTTATTTCAGGTATTTATTAAAAAAATCTATCGTCCGCTGCCACGCAAGTTTGGCAGCGGTTTCATTATAACGGGTCGGGGCCGTATCATTATGAAATGCATGATTGGCTCCTTCATATACATACGATTCGTAAACAATATTATTTTTCTTTAGCGCATCCTCATAGGCGGCCATACCAGCATTCACTCTTTCATCTAAGCTGCCATAATGCGTTTGCACGGCCGCTTTTATTTTTACCACCTCTTCAGCTGCAGGTTGACGGCCATAAAATGCAACGGCTGCTTTCAGTGCGGGAACATTTACAGCAAGGCTATTTGACATAGCTCCACCCCAGCAGAACCCCACACACCCAAATACCCCGCTACTATCCTTTCTGCCGGTTAAATAGTCGAATACTTTTATAAAATTCTGCAGGTTGTCTTCTGCCTTCAGTTGTTGAAATTTTGTTCTGGCTTCATCTTCATTCTCGGGTGTGCCACCATGTGAAGACAAAGCATTAGGTGCAATGGCCAAAAACCCTGCTTTGGCAGCACGACGGGTCACGTCTTCGATATGTGCATTCAACCCACGGTTTTCATGTATCACTAACACCGTTGCATACGGTTTAGTTTCTTTTGGTCTTGCTACATATGCCTGCATATCACCATTGACACCTGGATAAGTTATTCTTTCAGTAAACAGGTCTTCCTGGGGTGTAACGGCCGCATGGACATAGTTTACTTCCAGCAGTGGAAGAAGGGTCATCGCAGCTGCAGTGCCTCCGGCTAAAAGGGCCAGGCGGCGTAGAAATTCATTTCTGCTAAGTGGTTTATGTGTATACTCGTCGTAGAGGTTGATGATTTGCTGGTCCATATAAGTCTGTTGTTAGACCATAAAGCTAGCAAGAATGGCTTAGCTAAACTTCGTTTTAATAAATAAACGGAAAGCAGTAAGTCCCGATACGATCACCGTCGTGTAAAAGAAGATCCGGATGATCTGTTTATCGCCTTTATACATCATCAGCAAGGTGGAACATATTAACATCAATCCCAATAAGAAGACAAAGCCCAGCCGGTTAATTCCCTGCCGCATGGCTTTATTGGTATAGCTGTCTTCCTGGAGATTGATCTCATGTTTGAGTACACCCCGTTTCAGGTTGCTCATTACTTCTTTTACATCCCGGGGAAATTTGTCAACAAAATAGAGATAGTCTTCTGCAGCACTGGTCACCTGGTTGAGAATGGATTTCCAGGTAAATTTTTCTTTTATCTTATCAATGGCGTAGGGCTTCACCATATCGGCCAGTGATATATTGGCTTCAAGGTTTTCCCCGAATTTTTGAATAGTGGCGATCGTCTTGATCAGCATAAAAAGATTGGCAGGTACTTTCAGGTCATATTTAATGATGTTCTTGAATGTTTCCGACATTAGCTGCGACATATCCACCTGTTCATAAGAAATATAACTATAGCGCTTCATCACTTCGCTGATCTCGAACTCCAGGTCTTCGAAATGTTTGAAATAGGAAATGTCACAAAGATTCAATATTGCACGGGTCAGTTTGCGGGAATCATTTTTGGCAAACCCCAGCATGAAATTGATGAGCGCCTGGATCTGTTTAGGTTTTAGTGTTGCGGCCATGCCATGATCGATCAGTACGATCTGGTTATCGCCCCGAATAAAAATATTACCGGGATGCGGATCTGCATGAAAGAAACCATGCTTGAGGATCATCTTTAAAATGATATGGGTTCCATTCTCTGCTATTTGCTGGGTATTGAAACCGGCTTCTTTCAATGCTGCCGGGTTGTCCGGGCGGTGACCGGATACATACTCCATGATCAGGAGCTTCTGTGAAGTATATTGGGAAGCTACCTGCGGGATATAGACTGTCTCATCATCCTTGAACATATCCGCAAACCTTTTCATATTGGAAGCTTCATTTGTATAATCAAGCTCCTTCATGATATTGGCACCAAAATCTTCCACAAAACCTACCACGTTAAAGTGGGCCAGTTCCGGGTAGGATTTAATGGCCTGTTGTGCTAATATCTTCATCAGCACCAGGTCTAATTTTATTTTTTCCTTGATCGCCGGGCGCTGCACTTTAACCACCACTTCTTCACCTGTGAGCAGCGTGCCTTTGTACACCTGGCCGATAGAGGCGGAAGCCAGTGGTTTGGGATCTAATTGGGCAAATACTTTCTTGATCGGGTCTCCCAACTCTTCTTCAATAATACGGATGGCCAGGTCATTATCAAAAGGCCGGGCAGAAGCCTGTAATTTTTTTAATTCATCCCGGAGTTGTTCAGAAGCAAGGTCGGGACGGTCAGCCAGTATCTGGCCAAACTTGACGAACGTGGGGCCGAGATCTTCTATTATCATTCGTACACGCTGTGGCCGGGTGGTGAGGTGCTTCCCTTTGCGGTCAAAAATGCGCCGGAACCAGCTATGGAAAAACCAGTTTTTGATCAGGTGTTTCAGGAATATCAGGATGATCGTAATAAGTCGAAACGTATTACGCAAAAAACTTCTTACCCGGAATATCCACATAACTGGTCAGTTTGGCTATGATAATAAAAGAGTATGAAATGAGCCAACACAAGGACCAATACCAACAGGTAACGGTGATCAATTGCGGCAAATTCCATAGTCTGCCCGGTTGGTCCGGGTTGGTTAATATCCAATAAAAATAAACAAATGAAGATGAAAATGAGGCCCCAGTTTTTTACACCGGGTAAAGCGTTCGTTTGGAGTCATCGGAATGGTTAAATGGGACACCGGTTTGCCGGCAATGATTTCGTAACCCGGTTTATACAATGTTTTGCTAAAACGCCTTATTGGAAGGTTTTACACAAGCTTAATGGCATAATTATAGCGTCGTAGTAGGGTGTAATAAATGAAGAAAACCACTAAACAATTTTCCCGTATGACTATTTATTACAAAAAAAATTGCCCATGAAAAGTATTTTTAAAATGACTGCCTTGTTGCTGGTAATAGCGTTGGGCAGCTTTGTCCCTTCCAAGGCCTCTGCGCAGTTCGATAATGACTACGACCAGGACCGTGATGTTTCCTACCAGGATTTTTATGATGAATTAAGCCCCCACGGCCGCTGGGTTGATTACCCGGGGCAGGGTTATGTGTGGGTACCCGATGCCGGTGAGGATTTTCGCCCTTATAGCACTAATGGTCACTGGGTATGGAGTGACAACTATGAATGGGTGTGGGTATCCGATTACGACTGGGGTTGGGCACCCTTTCACTATGGCCGATGGGATAATGATCCTTCCTATGGCTGGTACTGGGTACCAGGTTATGAATGGTCGCCAGCCTGGGTAGCCTGGAGAGATGGTGGTGATTATTATGGCTGGGCTCCAATACGACCAGGTATCAGCATTAATATCAATTATAATATTGGTGGATATGCTCCCCCGGTTGATTTCTGGTGTTTCGCTCCGCGACGTTATATCACATCGCCCCGCATTTATGATCATTATATAGATCGCAGGCAAAATGTGACGATCATTAATCACACCACTATTATCAGTAACAACTATCACTATGGTAATAACTATGGGTTCAGAGCTGGTCCACGCAGGTATGATGCAGAAAGGTATTGCGGTAATATTAACCCGGTACGTTTCCGTCAATCTTATACACCGGGTCGTACACAATTCAGAAACAATGAAGTGAGTATCTATCGCCCGAATGTAAGCAGGGATAATAACCGGACTTTCAGTCCCCGCAGCTTCGAACGTTATGACAGGAACAGTAATGCTGGTTTTGGAAGAAATAATAGTTCCGGTAACAGGAATAATAATACGATCGCCGGACGTAACGCGGAAAATAGCCCAAGGATAGATAGGAATATTGGCGGTATGAGACAGCCACAGACCAATAATGGCAATACAGACAGCCGTCGTTTTGAAAGAAATGATAATAATAGTAATAACCTGCCTAACCGTAACGGGGACAGAAGGGGTGAAACACCATCAGACCGGCCCGACAGATCTAACAGTCCTGCATACCCCGGTAATAATAACCGCCGTTTTGAAGAAAGGGATAATAACAATGGCAACACGAACACACCTGTTCGCCAACCTATGGAAAGAAGACAGGAAACAAGGCAACCTGTAGAAAGAAGGCAGGAACCCCGTCAGATGCCGGAACAGCCAATGGAAAGAAGACAGGAAAACCGTCAGCCTGCAGAGCGAAGAATGGAAACAAGGCAACCTGTAGAAAGAAGGCAGGAGCCACGTCAGATGCCGGAGCAACCAATGGAAAGAAGACAGGAAAATCGTCAGCCTGCAGAGCGAAGAATGGAAACAAGACAACCTGTAGAAAGAAGGCAGGAGCCCCGTCAAATGCCGGAACAGCCGATGGAAAGAAGACAGGAAACCCGTCAGCCAACCGAGAGTAGAGTGGAAACGAGGCAACCGGTAGAAAGGAGACAGGAGCCAGCACAGCAAACTCAACAACCCCACCAGTTTGAGCGTCGCGAAGCGGGTAACCAACAGCCCTCCAATAATGGAGGTAGAAATAATAATAGCGGCAATAACGGCAACGGCCGGAGAAGATTTTAAGTTAGCCCCTCTGGAAATAAAAAAAGACCCTGCCAGCTGGCGGGGTCTTTTTGTTTCAGAACTATCGTTGTAAAATATCTTAGCCTACCTTTTTTACATTTACCGCATTCATGCCTTTCTTGCCTTCCTGCAGGTCGAATTCTACTTTGTCGCCTTCTGCCACCTGATCAATAAGACCGCTGGCGTGTACGAAAGTTTCTTTACTGGAATCATCATGTTTGATGAAGCCAAATCCTTTTTCTGAATTGAAGAACTTTACAGTTCCTTGATTTTTGTCGCTCATTGTATTTTGTATAAATTTATTAAGATTGCAAAGGTAAGGTTTTACAGAGGTTTTTCCACAATGATATCCGGACTTATATCTCCGGGGGCGAAAAAGAAGCTCTTCACTACCTCTTTGGCGCTACTAAAAGGTTCAGCAACACCACCATTATGCGGGGAAAGCAAATTTTTTCGGTTCCTGTCGGCACAAAGAAAAGCCCCGGCCAGCGGGGCTTTTCTACACTGAATTTGTAAGTGATGCAATTATTTAAGATGAAGAACATTAACGCTTCTGGTTCCACCCTTCGTTTCACTCAGGGTGACAACTAAACCTCTGATTCCATATAACTTTCAATAGGCTCACAGGTGCAGATCAGGTTTCGGTCGCCATGTGTATTATTCACCCGTGCAACGCTGGGCCAGAATTTGTTGAGGGTCACGTAATACAAGGGGAAGGCTGCTTCCTGCCTTGAATAAGCATGTTTCCATTCATCGGCTGTTATTACAAACTGTGTATGGGGTGCATTCTTTAAAGCATTATCTTTTTTATCTGCCTTTCCTTCTTCAATAGCTTTTATTTCTTCCCGGATAGAAAGCATTGCATCACAGAAGCGGTCCAACTCAGCTTTGTCTTCGCTTTCCGTAGGTTCGATCATGATCGTTCCCGGTACAGGGAAACTCATGGTTGGGGCATGAAAGCCATAGTCTATTAATCTTTTGGCAACATCTTCTGCTTCTACTTCGGCTGATTTTTTAAAAGGACGCAGGTCAACGATGAACTCATGGGCACATTGCCCGTTATTATTGGTATAAAGAATATCATAAGCACCATCCAGTCTTGCCCGCATATAGTTTGCATTGAGTATGGCATATTCTGTTGCTGCTTTTACGCCTTCATTACCCAGCATCCTGATATAACCATAGGAGATCAATAAAATACTGGCACTTCCATAAGGAGCGGCGCTTACTGCTTTATCCGTTCCAATCTCCACATGACCCGGTAAGAATTTGGCAAGATGTTCTTTTACGCAAATAGGGCCCATACCGGGGCCACCGCCGCCGTGAGGTATGGCAAATGTTTTATGCAAATTCAGGTGACAAACATCTGCACCGATCAGGCCGGGAGCGGTTAACCCCACTTGTGCATTCATATTGGCTCCGTCCATATAAACCTGTCCACCATGCTGGTGAATAAAGCTGGTGATCTCTTTTACCGTTTCCTCATACACCCCATAAGTGCTGGGATAAGTGATCATAATACCCGAAAGGTCTTTACTGTATTGCGCCGCTTTGGCTTTCAGGTCTTCTACATCAATGTAACCATTCTCCAATGCTTTTACCACCACTACTTTCATACCCGCCATAACCGCACTGGCAGGGTTGGTGCCATGGGCAGAGATCGGGATCAGCATAACATTCCTGTTGTGATCACCATTGGCATCGTGATAGGCTTTAATGGTCAAAAGACCGGCATATTCACCCTGTGCACCACTGTTGGGCTGAAGGCTGCAGGCATCAAAAGCGGTTATTTCGCAAAGATATTTTCCCAGTTCATCAATGATATATTTATACCCCTGTGTTTGATCAGTAGGTGCAAACGGATGGATCTTGCCCCAGTTCGTCCAGCTCAATGGCATCATTTCAGAAGCGGCGTTCAGTTTCATGGTACAGCTCCCGAGCGATATCATGGAGGTATTCAGGGAAAGATCTTTGTTCTCCAGTTTTTTAATATACCGCATCATCTGGCTCTCACTCTTATGGGTATTAAAGACCGGGTGGGTAAGAAAAGAGCTGGCCCTGGTTAAGGCAGCAGGAATATGATGGAGTTCATCATCATGATGAATGTCAAAAGCTACGGGATCTTTATCGTTTTCAAAACAATTGATCAGGTCATAGAGATCAGCGATATCGGTTGTTTCGTCCAGCGAAATCCCGATATGGTTGGCATCGATATAGCGAAGGTTAATAAACTGGCGTTCTGCTTTTTCTTTAACTGTCGTTACATCTTTTACTTTCACTACAATGGTATCAAAGAAATTATCTGCTGCCAATTCAAATCCTCTTTCTTCAATAGCATGAGCAACGGTTTGGGTTAAGAGGGCTACTCTTTTGGCGATATTTTTCAATCCATCCGGGCCATGAAACACAGCATACATCGCCGCCATATTGGCCAGCAATGCCTGAGCCGTGCAAATATTGGAAGTCGCTTTTTCCCGTTTGATATGTTGTTCTCTTGTTTGCAAAGCCATCCGCAAAGCCCGGTTACCCTTAGCATCGATGCTGATACCGATGATACGGCCGGGGATATTTCTTTTAAAATCTTCCTTGGTGGACATAAAAGCAGCATGGGGTCCGCCATAACCTAGTGGCACGCCAAAACGCTGGGCGGAGCCTACAGCTACATCAGCTCCCAATTCACCGGGTGAAACCAGTAAAGTAAGCGCCAGAAGATCTGTGGCCATTGTTACATAAGCACCTGCTGCATGAACAGCCTGGATAAAATCCCTGTAATCTTCTATCGATCCTTTGTTATTGGGGTATTGTACCATCGCTCCGAAATAACTACTATCAAACACAGCTGTTTTATAATCCCCTTCCACTATTTCAATACCTATGGGAACAGCTCTTGTTAACAATACATCTTTGGTTTGCGGAAAAATTTCCCGGTCCACAAAAAATTTGGGTCGCTCAATATGGTCCTGTTTGTTCAGGGTATTGAAGAACATGGTCATTGCTTCAGCAGCAGCCGTGGCCTCATCCAATAAAGAAGCATTGGCAATGGGTAAACCGGTAAAGTCACTTACCATGGTCTGGTAGTTCAACAAACTTTCCAGGCGACCCTGGGATATCTCTGCCTGGTAAGGTGTATACTGGGTATACCAACCCGGGTTTTCAAAAACATTCCGCAATATTACCGAAGGGGTGATACTGTCATAATAACCCTGGCCGATATAATTCGCAAATACTTTATTCTTAAGCGATATGTCTTTGATATGTTTCAGGTATTCATGCTCACTCATCGCCGGTGGAATATTCAGCAAATGGTCCATGCGAATGGCGGGTGGAACGGTATTACTGATCAACTGGTCTAAATTCTCCACACCAATTTTTTTCAGCATTTTCCTTGTGTCAGTTTCATCGGGTCCGATATGGCGGGGGATAAACTCCTTCGCCTGTTGTTCAAAAAGATTCATAAATGGGTTCCTTATTTTGTAAAAAGATGGACAAAGTTACGGGCTGGAACGCATAATAATAATGAGTTGTTGAACCTGGTGGATAAGCCATGGAATGGGTCTTTTTTACCATGCCTAAACTAATAACCGGAAAGTCAGGAAGTCCGAAAACCTGGCTGGTCTGTTAACGAGGTCTTTCTTAGGTTCCCGCCTTCTTCCTGTAACTTGCACTATGGCACAGGATATCTTAATTAACTGGGAAAAGAAATCAGGCGAGCGGCAGAAGGAGTATAAAAAGTTTCTTCACCGGGCAAATAAGAATAATGTGCTCCGGCAACTACCCGACCTGAACGAAGAGGCTTTTGAGAAAATTGATTGCCTGCAATGCGCCAATTGCTGTAAAAGTTATTCTCCCCGGTTTACCCCGCCCGATATCAAAAGGATCAGCAAATACCTCGGGATCAAAGATGGCGAGTTCAAAGAAACCTACCTGGTGCAGGATGAAGAGGGAGATAATGTAACCAAAACAAAACCCTGTCCTTTCCTTGGCACTGATAATAAATGCGGGATTTACGATGTGCGCCCGATCGATTGTGCCCGTTTTCCCTACATGGATAATGATTTTATGCTGAAGCGGCAACCGCTGGCTTTAAAGAATTCTACTTTTTGCCCTATCACTTACTATGTGATTGAAAAACTGATTGCGGTGGAGAAGGGGAAGGATCCGCTATTTGGCAAAGAAAAATAATCGCGACAAAATGGATTTAGCGTATCCATAATGTCGTATATTTGTGAAAATGGAAAAAGTGGGAGTCAAATCAAAAAAAATAAAGCCGTCTGTAACAGAAGAAATGCCATTGCATATACTGGAAGAAGCCGCTGTACAATATGAAACCCTGCGTATGATATTGGGGGGTAATAAATCCATGCAGAAAGAAATCGCCGGAGATTTTGATTTAATTGCCATTACCCGTGAAGGGATAAAAAAATCTACTTTAAAATACCTGGCTGAACATCTCGGCATTTCAATGGAAATAATGAGCCGGTTGTTACATACTTCTCACCGGAATATTCAACGAAAGGATGAAGCAGAATTATTAGATACATTAAAAACAGAAAAGGTTTTGGAGTTGGCTTCGTTTGCACAACGGGGCATTGAGGTTATTGGTAATAAGGCTGCTTTTATAGAATGGATTCATAGCCCGTTGATGGCATTAGGTAATAAAACACCACTGGATTATCTCGACACTTCTTTTGGTATTCAGATGGTACTAAAAGTATTAGGTCGTTTGGAGCAAGGCATTTTTTCTTAACCCCTCTGCTCTCCCAGGGGGAGAACCCTAAAGTTCAAATTATTTTTATTGTATGGAACTGTATCGCATTTCTCAGGAAAATTTTGCTGAAGACCTGTCGGGCAATGGTGCAAGGTTGTTTGGTGGCCGTTGGAACAGCGAAGGCTTTTATGCACTCTATGCTGCATCGTCCCGTTCGCTGGCATTACTGGAAACATTGGCGCATACACCAGCTAAGATGCTGCAACAAAAAAAATATATGCTTGTCAGTCTTTCGGTACCGGATAGCTTACCGGCACAAGAGGTTGATATCAAAAAACTTACTATGGGTTGGGATGCGCCGGATATACGGCCCTTTACCAAAAAAACGGGAGATGTTTTTTTATTGGGGAAAAAGAATTTGCTATTGACGGTGCCAAGTGTGCTGATGCCGGAAGAAAACAATTTTGTACTGAATCCTCTGCATCCGGATATGAAGAAAGTGAAAATTATATATAGCCGGAGCATTCGATTTGATAAAAGAGTAGAGGGTAATTTATAATTACTTCAACTGTAGTAATGTCGATGTTTCTTTTTTTTTCGGCATTACTACGCAGGGGTTGATGGACTTTTTAGGTTTTTCTTTAAATGAATGCTTGATTTTAAGTTGCCTATTGTTATTGCACAGGCATAGTTTGTTTTCTTTTTGGTGGAAAGGATTTATGCCGGTAATAGAGAGCCGTTACGCCGATAATAAGAAATAGTCCTATAATAAACTTCATTAAAAAGCTATTATATTTTCTTATAGAATCATAGTAGTTCAGATAGATTTTTTGATTCCCTTCTACAGAAAATACCTGAAGAAGTTTTTTCCCTTTATTCAAATATTTTTCATGAACGCTGGGTATGCTGATTTTGACAGTATCTCCGTATGAAATATTTTTAAAATCTTTTTTTAAAATGCTATAAAAATCTGCGGCAACCTGAAAATTATCTCTGCAATTCTGTAATCTGAATGTAAGCCTGGAGCCCTTACTTCTGCTA
>JAWXCO010000042.1:0-18333 GCA_034408705.1 Bacteroidota bacterium
GAAATTATTTCTAATATTGTGAAGGGAAATTCGTTTCCCGTACTTACTAACCCATCTATATATTATCCCTTCGCTTACTACGGAGGGATTTTTTTATGTCATTACTTAAATAACAAAATCATTTAACCAGGCTGCAATCATTGAAAAATGTTTATTGTGCTGGTAAAATTTCAACATAAAATAATCAATCAACAATTCTCAACTGGCCCCCTACTTTGGCCCTAACTTTCATTCCTTCAATAGTCAATAATTAAAAATACCTTTGGGGCAATTAAAAAAACGTACATGCTGAAATCAATGACCGGTTTTGGAAGAGCCGAAAAAAATGTAGGAGATAAAACATTTCTGGTGGATATTAAATCACTCAACGGGAAACAATTTGAACTGCAATTAAAAATGCCGGCCATATTAAAACCGTTTGAATTTGATATCCGCAGGATGCTCTCTGAAAAACTCAGCCGGGGAAGTGTAGACTGTATGATCAGCCTGAAGGATACCGGCAATGCTAAACCCGTTACCATTAATACAGACCTGGCCAAAGCCTATTATAAACCCCTGGCCGAACTCTCTGCTGCCCTGAACCTCGACCCTTCCCATATTCTCAGCACCCTGGTCAAACTGCCCGAGGTGATTACCCCCAGCAGCGAGACCCTGACCGACACAGAATGGAGTGATTTTCAGCAAGTGTTGCAGGGAGCGATCGATAAACTGAATAATCACCGTATTAATGAAGGCGCTATGATGGAACAGGACCTCCTGCTCCGTATTAATAATATAGAGAAACAACAGGCTGAAGTGATCAAACTGGAGCCCCTGCGTCAGCAGAAGATCCGGGAAGGTATTACCCGCCTGCTGGAAGAAAATGTGGGCAAGGAAAACTATGATGGCAACCGGTTAGAGCAGGAGCTTATATATTATATCGAGAAAATAGATATTACCGAGGAGCAGGTGCGATTAAAAAACCACTGCGACTATTTCAAATCACTGTTGGCGGAGAAAGAAGAGGCCAAGGGGAAAAAGCTCTCCTTTATACTCCAGGAAGTGGGCCGGGAGATCAATACTACTGGTTCCAAAGCCTATGACTCCACCATTCAAAAATGTGTGGTAATGATGAAGGATGAGCTGGAGAAGGCGAAGGAGCAGGTGCTGAATGTGTTGTAAGAAAGCCGAGGATTTCGGGACGTTGAAATCATAACTTCTTAATTACATTTGTAAAAACATATACGTTTGAAAAAATTGCGACGGACATCGTACTTCGTATTTCTTATTTCCTGCTTCTTTTATTCCTGTACGACCATTGACCTTTACGAAAAATCCGTTCCCATTCCCGGGCATTCCTGGAAGAACAATTATCAACCCGCTTTTACATTTACGATCAAAGATACTTCATCGCCCTACCAGCTTTTTTTGATCTTGCGACATAATGATCAATACAGCTTCAATAATATTTATATCAAGCTCAATACAAAACAGCCCGGCACCGATAGTACCCAGTCCGCTCAATATGACCTTCGCCTGGCCACTGACAATGAAGGCTGGCTGGCCAGTGGTATGGACGATATTTATGAACATCGGATACCGCTGACACCGGTAGGCGGCCAATTCTATTTCAGGAAGCCCGGCGACTATACCTTCAGTGTAGAGCAGATCATGCGGGAAAATCCGCTGAACCATGTACTGAATGTGGGGCTCCGGATCGAAAAGAAATAATAACGCCATCTTTGCAACATGCCCCGTGACAGCATTAAACGATTAAGACGAACTACTTTCATCTACTGGATGCTCTTATTTTATATCGTAGCCGCGCTGGCCTGGTGGTTTATTTCGCTGGAACAGCAAAATAAACGGATCGCTGATCTTCAGTACCGATCCATCAATGTTGAAAAAGAATCATTATCCGTACTTCAACTCGCAGATAAAATCGCTTTCATTGATAAAGAAACTAAGAGAAATACAGGTAAATACCTTGCGGAGGGAATCACGTTTTTGATCCTGATCTTTATCGGGGCAGCATTTGTCTACCGCTCGGTCCGCAAGCAACTGAAACTGCAACAGCAGCAACAGAATTTTATGATGGCAGTGACCCACGAATTAAAAACTCCCATCTCGGTAACCCGTCTCAACCTGGAAACATTACAGAAGTACAACCTCGAACCTGACAAGCAAAAAAAACTAATCCGCATTACCCTTGATGAAAACGCCCGGTTGAATTTTTTGACCAATAATATCCTGATCGCTTCCCAACTGGAAGGGGGTGGGTATAAATCTTCCCAGGAAGAGCTGGACCTTTCTACCCTTCTGAAAGATTGTATCCAGGACTTTAAAAATCGTTTTCCTGACAAGACATTTAAAGAAGATATAGAAGAGGATGCAGATGTAAAAGGCGATGCTCTGTTATTGCAAATGCTGATCAATAACCTCCTGGAAAATGCCATTAAATATTCACCTAAAGAAAGCCCGGTAACTGCCGTATTGAAAAAATACAGGTCGGGTATTGAATTGCAGGTGAAGGATGAAGGAACTGGTATTGCTGAAGAGGAGAAGAAAAAGATCTTTACTAAGTTTTACCGCACCGGGAATGAAGCTACACGTAAAACGCAGGGTACCGGCCTGGGACTGTACCTTTGTCGTAAAATCGTGCAAAGCCATAATGGCGACATTTCGGTGACAAACAATGAACCCCACGGCAGTAATTTTGTCGTCATTTTTAAAATATGAGTACAGAGCAAAAAGCATCGATCTTATTAGTGGAGGACGAAGAAAATCTCCACGAAGCCCTGAAGCTGAACCTGGAGCTGGAAGGCTATGACGTAACCTCTGCCCTTGATGGAGCAGCTGCTCTGGCAGCCGTACAGGGAGAATATTTCGATCTTATCATTATGGATGTGATGCTGCCGGAAATGGATGGTATTACGGTAACTGAAACTATTCGTATAAGCAATAATGAAGTACCCATTTTGATCCTCAGTGCTAAAAACAGCAGCGCTGACAGGGTTCTTGGGTTAAAAAAAGGAGCTGATGATTACCTGACCAAGCCGTTTAACCTGGAAGAATTGTTACTGCGGGTCAATAAACTGATCAATAAAAATAAAAAGCTGCAGGATAAATCCACGATCGGTGATACCTACAGTTTTGGCAGTAACCTGGTTGATTTCAAAGCACAGGAAGCTACCAAAGCCGGGGGTGAAAAAATACAACTGAGCAAGAAGGAAACCATGTTGCTCCGCCTGCTGATCGAAAATAAAAACGAAGTGGTACCCCGCGAAAAAATATTACAATCTGTCTGGGGCTATAATGTGTATCCTACCACCCGGACGATTGATAATTTCATCCTCAATTTTCGCAAATATTTTGAAGAGGACAGCCGCCATCCCAAATACTTTCATTCTGTCAGGGGAGTAGGTTATAAATATTCGGAATAATTGTCCCTGCCTATTACTAAGCGTTTATTTTCTCCAGTATGACTTTGGCTTCTGACATCATACGCTTTTTATCGGGCAATAAACTGGCATTGGTAAACATCCCCGCCTCGCATTCGTTGAGCAATTGAAATAAATTTTCAATGATATCACCGGCTATCCCGGCTTCTTTCATTCTCGAAGTCAGCACTTGTTTACTCATCGCACTACCGGATAATGCAAATTTATCGGCGGCAAATTTCCAGATAATGCCATGAAGGATGGAATAAAACCCATTATCATCAACCGGAATAGCCGCATAAGCTGGTTCGAGTAAGTTACTCACTGAAACTGTTGGCTCTTCTTTCTGTATAAGTGGTACTGTTTCCGGTTCCTTTTTCCTGAAGACCCAATATGACAGGATCAGCAGCCCCAGCAGCAGCACAACAATGCCAGTTGTACGGGCAGTTTTTTCACTTTTTTCGCCAATAGCTACTTGTTGTTTCTCCGCTACCTGTATCTTTTTGAGTTCATTGCCCACCAGCAATTCTAAATTTTTTGTGGCAATGGTTTTATAATTATTACTGTCGGTATCAAAAAAAGAAAAACTCACCCGGGGTAGCTGATACTTTCCTGGCTTCGTACAGACAAAGAGGTACAGAAAAGTACGGCTGCCGGTCAACGGGTTGGAAGTTTTATCCAGGTCATCTTTTACCGTTGGTTCAAAAGATTCCGTGCCGGCAGGCCATTGTATGGGAGGAGCACTCAATTGTATAAAATTCCCTTTACCGCTGACCGTAATGGCCAGTAAACCTTCTTCGTTTCTCGATAATTTGCTTTTAACCAGTGCTGCCGCAATCGTAAAACGACCTGTTGCTCCATTAAAATCCGTGGGTTGATTTTTGACAGGCACGGGTTTTACAGTAATGATAACCGGTGCGGTGCTGATGTCTGTTTCAAAAACTTCAATCCCTTCCACCGGGGTTTCGTTCTCATTGCTACTCAACACCCCTTCTATAATTTCCTGTTCTGTTTTTCGGTTCACAGCACTTTTAGAGAACTCCACTTTATTCTTTACTTCCATTGCATCAATGGTGAATACACCGGCTTGTAAAGGATATAACTGCACTTTACGGATCGTATGTACATCAAAGAGTTTCCCGTTTATATTTTCTGTCGCTTTCTGTTTGTCGGACAGGTTCACCATATCATACACTGTAAAGCCATAAAAGCCGGGGTTTTTTACAATGTCTGATTTAGATTCAAGCCGGGAATATAATTTAAAAGTAGCAAGCACAGGCTCCCCAACAAAACAGGCTTTTTTGTCCACCATTACTTTTACAAAAAGATTTTGCCTGATCTTTTCGAAAGCATCTTCCCCGGGACGCAGAAAATAATCAGACGGCCGGTTGCGATTTTCTTTGTCGAATTTCCGGTCAGCTTCTTCTTTTGAAATAACCAGTACCAGGGCATCATTACTGCGGATAGTTTTTCCATTGATAATAATGGTAGCACCTTGAACAACAAATCTTCCCGGTTTCACTGCTTCAAGCGTATAGACAGCATTACGGAGTGGTTTGCTACCATTCACCGAGGCCACAGAACCCCTATAAAGATGAGGGCCGGCTACAAAACGAAAATGGGAGAAGACCGGTGGTTTTACGTTCATGGTATTATCACCATCCTCAATAATATACTGCACCTGAAATGATTCCCCGGCAATAACTGGCTGCTGCGGTACGATCGTCTTAAAACTAAGCTGTGCCTGCCCTTGTACTACCAAAAGCAGGAAAAAAAATATGGTGACTGTTCTCTTCATGAATAAGCCTGCTAAAGTAATACGGCTTTCTAAAAGAAAGGTTTAAAATTTACTAAAGGGGCAAACATGCTTTCAGCGGTCAGGCTGACCTCGTGGAAGCTCAGAGATCACCTAATTGTGGCCGGATGACAATCTCCTCAACGCAGGCCTGTATCGAGAGCTGTGAAGTAGCCAGGACTATCTTTGCAATATCGGAAGCTTCCATAATCCGTTTTGTGGAATTATCATAATCGCCCCAGGAATCACTCAGCACCGCTCCGGGAAGTATGGAGGTCACTTTTATTCCATGCGGTTTCATCTCTTCCCGCAGGTTCTTGCTGAAACCATAGAGGGCGAATTTGCTGATACTATAAGCCCCGCCATTCGCATACGCATGCAGGGAAGCTATAGAACATATATTGAAGATATGTCGCCCTGAACCTGTCGAAGGGCTTTTTATCATAGCTGGTAAAACAGTTCTGGTTACATGATAAGCGCTGTACAGATTGGTAGCCACCTGGCTTTCTAAAAGCCCATCGGGTTCATTATGCACACTACCCGGCTCAAATAGACCGGCATTATTCACAACAATATCCGGGATACCGAACGACAAACACCAGTTGCCAAATGCAATGGCTTCTTCTTTTTTGCTCAGGTCAAAAGGTTTGGCCTTTACCGTGATCGCCGGAAAGCGGGTCATTAATTCTTCTACCGTTTTATATAAAGTCACTTCTCCCCGGGAGCAAAGAAAAAGATCATGCCCGCTAGCGGCAAATATTTCTGCGATCGCTTTCCCAATTCCTTTGGAGGCACCGGTGATAATAATATTCATGTACAAAAAACAGGTTGGTGTATTAAATAGAAATGTTGGTGTAATTTACTCAATCCGGATAGACTTACATCGTAAATTGCGGTGATGAAATACAAACATCTCTTTTTTGACCTTGACCATACCCTCTGGGATTTTGATGCGAACAGCCGCCTGACGCTACAGGAATTGTATGATAACCTGCAACTGGAAGCCAAGGGCATTGATGATTTTTCCCTCTTTCATAAGAATTACCTCGTTCATAACGATAAACTCTGGGAGCGCTATCGTAATGGGTATATCAAAGTGGATGAACTCCGGTGGAAAAGAATGTGGCTGACCTTACTGGATTTTAAAATAGCTGATGAACCACTGTCCCGGGAAATGGGCAATATTTTCCTGGACCTCCTCCCGACCCGGAAACTGTTGTTTCCCTACACAATCGAAATACTGGACCAGCTGACCGAGAAAAATTACCAGCTTCATTTGATCACCAATGGTTTTGAAAAGACACAACATAGCAAACTACAAAACTCGGGGTTGGATAAATATTTTATTGAAGTGATCACATCTGAAGGAAGCAATAGTTTGAAACCGAAGAAAGAAATATTTGACTATGCGTTTCGAAAGGCTGGTGCAAACCCTGAAGAAAGCATCATGATTGGTGATACCATTGAAGTAGATATACTGGGCGCTATCAATGCGGGTATCGACCAGGTACATGTGAACCACCTGACAAAAGAACCGGTGATGGTGAATGATAAATTTCCTACCTACACGGTTTATTCGCTAAAGGAAATGGAACCTATTTTTCTTTAAACAACCCAGGTAAAGAATAACGTATTATTTATCTAAGTTTCCTTTTGGCTCATCCCGATAATTTCGGGAAGGGATAAGGTTCTACCAGCTTGCAATCACCGTTACCCCACCTTCCGGTTTATCACCAATTTTTGCATGAATGGTTGCATCCAGGGGAAGCAGGAGATCCACTCTTGAGCCGAATTTGATAAATCCCATTTCAGCGGTCTGTGTTACCTGCTGTCCGGGTCGGAGATAATTAATAATCCGTTTGGCGACGGCACCTGCAATTTGTTTTACGAGTATTTCTTTTCCGTCTTTGCGATACACGACGGAATGTCTTTCATTCTCCGTAGAGGATTTGGGGTGCCAGGCCACCAGGTATTTTCCTTTATGGTACTGGCTGTACACTACTTCTCCTGTCACCGGGTTGCGATTCACATGCACATTCAATGGGCTCATAAAAATAGAGATCTGTATGCGGCGATCCGTAAAATATTCATCCGCCTGCACTTCTTCTATCACTACTACTTTACCATCGGCCGGAGCAACAATGGCATTATCCTGTATCGTCAGCACTCTATTGGGAATACGAAAAAAAGAAATAACAAAAAATAAGAGCCCGAGTGTGCCGATAAAAATGATCCAGCTAAGCCAGGGTAGTGAGGAACTTAGAAAATAAAAAGAGAGCAGGTTGATCACACCAAACAAGATGGTGCTGATAGCAATTGTTTTGTAGCCTTCTTTATGGATGATCATGCGGCAAATATAGGAAAATGGAAAATGGGGAATGGGGTTTGGCGATTGGCTATTGGGTGCTGAGGGTTATATCTGCTAGCAGGGTCCAAATAAACATGGCTTTAATACTATCCACGCTACGGGAATGGCAAAGAGTAAAGAATCAAACCTGTCCAAAAAACCTCCATGACCCGGCAGTAGAGAGCCGCTGTCTTTTACTCCGGCCATTCGCTTTAGCTTGGATTCAAATAAATCTCCAAAAGTTCCACTGATAGCTGTAACCGCCGCTACTATTAAAGCAACAACCGGCTCTACTTCAATTTTATCAAATAAGAGCGGGATTAAAAATGCTATCCCAACAGTAAGAATAATTCCACCGATAGTACCTTCCCAGGTTTTCTTGGGAGAAATTTTTGTAAGCGGTGTTCTCCCAATCAGGGAACCAACTATATAAGCCATTGTATCATTGATCCATATTGATACAATTATTACAACAGGCAAAAGCCAGGGCATATACCGTTGAGATTCTTCAAATGTAACAGGTACGGCATAAGGATAGACCTGGTGACCATGTATTGAGTCCATCGCAAAGCCATAAATATCCAGCATCAATCCCCAACTAAAAGAAATGTAAATTAAACCTGTTAAAGCCATACCAAAAGCTTTCAGCTTTACCTGATCTTTTTGAAAAATACCCATAACCAGTATAGCAAACCCTGCTCCTGAAACAGGCAAAGCAATACTATCTTTTAAGCTGTAGGCTCCGATTTGAAATAAGGGATGGCAAATTCCGAGCATGAATCCATAACCCATCAGCATCAAACCGAGTTTGGTATAGATATGGAATGCTGTGTTATGGATCTTCTCTGTCAACTTCAAATATTCCCACCAGCAACCAAAATGAATGATGGAAAACAATACAAAAAAGCTCCAGTGGTTCCAAAGCAACCCTGCCAGCATCACGACTGCAAATACGATAGCCGTTAAGGCCCTTGTTTTAAATACCTGGAAGTTGAACGCCATAATTTAAATTAGAAGGGATGATCTTTTACCGCTACCGCATCATCTGCATATACTTCCTGGTAAGTAACCGTTGATTTCTTTTTCATCCCCAACACAAAGAAGATAACCAGGGCTAAACTAATGGCGGCTGCTACCGCAATAGTGGATAATTGCAGTGCATTTTCTTCGTTGAGCGATGCTGGGTTAAAATAAACCAACACGATCAGGAACGCATCATATACAAAGTGGGCCAGTATCGCCGTCCATAAACTACCGCTGTACCAATAAATAGCTCCCAGCAAAATACCCAGCACGAATCTTGGCAAAAAGCCATAGAACTGTACATGCATGGCAGAAAAAATAAAAGCTGTGATAATAATACCTGCCCATGGGCTTTTAAACATTTTGATAAGCAGGCGTTGCGCTACTCCCCTGAATAATAATTCTTCACCAACAGCGGCCAGGCCGGCAATACAAACAATATTTAAGATCAGGTCCTGGATACTATCTTTTGACAATAATGCTTTGATCGTTTTAGCCGCTTCGGCCTCTTGTTCTTTCATCCAGTTGGCTATACCTGCAGGAAACTGAACGTTGCGGTTGAGCTCTCCCAGGAAATTGACCAACGGAAGCGCCAGCAACATGATCGCAACGGCCACCAGGAAGTAAGCCATCCCCGAAGGCTTTTTTAATCCAAGGTAATTGGTGCTATTGGTGCTGAAAAGACGGGCACAAATAAAACTGGGTATAAGAAATAAACACACAAACTGGATCACCTGCATTCCGCGGATCATAGTTACCAGGGTAGTACTATTATAATCCCATTTTGATGAATCACTCATGGCCTCAAAGCTCATACCCGTTACGTTAGAAAGGATTACCGTTCCGATCAGCCCAAGGATAAAAAAACTGGCTAATGCAATGCTGACCAATATGACGAATTGTGTAAGTGGCGGCTTTGTTTTTAATAGACCTTTCATGTAGAAACTCTGGTAATTTGATTGTAAATTTGCCGTTTGTACTTCTTTGCTAAAGCTGCGAGGTACCCTGTAAAATGGTAAAGATAGGTAACATACAACTTCCTGATTTCCCGCTCTTGCTGGCTCCTATGGAGGACGTCAGCGACCCGCCGTTCAGGGCTGTGTGCAAGGATAACGGAGCCGATATGATGTACACCGAATTCATCTCCAGCGAAGGACTGATACGGGATGCTATTAAAAGCAGGAAAAAACTCGACATCTTCGATTATGAACGCCCGGTGGGTATCCAGATATTTGGCGGGGATGAAGACAGCCTGGCGATGGCCGCCAGGATCGTGGAAGTTACCAATCCTGATCTCTTAGACATCAATTTTGGCTGCCCGGTAAAAAAAGTAGCACTGAAAGGTGCCGGTGCCGGTGTATTAAAAGATATTGACCTGATGGTGCGGCTCACATCAGCCGTTGTCAAATCAACCTCCTTACCCGTTACCGTAAAAACAAGACTGGGCTGGGATGATAAAACAAGAAACATAGAAGAAGTAGCCGAACGATTACAGGATGTGGGTATACAGGCATTGGCCATACATGGCCGTACCCGCTGCCAGATGTATAAAGGAGAGGCAGACTGGACCCTTATCGGTAAGGTAAAAAATAATCCAAGAATAAAGATCCCCATATTTGGTAATGGTGATATTGATTCGCCTGAGAAAGCGATCGAGTACAATAACCGGTATGGAGTAGATGGAGTCATGATCGGCCGTGCAGCGATCGGTTATCCCTGGATCTTTAACGAGATAAAGCATTTTGTAAAAACAGGAGAACACCTAGCTCCTCCTACCATTGAAGAACGCTTATTTGTTTGCCGCAAACATCTTCGCAAATCGATCGAATGGAAAAACCCGATTGTCGGTATCAATGAAATGCGCAGGCATTATGCCAATTATTTAAAGGGGCTTCCCAATATCAAAGAATTCCGCAATAAACTTGTGACATTGACTACCGAAGAAGAAATAAACGCTGTGTTTGATGATATTGCCAGCACTTATGGCGGCTATGAATTTGAGAAGACGCCGATCGAGTTGATGAACTACCATGAAAAATGCCCGGTGTAATAAATATAACCGCAGGTTACACGGATTAACACACATTAGCAGAACCAATCCAAGTATCAGTATTATCTCAGTTTCAAATTTTCTGAACCACAGAGACACAGCACCCACCAAGCAGCACAGAGAAACTCCGTGCACCTCCCTGTTCCCGGTGTCGCTGTGGTTTATCTTCTATACCGCAGCAATTCAAACTGAGACTGTACCGAAGTATCAGTTCTAATTCTTTGTTTTTATTAATCCATATATTGACACCAAAAACCAGGTTCCTTCCAGGATAACGAAAGGCCAGTAGTTGATAAGATAAGAAGCATAGCAGGCCAATCCAGCCCCCACGATATTGAGCAGGAAAAATAATTTACTCTTCCCATTGATCCAGCCAAACGTATTACAGAAATAAGCCAGTAGTATCAAACCAACCCCCAGCGTACCGATTATATCATTGTAACTCATGCCTTACCCTGTATAAATGATTCGATGCCTTTTGTATAAGTCTTTCCTCTTTTTTCAGCGAAAAAATCAGCTACCAACGCTAAAAGGGCCATTACTGCCAGGGCAATACCAAGTCCTCTCCAGAAATCATTCCTGATATCCCGTACAAAATAAATATAGAGAACCAGACCGGCTACGAGGAGTGCAATTTCGGTGTACCGGTAAATAACAAAATTTTTCAGCACCGTTTTCATTCTCGGTAATTCCTTTTCCTTCAGCCCGGACGGATTCATATCATAGGTATACACGTTTCTTTGCCGGTCTCCGTCGCTTCTTTTGTAAACTGTATAACCAACTATAGCAAGTAGTAGCCCAATCAGCAATAATGGAATGGCTGCTCCTTTATGAAAATTTGTTTTCAGAAAAAAGAAAAATACAACAGCAGTAACAATTCCTGCCACTCCAATAAAGACAAACAAAAGACTCTTCTGCTTTTCAGCATTGAAGTATTTCTCGATATCGGTTTTGGTAAACATGAATTAAGCAGTTATTCTTTAATGACGTTCAGTACATCGTTGCTCATGGGAGAAATAGATGAACCGAAATAATTGGTCAGTATCCCTTTTTCATTAATGATATACTTGGTAAAATTCCATGTCGGTGATTTATCATTCCACCCGTTTTTAGCAGAGTCGGTCAGCCATTGGTAAACCAGGTTTTGTTGGGCTGATTTAATAACACCACTCTTCTTCATCAGGGGAAAGCTTACCCCATAATTCGCTTTACAGAATTGGGCGATCTCCGCATCGCTTCCTTTTTCCTGTTCTTTAAAATCGTTGGCCGGGAACCCGATCACAACCAGTTGATCTTTGTACGTATCGGCCAGCTTTTGCAAATCGGTATATTGATTGGTGTATCCGCAATCGCTGGCAGTGTTGACCACCATTACTTTTTTTCCCTGCAAGCTGGAAAAATCCAGGGTATCCCCATTATTCAGTATTCCTTTTAAGGTATAAAAAGAAACCGGTGGCTGCTTATTACCTGACAATTCTTTTGTGTTTTTACCGGTGAGTTTGGTAAGCCACATAATCACCGGGTAAGCTGCTTTCATTACTTTCTGGCGGTACGTCATATTTTTTGAATTACGATTTACAATTTCCACATAGACCACAAAGGCGGTAATAAATATCAAAAAAACAATTACAAACCGTTTTAGTTTTTTCATCTGTTTATTTTATTTATTTCGGCTTCATTGGTTTATTTTATTACCCATTTAAACAGTTTTAGTTTGCCTTTGAACGGCGGATATTTGATGTTCGGGTCAAACCAGGTGGGGGTTTTCATAACCGCCTTCTTATGGCTGAAGGTTTCAAAAGAGTATTTACCATGATAAGAACCTGTACCACTAAAACCTCTGCCACCGAATGGTAAATGATGATTGGTTAAATGCCAGCTCGAATTATTGACACAACTACCCCCCGCCGGTATAGCTTCCAGCCATTCTTTTTCCTTTTTGGTGCTGGAAGTATAAATATAAAAGGATAAGGGATTGGGATTCTCCTGTATGATCGCTTTTGCTTCTTCCATCGAAGTAAACGAAATCACAGGGAGTACCGGCCCGAATATTTCATCTTTCATAATAGAACCATTCATCGA
Organism: Bacteroidota bacterium; assembly: GCA_034408705.1. Taxonomy (GTDB): domain Bacteria; phylum Bacteroidota; class Bacteroidia; order Chitinophagales; family Chitinophagaceae; genus JJ008. Next base: position 12,717 of record JAWXCO010000042.1, read on the forward strand.
AATATCGGTCAATACTGTGGGCTCAATAAATAATTTTTCTTTGTTCGTCCTCCCGCCACAAGCAATAGTACCCTGCGATAAATAGCCCGTAATACGATCAAACTGTTTTGCATTGATTATTTTCCCATAACTGTAGCTGTCTTCCGGTTTATCCGTAAAAAATTTTACGATCGCTTCTTTTAAAGCCGTAACGAGCTTGTCTTTTACGGAAGCATGCACCAATACATAATCAGGTGCCACGCACATTTGCCCGGCATTGGAAAATTTTGTCATAGCAATCCGGCGGGCCGCAACGGAAATATTCGCATCTTCTTCCACAACGCAGGGGCTTTTGCCACCCAGTTCCAGCGTGACCGGTACCAGACGTTCGGCAGCCATTTTATAAATGATCTTCCCTACAGCGGTGCTGCCGGTATAAAACACATGATCAAAAGAAAAATGGTTCATCATCTCCGGGATCACTGCTGCCCCATCGCCCTGTACATATAAAATATATTCATTGGAAAAAGTAGCGGTAATAATTTTATGCATTACTGCATCTGTTGCAGGCGCAAATTCACTCGGTTTCAACACCACGCAATTTCCCGCCGCAATGGCACCTATCAATGGGTTGATCAATAATTGAAAAGGATAATTCCAGGGGCCGATGATTAATACAACTCCCATTGGTTCTTTCAGAATCTTACTGCTGGAGGGAAGATTCAGGAGGTTGGTCGTCACCTTTTCCGGTTCCATCCAATCACGCAGGTTTTTGATAGCAGTATTCAATTCAGCTAATACCATCCCGGTCTCCGTAGCCCAAACTTCCTCGGGGCTTTTTTTCAGGTCGGCGTATAAAGCATCATACAGGTCCTGTTCGTGATCCAGGATAGCAGTTTTCAATTTCTTTAGCTGTTCTTTCCTGAACGTATAGCTACGGGTAGCGCCACCCTGGAAATAGCTGCTGAGCTTTGTCAATGCTTCGTTATAAGATGCCATGAAGAAAATTTTCTCCAAGGTACTATTATAATGCAAAATGGCATTTTCGTTTAATTTTTTGAAACCCGGTATCTGACCTGGCAGTAGCCCGGTTATGCCACTTTTTCCAATACTGCTTTCCCTGGAATAATTCTTTTCTACTAAAAACATCCTGCTGCTCTCAATGACAGGATATTTTAATTAAGTAACTTAGTTGTCATTCTATTGCGATGACAGACGAATACTACATGCTGCAGGCACTGAAAGAAGCTAAAAATGCTTTTGCCGATGAGGAGATACCTATCGGTGCCGTAGTAGTAATGAATGAGAAGATCATTGCGCGGGGACATAATATGACCGAGCGGTTGAACGATCCTACGGCCCATGCGGAGATGATCGCCCTCACTTCTGCTTTTAATTCGCTTGGCAGTAAATACTTACCCGAAGCCGCGTTATATGTTACCGTTGAACCTTGTTTTATGTGTGCGGGGGCAATTTATTGGAGTAAGATCGGCAAGGTCGTTTACGGTGCCGATGATGAAAAGAACGGCTATAAAAAAACTGCCGGGGCTAACTGGCCTTTTCATCCCAAAACAGAGTTGATACGGGGTGTATTGCAGGAAGAGTGTGCCCGGCTGATGAAAGATTTTTTTAAAAACAAAAGGTGAGTATGGCCAGCAAACTCATTCCTAAAAAACTACGACCACCCATCCCCGGACAGGCAGGAAGTTTTCTATTGATGAAACGATCTACCAACCTTTCAAAGCTGCCATCCTGCTCAGCCTGAAGGGAAGTAAAGGAAAAATTTTTACGAAACTCACCGAAGATGTGGTTAAGATCATCAGCAAGAAAATACCAGTTCCGATAGCTATCGGAATTAATAAATCAATTTCCTGGTACACTATTTCTATCCGGCCTGACCTGGAAACCCGTGGAATTGTAGAAACTTTTACCGAAAAAGGGAAAAAGCTCAACCGCCTGAAAAAAACGGTTTCGAATTAATAAACAAATCCGTAGTCCTTTCTTTATATTAAACCCCGTCTTCTTACTTTTGTTATCCCTACAAAAGCATATTAACAATTAAACTTTTACTATTATGGCATTTACATTAGCACCTCTTCCTTATGCACACGATGCACTGGAACCGCATATCGACACCCTGACCATGCAGATACACCATGGAAAACATCATCAAGCTTATGTTGACAACCTGAATAAAGCTATTGCAGGTTCTCCTAATGAGAATAAATCATTGGAAGAATTAGTAGCAGTCGCTGGCTCTATTTCTCCTGCCGTTCGTAATAACGGTGGTGGTCATTGGAATCATACATTTTTCTGGGAGAGCCTGGCCAAGCCAGGTGCTGCAGATGTGGTGAATGCCCCTTCAGGAAAATTGGCGGATGCCATCACAGCTGCATTTGGTTCATTTGATGAGTTCAAAACGAAATTCGGTGCGGGTGGTGTAGGCCGTTTTGGCAGTGGTTGGGTTTGGCTGATCGTGAAAGACGGTAAACTGGAAATTTCTTCTACTCCTAACCAGGATAATCCATTGATGGATGTAGCAGAAGTGAAAGGCACACCTGTTTTAGGCGTGGACGTTTGGGAGCATGCTTATTACCTGAAATACCAGAATAAACGCCCGGATTACCTCGCTGCTATCTGGAATGTAATCAACTGGAATAAAGTAGCCGCAAGATTTGACGCTGCATAAGTAAGTACAATCATAGTATAATTAAAGAAGCCCTTCACCAGTAATTGAAGGGCTTCTGCGCTTTGGTGCGTGAGACACGCACCAAAGCGCAGTAACAAGAAACACTTCTACAATACGTAGAAGGGCTTCCTTATATGTACAACAGGTTATTTACATTTTTCCATTACTTCTTTCAAGATCTTTTCTGCTTTTGCCTCCATGTCTTTATCATCTTTCTTTTCCTCGTATTTTTTTCTCATCTTGTCACCAAAAGCATCCATTTCTTTTTCAAGGTCTTCCAGCTCTTTTTTGGCTTTCTCATCGCCTGGATCTTTTGCCTGCAAGAGTTGTTTCTTGCAACGGTAATCTGCCATTTTCTTTACATCACCTTCAAAAGAAGAGGAAGATCCGCCACAGGATGACAGCATTATTACAACAGCCAATATAGCTATTGAAAGGAAATTTTTTTTCATGTTAAGTTGTTTTCGGTTTAAATTCTAATTGTTTTTGTAAGAGAGGAATTGCCTCCTGACCACTACAAAATAGACATATTTTCTAAAAATAAAAAAAGCTCATCAGGGAACGGGGTCATAGCCACTTCCACCCCAGGGATGGCAACGGCTTATTCTTTTGATTGCCAACCACATTCCCTTCAACACACCGTGCTTTTTTAAAGCTTCCGCAGCATAATGCGAACAGGTGGGCGTATAGCGGCACCTGGGGCCCAGCCAGGGAGAAATAACCAACTGGTAAATCTTTATCAGCAGGATAAAAGGAAGGCTTAATATGCGAAGAACTGCTTTCATTTTTTCTCGCTGATGAGGTTGCAAAGTTTACCCAGGCATTGCCCCATCTTCCCGTACACTTCTTTATAGGCTGGCAATTCTTTCCCATTGTAAATAAAAAATACGGTTAGCTGTTGATGATGTACTGCTACTAATTCCTGCAACGGTATTTTTTGAAGACGGTAGGCTTCCCGCATCAATCGTTTGATTCGGTTTCGATCAACAGCCTTTTTAAAATTTCTTTTACCGGCACCTGTGCCAAATTGAATTCCTCCCTTTTCATCTTTGCTGAGGGAATAATGAACACGGAAAGGAAGGATCGTAAATTTTTTACCCCCGCTGAACAACAATTCAGTTTGCTTCCGGCTTTTCAGCCGCTCTTCTTTTCCTAAAGTAAATTGTTTAGCCACAGGTTGATTATACAGTAAGAACAGGGGTAAATGCGGTAGCCGCAAAAACAAAAATAGCCCCGCAAGGCGGAGCTATCAAATATTACAACATAAAGTCCGCTAAAGCGGAATTGGTTTTTTATTTCAGTTTACTCTCATCAGAAACAGTCAGCTTATGTCGGCCTTTTGCACGGCGACTTGCCAGTACTTTACGTCCGTTGGCACTTGCCATACGTTTACGGAATCCATGAACGGTTTTACGACGCTTACGATGAGGTTGGAATGTACGTTTCATTGTTTTATACTTTTTTCACTTTTATGAAATACGAACCGCTCCGAAGGACTCCTGACTCCTTTCGGAGGAGAACAGTTCAGGTTTCAAACTTCACCAGCAAATCACCACATCCGCTGTTTGTGAAAGGACGGCAAAGGTAAGGGAAGCAAGCCATAAGTCAGGGTTCAAAACAGTGAAATTTGATGATTTTTAAAGCTCCCTGATAATCAGGGCTTTCATGCGCCCAGTTCCACATGTTGTGAACTGACGGCCTCGCCATAAAAGATACTGGCATGACTATCAAAATCCGTCGTGGAATCCGTCGTATAAAAATTGCGTTGCCCATTTTTACTGCAAAGGGTCTCCATCTCCGGATGCCGGTTTAAATAATCGGCCAGGCTTGCGGCCACTATTTCTCCCTGTGAGATCAACTTTACACCGATAGGCAGGTATTCTTCAATTTTTTCTTTCAGCAAGGGGTAATGCGTGCAGGCGAGGAGAATGACATCAATATTTTCCCCTTTTTCAAAAATAGTATGAAGGTTTTTTTTGACGAAAAAATCGGCTCCATGGTTTTGATACTCTTCATTTTCTACCAGGGGAACCCACATGGGGCAGGCTTCCTGGAACACTTTTAAGTCCGGAAAAAATTTGGCAATTTCCATCGGGTAGGATTCAGATGCTACCGTTCCATTGGTTGCTAATATGCCTACACTTTTTGTGTCAGAAAAATTGCCAATGATCTCTGCAGTGGGTCTGATTACACCCAACACCCTTTTATGGGGTGCTATTTTAGGTAAATCGTTTTGCTGGATCGTTCGCAGTGCTTTGGCAGAGGCGGTGTTACAGGCCAAAATAACCAGTGAACAGCCCTGCTGAAAAAACCAGTTTACACATTGCAGCGTATAATGATACACGGTTTCAAAGGAACGATTACCGTAAGGAGCCCTTGCATTATCACCAAGGTATAAATAATCGTATTGCGGAAGTTGGTGAACGATTTCTTTTAGCACAGTCAGACCGCCAAAGCCTGAATCAAAGACACCGATAGGACTTCCTTTTTCCATACTACAAAAATAGGGATTGGTGGTGCAGGCTTAAAAGAAAATGGGGGCATTTCAAATCAGGTAGATTTCGCATGTCGTTTTATCTGACCCACCCCTTTCGCAAAGTGTCTTACGCGAAAACTCCTTTGCCCCTCCGCTGGAGGGGACGAAAAGACTTGTTATTCGAAAAATTTATACGAACATTTCAGTTACATCGATAGATATTGCTTGTCGTTTTCATCTGACCCACCCCTTTCGCAAAGTGTCTAATGCGAAAACTCCTCTGCCCCTCCGCTGGAGGGGACGAAAAGACTTGTTATTCGAAAAGTTTATACGAACATTTCAGTTACTTACGATAGATATTGCTTGTCGTTTTTATCTGACCCACCCCCTTCGCAAAGTGTCTTACGCGAAAACTCCTCTGCCCCTCCGCTGGAGGGGACGAAATGGCTTGTTATTCGAAAAGTTTATACGAA
>JAWXCO010000043.1:0-4275 GCA_034408705.1 Bacteroidota bacterium
AAAACCAACATATGAGTTTATTTGTCAGAAAACCGATGGATGCTTTAATGAATGAAGCAGCCGAAACCGGAACACATACACTGAAAAGAACTTTGGGTGCCAAGGGTTTGATTGCCTTAGGCATTGGTGCTATCATTGGTGCTGGTCTGTTTTCCATTACAGGTATGGCGGCTGCTAACCATGCAGGTCCTGCTATTACCCTCTCCTTTGTAGTGGCAGGTTTGGGTTGTTTGTTTGCAGGATTGTGCTATGCAGAATTTGCCAGTATGATACCTGTGGCCGGAAGTGCTTATACCTATTCTTATGCTACAATGGGTGAGTTTATCGCCTGGATTATTGGTTGGGATTTGGTGCTGGAATATGCAGTAGGCGCTGCAACGGTCGGTATCAGTTGGAGCGGCTATTTAGTTAAATTTTTAGCTGGCTTAAATATTCATTTACCTAATGAAATAACTGCTGGCCCATGGGATGGCGGAATTATTAATCTTCCTGCTGTTTTCATTATTGTTTTAATGAGTTTGCTCTTGATAAGAGGTACTAAAGAAAGTGCTTTTGTAAATGCTATTATTGTTGGCCTAAAAGTAACAGTAGTTTTAGTATTTATTATTCTTGGCTGGCAGTATATCAATACTGGTAATTATGACCCATACCTGATACCCTCTACGGAACCAGGCCATGAAGGATTCTTTAATCATGGATTTGGGGGAATTATAAGGGCAGCAGCCATTGTATTTTTTGCCTATATCGGGTTTGATGCAGTAAGTACCGCTGCACAGGAAACAATAAACCCAAAGAAAAACATGCCGATTGGCATTTTGGGATCTCTCGCCATTTGCACTGTATTATACATTCTTTTCGCCCATGTAATGACAGGTGTTGCCAATTACAAAGAATTCTTAGGAACCGATCCCCAAGATAAGATTGCCCCTGTTTATGTTGCAATTGAACATATGGGTAGTACTACAAATGCTGAGGGAGTTATACAGCCAGACTATCCTTGGCTAAACAGGGCCATCGTTGTTGCTATTCTTGCAGGTTATGCTTCGGTTATATTAGTAATGCTGATGGGTCAAAGCCGTGTATTCTTCAGTATGAGTAAGGATGGGTTGATACCTAAAATCTTTTCCAGTGTAAATCCAAAAACACAAACTCCGGCAAAAAGTAATTTGCTGTTCATGCTTTTTGTAAGTGCTTTTGCTGCATTCGTTCCGGCAAGAGTAGTAGGCGAAATGACAAGTATTGGAACATTGTTTGCATTCATCCTGGTATGTATCGGTGTGTGGGTGATGCGTAAGAAAATGCCAGATTTGCCAAGAGCATTTAAAACACCAATGGTTCCTTTAGTTCCCATTCTCGGCATTGTTGTTTGTTTATTCATGATGGTGTTCCTGCCAATGGATACCTGGATTCGTTTACTGGTGTGGATGCTTATTGGTCTTGACATTTATCTTGTGTATGGCGCCAAAAACAGTCATCTTGGTAATGGAACTGATAAAAGAAAAGGAATGAAGATGGCCCGTTTAACTGGTATAGCATTAGCCGTACTTTTAGCGATCGTTGGTTTCTTACATCAAAATTCAGTTGGTTTTGAGGCTGACAAGACTTTACTTTATATTTCTCTTGCCTTCGCAGTCATCCATGCAGGATTGTATGCAAGTAAACTGGGCAGGGCTGAAGATAAAAGCTGATTTATAGTCAAATAGTTGGTCAAACCGTCCCGCTTGTGCGGGGCGGTTTTTCATTTATTATCACTGTCATTGATTTTGTTTTTCGCTGATACGTTTCGTACTAAAAAATATTATTTATATTGATTTTCAGCACTTTATGCGTATTTTTTATGCAAATCGGGAGTTGTAGTCCGGATTTACATAAACTACTTTTTATGCCACCTTGCAGTGTTCAATAATTACTACTACATTTGTTTATGCAAATCAGGAGTTGCAGTCCGGATTTACATAAATTTATTTTTATGCTTTTACACCGTTCCATGTCTGCCATTGCAGCTCACCTGCTGAGAAAATATCCTGTTCTCACCATTACCGGCCCCAGGCAATCTGGTAAATCCACCTTTGCCAAAATGCTGAAACCTGATTTTGAATATGTAAACCTGGAAGACATAGATAACAGAAGGTTTGCACAACGGGACCCTAAAGGTTTTTTGCATCGCTACCCAAAGAATTGCATTATTGATGAAGTACAAAATGTACCTGAACTGCTTTCGCAATTACAGGTGGAGGTGGATGCAGCAGGAAAAAATGGAATGTATATTCTTACCGGTTCGCAAAACCTGCAGTTATCATCTAAAATAAGCCAGTCATTATCCGGAAGAACAGCACTATGTACTTTATTGCCTTTCAGTATGGATGAACTGAATACAAAGAAGCCTGTCCGTCGTGGCGGGAAAATAACAAATCCTAAAGCTTTCGCATGGGAAGAACTTTGCTGGAAAGGAATGTATCCACGTCTGCATCATCAAAAAATAAAGCCATCACTTTTTTACCCGGATTATATCACCACCTATATTGAAAGGGACACCAGGCAACTGATGAATATAAAAGACCTGGCCCTGTTCAGAAACTTTCTTTCAATGTGTGCAGGACGTACTGGTCAGATTTTAAACCTACAGGATATTGGCAACAGCCTGGGTATTGATGCCAAAACGGTAAAGCAATGGCTGGGTATGCTACAAACCAGTTATATCATTTACCTGCTGCAGCCTTTTTATAATAATTTCAGCAAGCGGATTGTTAAAGCTCCGAAATTATATTTTTATGATACCGGCATTGCATCCTTTTTGCTGAATATCCGTAGCCAGGCAGATTTGAAAAATCATTTCGCAAAAGGGGCCTTATATGAAAACTTTATTATTAACGAACTGATGAAAAACTGTTACAATAAAAGAGTGCAGCCAAATTTTTATTATTTCAGGGATAGTAATGGCAATGAAGTGGATTTACTTATTGATCAGTCCAATTATATGTATGCAGCCGAAATCAAATCATCCCGGACAATGAATGACAGTTTTTTCAAAGGGTTGAATTATTTCAGTGCCGTAGCTGATAAAAAGGTAAAAACTGTCTGTATTTATGGTGGCGAGGATAACTATACCTATAAAGGACACTTAGTTACCGGCTGGAATGGCCTTAACAGCATCCTGATCAAATAAATAAAGCTTATTATTAAAGGCATCGGGTTTTCTCACATTGCCTTAAATTTGCTTCCCGTCATAGATAAAACTGCCGACTGTCAGAAAAGCCTTCGGCGAGCAAGACCCAATTAACTAATTAACAATACTCATGGGAAGAATATTTGAAGTTCGTAAATCCTCGATGTTTGCCCGTTGGGATAAGATGGCAAAAAACTTTACCCGTATCGGTAAAGAGATAATTATTGCTGTAAAAGCTGGCGGACCAGACCCAAATCAAAATGCCGCCCTTCGCCGTTGTTTTCAGAATGCAAGAAGTGTGGGCATGCCGAAAGACCGGGTAGAAGCTGCTATTAAAAGGGCGCAGGGTAAAGAATTGGTAAACTATGATGAGATACTCTATGAAGGCTATGCACCACATGGTGTAGCAATACTGGTAGAAACGGCTACCGATAATCATGTAAGAACAGTGGCAAATGTAAAATCATGTTTTACAAAAGGGCATGGTGCTTTGGGCAATAGTGGCAGTGTGGCATTTCAATTTAAAAAAATGGGGTGCTTCAAATTAAAACCAGAAGGGCTTAATGCAGAAGATATGGAACTGGAGCTGATAGATTTTGGTTTGGAAGAACTCGGTGAAGGCACCGGTGAGAATGGGGAAGATATATTAGTGGTACGATGTGGCTTTACTGACTTTGGCAATATGCAAAAAGCATTGGAAGATAAAGGCATCATTCCTATCACTGCTGAACTGGAATGGATTCCATCCACTACTGTTCCTGTTAACGATGATCAGGCGGCTGATGTAAGTAAACTGATTGATAAATTAGAGCAGGATGAAGATGTGCAAAAAGTGTTTCATAATATGGGCTGATAGATAAAAATCTAACAGATTAAAGATCCTGAACTGTCGGATCACTTATTAGGTTTCACCAAATGTCTTTTTTCCAGTGAAAGGTAAATCTCAGGACTTCGTAGACGCTGCAGAACACACTGCCATCGATAAACCAGTTCTAAAAAAGCCCTCCGTCTCGTTTAAAACGAGATGGAGGGCTTTATACACCTGAAGTACTCTTAATTTCCTACAATCATGCTCTTCGTTGCAAGCTGTTCACCGCTTGCATTTATCA
>JAWXCO010000044.1:0-13192 GCA_034408705.1 Bacteroidota bacterium
AAAAAAAGCCGGTTCAAAATGACCGGCTTTAAAAAAATCTTAGTAACAATAGTACCAATACTTGTACCAGTAGCAATATCCCCAGCCATCGCAATAGTAATACCAGTAGTAGCAAAGTCCGGAACGTGTAGACTCAGGAGTTTTGTACGTTTTCTGGAAAGCTTTAACGGCTTTGTTAAGCGCCTTAGCTTCTTTGGCGGTAAGTACCTGGCCAGCTTTGTAAGTTGTACCTGAAACAGTAGCTTCTTTGGTAGCATTACCGCGGCTTACATCAACGGTGGCACTGGATACCAGGCTTAAGAAGCCTACATCGCCATCAGTTAAGGTAGTCCCTTCTTTGAGGGTGGAAACGTTTACTTCCTTTTGACCAAACACTACTGATCCCATCAGTAGTATCGCAGCAGAAAATAAAATCTTGATTCTTTTCATACTTTTCTTGTTTGAGGTGATAAAATGTAAGGATTGATTAAATGTATTGTTTTTTTCGATACGCTGATGTGATTTTTTGGGGTTACAAATTTTAATTTCTTTTTTCCTGATTACTACGTAAAAATAGCTCTATAAACTATTGCTACCTATACCCAGTATTGGGTATTTATTTTATTGTTTCCCAGACGCTTTATCCACCGGGATAAAAATAAATTCGCTGAAAGCATCTACAGTTCCGAAATCTGCCATATGTGGGGATATTTTCAGGGCCGCCGTTTCATTCAAGCTGGCTGTTTTCAACACAGCGTTGATATCGGTCAATGTTACAATACCATTGGAGCCACCACCTTTTTCCCGTAAAACCTGCAGCAGCAGCCCTGCAAAAGGGGAATGACGGCCTGCTTTGCCGTCAAAAGCCGGCTCACTGCCTACGGAAGATAAAAACTTCCTGGTTCGCAGGGGTAATTTATCCTTTAAAAACTGTAAAACATTCCGGTTCGAAATGCTACTGAAATCACCTTCTCTTTCTCTTTTTACCTGGTTAAAGGCTTTTGTATCAAAAGTGCCACCATGGCAAACATCGAGCAACACCAGCACCTGCCGGGCGGGTATATTGTTCAGCATCCGCTGCAACTTTCCATACGGGATATAGGTATTACGAACCGGGTCATCATCAACGGACCTTGAATCGCTGCAAACGATAAATCCATCATCGAGCAATTCATCATCTACATCTCCATGACCGGCAAAATATACCACCAGCTGGTCGTTCGGTTGTGCGATACGGTAATACTCCCTGATGGCCTTGTAAATGGTATCCATGGGTTTATCTTCCAGTAATTGAACGTCAAACCCATATGAATGGGCCAGTTCATCAGCTACGGCCCAGGCATCTTTAACCGGGTTGCTGAGTTTATTCCAGCCCTTACCCTTGTAATTGTCGGTACCCACTACCAGGGCAAAATGACGGCCGGTCAGGTTGGTGACAGTTTCATTCAGCGCTTTGGATTGCACTTTCATCCCTCTTGTTTGCCCGTTGCTATCGCCAAAGATCTCGTTGTACAATTGTAAGAACTGCCTTTCAAAAAAGATATCAAAATAACTATAGCCAAGCTTCTTGTCAAGCGATTCCCTTTTTTTGATCTCAAAAGCCACTTGCTCTGCTTTACCTGCATTCTGGGAATTGTCTGCCTCTGCAAAAATGTTATAGATATTCTTTGTTGAATCAAGTTGTGTGATATAACAATTCAAGTAACTGCTTTTAACACCATTACAATTTCCTTCCATTCCCATTTTATTGGGTACAATGATGACCCGGTTTTTATTCAGCAGGCTCGCTACCATCGGTGAATTCTGCATCAGCGTTTTGATGAATTCCGATTTGAATTTGTCAGAAGGTCCTGCTTCTGAAATAAATAACTGGTTCTTTGCCTGGATCGGTTGAATGTGCTCCTGTAAGGTTTTAAGTGAGAGGAGTGTCTCGTTGGTCTCGTTATGGTCTGCGCCCAGATTTTTTATCAGGTTACCGGAATACCCTTTTTTATTGAACGGGAAAAAATAGGTAGCATAGGCTACCGAATCAAATGTTAGCATCGTGCTCATTCCGCTGAAATTGAAAATAAAATAATCATTGGGCAAGGCCCTGGATGCTATCTCCTTGAGGGCATTCAGTATGGCCTCCCGGGTAGCAAGCTGGCCTGTAAGGAGGTATTCATTATAATACACCGATGATGACCCGGCTCCTGAAAACTTTGCATACTGGGTCCTGAAAAAACGGTTATAAGAAATAGCATCTGACTCGCAGGCCATCAAATTCATCAGACCGTCTCCACCATACTTGTCAATTCCAATTGAAAGCACCCATGCTGACGCGACAGCATACTCGTTTTGGTCAGAAAAAACATACACCTTTGCTTCCCGCAACAGCTTTTTTAAAGAAGGTATTGGCTTATTATCATTTGTATATTTTTTTGCATAATCAAAGACAAACTGATCACTCATAATGCCTTGCCCATCGTAGGAGAGAATCCGTAGAATCCCATCCCGTACAGGAAATATTTTCTCCCTTAGCTGATAGGCAGTATTCAGTTCCCACACACTGTCGATTTGATTTTGCTCCCCAAATACCAACCGGTATCCGTTTACCGCATTTTTTCCGGCAGAGTCCAGGTACCCCTTAAGATTAACAATTGTATCCCCTCTTAAAAAAAGTTTCTCCCAGCCATAGGGGCTAAAAGAATATACGGTAGCCAGTAAGTAGATGGCAGCAGGCTTCTTTTCAGCAAGTGCCGCAGGATATTGCTTTTTATCCAGCACATAGGTAACTTCCCGCCTGATGCCAGGGTTGGCGAATGATCCCTTACTAAAAAAAAGCGTGCTGAAGAGTAAGGTTGTCAGGAATTGAGTAAGGTGTCTGTTCGAGTACATAGTAGTTCAATTAATGGGGAAAAGTTATAACGTTAACTAGACAAAGTCAATACCCTCTGGCGGGTAAATGATAACTGCTGCTTATTTAATGATCCAGTCAAAATCCAAATTCTCCCGGCGTGATGTAGGTTGTTGCATTCCTTTCGTCAACTCCGGCACTTTATCACTTACATACCGCATCAGTTCCTGTACACTCACTTTACGGTCATTGTTTCCTCCGGCTGCTTCGCTGTCAGCTTCTTTCTCTACCAGTCCTTTCAGCACACAGTAAGTAAATACCCCGTTCTTCCATTTGGCAGATTCAAAAGCAAACTCCAGCCCACCCGCTGCGGAAATTACTACAATACCATTATCATTCGAAAAATCCGCAAACTGGTTTTGCATCAGGTTAAAACTATTCATATCCGCCGCCCGTTGGGTAGCATTAACCCCCACTCCCCTTGCGTTTTTTACTTTCACTGTTCCGGACAAAGTATCCGAAGTAACACGTACAGCGGTTGATTTATCCACCATTCCAGAGTGACAGGCATCTATCAGCAACAAACGCTGCCGCGCAGCCGTATGGCTCAGTATATTTTCCAGCTCCTCGTACTTCAGTCCTTTGGCAGCCGGGTTTTTAAAATCCACGTCGTGGGTAGCATAATAAAAATCAAGACTATCGCTTAGCAAACCGTGTCCCGTCACCGCCATGAACACCCGATCCGTTACTTTTATTTTTTTAAGCCGTTGCTTCAGCAATTCAATATTTTTCAGGGTCACTTTCTTATCGATCAGGGTATCGATAATAATACCGGGGTATAGTTGCTTAAAGCTCTTCGCCATATCCCGGATATCTTTTACGCTATAGGTAAGATTATTGGCCTTGTCTGCATACAGGCTTACACCCAACCCGATAAAGTAAGTATCCTGCTTTTGTTCCTTCACCGTACAGTAGATATCGAACATCTCTTTATAACTGCTAAGCCCAAGCTGGTTCACACAATAGATTTTTACTTTATTACTACCTGCCGTTAATGGCACCCTGATATCAAAAGTAGTGGCCGTTGTATCCAGGGATGACCATCTGCCGCCACTGTCAATCACCGGTACATCATTTACAAATATTTTCAATGCGGCCAGTTTATTCCTGTTATCAAAACATTCGGCCCGTATGGTGTAAAATTCCCTGCTCGTAGAAGGTCGTATACTTCCCCTGTTCAAAATGATGATCGAGGGAGCAGGGTCTTTTGCCAGCGTCTTGTCCGCCAACCCGTTACGCTCTAGTCTTTTTTTATACGCATTTTCATAGGATTGTATTACTGATGGGCTTGCAACACCTATCGAAGACAATACTTTGTGTGGTTGGTTCAGTTGGAGATCAAACTGATCATAATTAAATGACTTATAGCCTTTACCAAATACCACAGACCGTAATGCTTCTTTGGAAGCCAGGTAATGTCCAACACTGTCCATCAATATCACCGTTTTCCTTGCCGTCAGGTAAATATTAGCAAGCAGTTGCCCGGTTAAGGGTTTGTACAATAAGAACTGGCCATTCATAGATGCCACAGCAATCATACTATCGTTATGACTGACCGCAAGATTAATAAGGTTGATGGCTGGCACTGTAAAACGGTTCACCATCTGCAAACGATCCGTTTCGAGAACATAACAGGTGGAAGCATCCAACACGTAGAGGTATTTTCCATTGGAGGAAACCTTCACATCAGTGTAGTATTTTTTTTCTGCTTTCAGTGTGCTGACCTCCGTTAGCTGATAACTGACCGGATCCGCCCACCATAACCTACCGCTGTCTGTAAAAAAAATCTTTGCTGAGGAAAGAGTAATACGGTCGGGCTGGTTCAGGTTAATACTATCTACCACTGTACCATCACTGCTGTTAATGATGAGTGGCTTCATCTTATTGCCGTATATGATCATCCTGTTGGTGCCGGGCTGCTGGACCACAGACCTAAAAGACGATCTGCCACTATGGATCAGCCTTTTACAATAAAGCATTTTTTTGTCCGGAACATCCCAGCAGGCAATACTTCCCTTATCACCGGTTAGCAGGCAAAACTTATCTTTATTATAAAAACAAAACGAAGTGATCTTTTCACCGTCGGGCAAGCTTAATGGTAACTGCAGGTTCTTTTTTTTACTGTTGTACACAAACAGCGTGTCTTTACTTTTACTCTTGTGGTACAATACCAGCTCATCATCTTCAGGATACTGATGTTCACCCGACATCCAGTGATGGTCAGGGAATAACATCTCTCCTTTTCCCGTTGTAAGATCCAGCTTATGCGTTTCCCAGGAGAGATAAAGAATTGATTTATCGTCTGCGGAGAACCTTGTTTCCACCAACGACTGTGACTGAATATCGAACTCCTTTCTCTTGAGTGAATAATAGTTGTCTTTCCATAAACCAAATTCAAGCCCTGCATTCATAGCATTATCATAGGTCTGCTGCCAGTCAAACTCTGAAAAATCCACAATAGTTGGATTCAAAAGATTATGCGTAATAAAATAGTTGCCGTTACTGTTAAAAACATATTGTTCAACAGGCAGTCCCCATAAGCCAACTACTTTTCGCTGCTGCAAATCAACGAAAACAGTGTTGGAGTCGCTACGGCAAAAGACATAATATTTCGAGTCGGGTGAAAAAGCGCCGTCTGAGAAATAACGGCTCCCCGAATATTTCCAGGTGAAAATTTTATCCCAATATACATAGTTGTTTGTTTCGAAGTTAATGATCGTGAAGGTGGAATCCGTTTTTGTAACACAGCCATAATTACCATCATTACTCATTATAAAACTTAAAAAAGCCTGTTCTTTATTTTTCAAAATCCTTGTACTGATCAACGTATCTAACCTGTATTGGTAAACAGCACTGTCCATACCAAGCAAGAACATTGTCTGCCGGTCTTTTGGGTGAAAAGTCAAACTTCTTACGATTCCCCCGGGTGAACGAAAACTCCTTACCAGTTTCCCGGTAAAAGGCTCCCAGAAATTGACGGTGGAATCCTCGCCTGAACTCAGCAGGTATTTTCCATCGGGTGAAAATTTAATTGTTCGTTGCTGTACAGGTGGAATAAAAGAGTTCATCAATTCATAAGTAAATGTATTCCAAATCTTGATCGTGCTGTCGCTGGAAAGACTGGCCAGATAACGGCCCCCGGGATTATAATCCAGGCTGGATATCTCATCGCGGTGTGCATTGAAACTGCGGATCTGTTTACCGAGGTTGATATCCCATATCTTGATGGTGAAGTCGGCACCTGCCGTAGCAAAATAACGTTGGTTGGGAGAAGGGTACATATCATAGCGACCGGTATGTATCCGTTGTATATTCAGTTTGATGTCGGTACTGTCCAGCAAAGCAGGTTGCACAGACCGGATCCATTGCATTCCTTCATTAGAGCCGGCTGTTTGAAAATGTCCATACGCAGCAGTCAGAAAACTATCTCTCCGAAACTTGTTCCCGTAATCGTTCACCCTTACTCCGTTAAAAAAATTGCTCCACCCTTTGTAATCTTCCTGGCTGGTAGCCTTCGCATAATTATACAGCAGCCTACTGAGCGAAGTCAGGTCTGCCCAGTAGCTTTTATCAACAAGAAGTAGCCCTTCATCCACCCATGCAGATGCCAGGTTTTCTTGCTCCGCCTGTTTCTTTACAAGGGAAGCCCGGTACACCATTTCGTCATCCTTCTTTTGGTTACCCAATACATACTTTTTCAGATCGCTCTTTGACAAGGGGGCCCCATACAACGCCCATGTAGCATATATTTCTGAAAAAATAAATGAACGGCCGGTATAATTCCTATTATTCTCCGTTATATAATGCAAAAAATAATTAATTGTGGCCACATTACTTGTAGACAGAGCAGCCATACTGTTTTTTCCGGCAAAAATTCCTTCGCGGAATACTTCTGCCAAACGACTATTGGCATTAAGCGTGTCGGGAGCCAGCTTCTTGACGACTGTGATCAGTTCCTCCCGCAACAAATCCATAATATCATAATCCATTTCCTTCCCCGCAAAATAATAGGCGAAACGCTGGTTAAAAATATTGTGGGCCTTTTCACTGTTCTTCCAATAAAAATTTAACCGGTAGATTTCAACCAATCCCGACCCGGTCACTGGATCAGGTGTGTTGACCAGCAGTTTTACCTGCCACCCGGTTTTGATTGTCGTGGGCTTTGGCAGAAATACAGAAGCAATTGTTTTATTGCCGGTCATACTGATGACCCTTACCGCCCCGATATAGGTATTTTCCTGGCCGGTTTTTTCGTCCCAGGTTGTAAATAATTCGGCCCTTTTATTATTTTCTTTTACCACCCCATCATACGATCCGGCATTAATTTGAATCACCGCGGAATCTCCCTGCTGAGATAACACTTTGTCGATACTAAAAAAAACCTTTTGAGCCGAAAAATCGGTAATTGCCGGGTAAGGGAACACAATATCTTTTTCTTTGATCAGCGCATGCAGCTCATTTAATGCCCTGAATGCATTATTCTTGACTTTATAGTGATGATTAAATTTCCGGGCATTTTGCAGCGAAGCATAATAGTACTGGTGTGCTTCCGTATACCGCTGACGGTTAAAACAAATATGCCCCATATAAAGCAGGCAGCTGGAGATCGAATAATAATCCTGTAAGGCTTTTTTTTCTTTCGCCGTCGTGTACGCTTCCTGGTAAATTAGAAAGGCTGAATCCCATTCCTTCCGGTTATAGCAGGCATCGGCCTTTTTCACCATTTGCATAAAATGCAGTGAGTCTGTATTCCCCTGTGCCAGGCCATGATTACCGCTGCATAAAAGGAATAAGCCCGCCAAACCCAACAGCTTTTTCATTATGCAAAAAAAATTTCGGAAAAACTACCACTATATATCCAACTTTCAAATACCCAGCAGCGGGTAGTTTGATAAAAACAAATGTGGTTCCGGCCAACGTATTGAACTTAACAACCGTCATTGAAATACAATCAGTCAAAAATACCCTGTTTCCCTCATTGCGTGCAGCCGGGGAATGCAGTAACTTGTACCCCAATTCTATTTTAGCAGTACCAGTATGAGCCCCCGGATATTTTATCTTTTGTTTTTCTTCTTTTGCTTTTCCTGTGCTGGAAAAAGCTTTGCCCAGCCGCTCGAACGGGGTGTTATTGTAAAAAAAGATTCGGCCGGCACTACCGGTAATACTTACGCCATCATCGTCGGCATCAGCAATTATAAAGCGGTACCCGACCTCCAGTATGCCCATAAAGATGCACAGGCGTTTGAAGATATTCTGGTGAGTGACGCCGGTGGCAAAGTACCCAAAACAAATATTGAAACTTTCCTGAATGAAAATGCGACCCGCAACAATGTAGGCGATGCCATTTCGGTTATAGCACGAAAGGCCAAATCCGGAGACAGGGTCTGGTTCTTTTTTGCCGGTCATGGCGATATGGAAGACCTGACCCAGATCGAAAACGGGCTGCTCTTATTATACAATAGCCCTAATGGGAATTATTTCGGTATGAACGATGATGTGCTGGAAATATTGGATCTTAAAAGATACCTCTCCCCTCTTTCACAAAAGGGTGTAGAAATGATATTCATCGTTGATGCCTGCCACTCCGGAAACCTGACGGGTGGGGTGGAAGGAGTAAAACAAACCGGCTCCGCATTGATGTCCGCCTGGGGAAAAGAATATAAAATTCTTTCCTGCCAACCCGACCAGTTGTCGCTGGAAAGTGCTGAATGGGGAGGCGGCCGCGGGTTGTTCTCCCTTCAACTCGAAGAGGCCATGAAAGGGCTGGCGGATGCCGACAACAACGGCAGGATTACCATGTTTGAACTTCAAAGCTATATACAGGCGAACGTGGCCAAATACAGTGAGTTTAAACAGATACCGATGGTTAGCGGTGATCTCAGCAAATCATTTTTCAAAGTAGACCCGGCCATACTTGCCGCATTAAAAAAACAAAAGGCGGAGAACTACCCGATGCTTGCCAAAGTAAATACCAAGGGCAATGAAGAAAAATATATTGACTCTTTGGAACCGGCAGGGAAAAAACTTTACTTCTCGTTTAAGAAAAATCTTGATGAAAAGAAACTGGTCTGGCCAAAAGACACGAATGCATTATATGATTACCGGGATTTTGTAAAAAAATACAAGGAAAGTCCTTTGACAACTTCTATGCGGCGCACCCTGGCCACTTCCCTGAATGAAAGGTTCAACGGTATTGTAGGGCCACTCCTAACCGGGCAAACCAGTTATTCCAGCCGTGATGAATGTTATTATGCGGCAGTCGAACTGGATAGCTGCCTGAGCCTCCTGGGTGATCAACACTATATGTACACCAATCTCAAGGCCCGGAAATTATATATGGATGCGATGGCGCTTACCTGGGCGTTGAGTGATCAGGAGTACAATACCGGATGGAAAGAGACAGTATTAAAATCTACCCAATATTTGGAAGCCTCTACCGTACTGGAGCCAAACGCTGCCTATACCTTATCAGCATTGGGTATCTCCTATCTCTTTCTTTTTGAATTTGACAAAGCCAACCAGGCTTTTCAAAAATATATTGATCTCCGGCCCAACGATTATAATGCAAAATTTTCATTGGGCCTCATTTATGCCAAGTTAAAACAGTATGACAAAGCCGAGAAACTTTTTGAAACCCTGCTGGCACTTGACCCTGCCAACCTGAATGTAAAAATGCAATTATCTGAGTTCTATGTAGATAATAATAAGCCTGCAAAAGCGCTTGCATTGACCGATCAGCTGATTACCAGTAACGATAAAGCCTATGGCTATTTTGCCAAAGGGATCTACTATTCAAAGCAGAGTAATCTTGATAGTGCCGTCTATTTCTATAACGAGAGCAAAAAATATTATAACGGATACTGTGCTTTCTGTGATAATAATATAGGTCATATTTATTTTACCAACAACAAGCCGGATTCTGCAAAAAAGTACTTCCAGCTGGTGCTGGCAGCAGACAGTATCCATCCCTTTGCAAATTTTAACCTGGGTACAATAGAACTAAAGGAAGGACTGGTCCGGGAAGCCATGAATCATTTTTATATCTGTTGGGAAAAATCGACTGCTTCCCTGGAAGGATTTGTGACTAACCTGCAGTTGTATTTTGGCAAAACCTATCCCGAAGCAGGGGAATCTGCTACAAAAGAATTCAGCAAAAAATCAAATACGGTCAATATGCAGTATGTCTCACTGCTGTCCATATTGTATGCCTATTTCCGGGTACCCGGCATGCTAAACAATATAGAAAACATCAATGTGATCTTTGATCAGCTGTTTAACTACAAGGAGTACGATACACAGACCTGGTACCACCGGGCCTGTTATTATTCCATGAAACAGGACCGGAAAGCGGCCCTGGAAAGCCTGGAGAAATCACTGAAGCTGGGCTTTGGCAGTTTTTTCCAGGTAGCCTATGATGCTGACCTCGATTTTATCCGAAGCAGCCCTGAATTTAAACCCCTGCTCCAAACTTATTTTCCGGAAGAAATGAAAAAAAGTTCCTCTCATTAAACGTGAAAATACGTTTTCCACCCCCGATATATCCTTCTTTCGGCCCCTTGTTTCCTTATGCTTTATTTAACGTATCCCGGAATGTAAACTACCGGTTAGGTGTATCTTCTTTCTAAACAATTTCGAACCCCAAAAATTGATTATGAAAAAGCTTACCACCCTCCTGTTCCTTTTTGCTTCGTTTACCGTCTTTGCTGCTGAAGGAATCCATTTTGAAAAAAATATGACCTGGGCCGATGTGAAAGCCAAAGCCAAAAAAGAAAATAAGATGATATTCTTTGATGCCTACACAACCTGGTGCGGCCCATGTAAGTACCTGGAAAGCTCGGTATATACCGACAATAGCGTGGCCAGTTACTACAATAAAAATTTTATCAATGTAAAATATGATATGGAATATGGCGAAGGAATAAAGCTGGCAGAAGAATTTGATGTCACTGCTTATCCAACCCTGCTCTTCTTTAGCCCTGAAGGTAAATTGATCCATAAAAACGTGGGGGCATTAAAAGCACCTGAGTTTATTGACCTGGGAAAGGATGCGGGCAACCCGGACAAACAATATTTTACACTAAAACAAAAAGTGATTGACAAAGGCGCTTCAAACGATGATTTCCTGACCTGGACAACCATGGCAGATGAAATGCAGGACCATAACCGCGGGTCCATTGCCTCCGGCTGGTTGGCTGAACAAACAGATATCCTGGCCACAGCTGAATTGGCAAAAGCTACCATGCTATCCGAAGTAAACGAGGAGCAATTAGCTTATCTCTATAAAGAAAAAAAGAAATTACAGCAATTGCTGCAATGGGATGCCGATAAAGTCAATACACAACTTTACCAGAAATTATTTAACCTCGCACTGAAAACTTATACTATCCAAAGTCCTTCTACCACAGGATTTGCCAGCGTGATCAAAAAATTTGAACCGCTCAGGGTTAGTTATGCCGTAAAAGACCTGCAACTCTTCATTGCATTGAATTATGATAACGACCAGGCCAAAGCGATCAATATTCTGATCAGTAGTCTCCAGGGCAAAGGGAAATTGACTTTAAAAGATCATGCCGGATTATTCTTTGACTATGTGTCGAGATTTGAAGAAGATGCAATCATACAATTAAAAACAAAGCTGGCCGCCTATGTTATTACCTTGGCCGATAAGGGACAAGAGTCCTGGCTTTACCTTGTACAGGCAGTTTGCCATTCACGCTTAGGTGAAAATGATAAAGCAAAAATATTAGCCGGGAAAGCCACTAAACAAGGTGGCCTGCCTTTGGAATACCAGAATTTCTTAAACCAATCATTCGGATTGAGAAAGTAAATAGCAGAAATTCATTTTAAAAGATGCTGTCTCCTAAGTCGTTAAACGTCATTACGAAGGAGGAACGACCGAAGTAATCCATTGAACATCAAATTGATGAATTCTTTCAGATTGCTTCATATCATTCGCAATGACGACCTAGGAGACAGCCTCTTTTTTATTTCCCTGCCCGATGGCGAATAGAAAACGGTTGTCTGGCTGGGCTAAGAAAATACCCGCCTGACGGTAGGATGAAGACCGGAAAAAGTATGTAGCATTGTGTGTCTTTCTGTTTTTCATCAATGATAACAACCCATCTACCCGGGACTAAACGGTCGAAATGAAAAAGTCAATCTTTATTATCCTGCTTACCGGCTTACTGCTGCTAATTTTTTCACCGGAAATCTACGCACAAAAAAGAAAAACAAAAGATGTAAAAGCAACGGCAGTTGATATCACCCGTGGCAATAATCCTTATATTAAAACGGACGCACCGATAACAGATATACCTGAACCCAAACCCCGGAAAACCTGCAGTATTAATTTTTCCAACTATACCGGTTATTTTATAAAAGTATATGTGGATGGTCGTTACAGGGGGCAACTATCACCCAACGGAGGAGGTTCGGTCGTTGTTACGGAAGGCTATACTTCCATCTATTGCATTACAGCGGGCAAAACGTTGGAGTGGTTTGAGACAGGTAATTGTTTCCGTACCTACCGGTTCCGCCTGTATCCTTAACATCTGAAATTTCGGGTAATTAAATTACTCTCTCTTATTGACCACTACTTTACTCTCGAGTACCACCCGGTGTGGGATATGTGCATCGTCTCCTTTAGATTGGATGAGCTGCAATAACATATCGGTTGCTTTCTCCGCCTGCTGGTAAGGGAACTGTTCTACGGATGCCAATGGAGGATCGTCGAGATAACTTGTGATGGGCAGGTTGGCATAGCTGACAAACGAAATATCCTTGTTGATCTTCAATCCCTGGTTACGGGTGTAGCGGGTAGCTTCCAATGCCACATAATCGTTGAAAGCAATCACAGCAGTGGGCCTGTTTTTTAATGCCAGCAGTTTATGCATGGCATCCTTTGTTTTGGTTTTACTAAGATCTGTCGTTACCACAAAAGAGGAGTCCGTTTTCAGTTTATGTTTTATCAGCCCGGCATAATAGCCATTTAGTCGTTGCCTCGAATGGATCAGTGTATCAGGGCCTTTGATAAAGGCAATTTGTTTGTGCCCCTTACTGACCAGCCAGTCCACCAGTTCCACGGAACTGTTTTCCAGGTTACAGGACACCGTATAAGCGTCAGGAATATCCGGCACCCGGTCAAAAAAAACAACAGGTATATTATACTTTTTTAATTGTTCAAAATGTTCAAAGGATTTCGTCGTTTTTGAAAGCGATACAATCAAACCATCTACCCGCTGCCGACGCATCGCTTCGACGATCTGCTGTTCTCTTTCCACGTCATCATGCGACTGACCGATCAATACCGTGTATTTG
>JAWXCO010000045.1:0-55585 GCA_034408705.1 Bacteroidota bacterium
ATGGATTGTACTATTTATGTATCATCTATAGTTTCAACATGTTTTCTTCTTGCTGATTAGAACACTATAGGTAGTCAGTGGTTTTCACTGACTACTTTTTTTAAATGGGAGTTATATGAATAAATTATTTTTTTCATTATTTTTTCTCTTTTACTATGGTGTAATTACGGGGAATCAAAAAAATAAGTACGAAAAGCCCCTTGCGAAACTCCCTGTGAGTATTTCTTATATGAGGTATCCGCCACCTGATAGTATTCGGGATTTTATGAGTGCTTATTTAAGTTCAAAAAAAATTGAAGTAATCAGGTGGGTAGAACTTAATAGCTTACTTCAGCAGGAAATGAAAGCTGATATGATGGAATTGATAACAGCGGGCAAACTTAACGAGGCTTCAGCAACTAATTTTGCCAAATCAATGAAACCGGTTTGCAATATCTTAGGAATGAGAATATTTAAGGATACAACCAACAGCAATGATTTTAAAATAGACAGTATACATTGGTTTATTGGGTCAATGCCAGAAAAGGAAGATAAACATGTCAACCTTTTATTTATCCCTTCTCCGGATTTCAATACCCATCCCTTTTATATTTTAAAAGCTTTTTCAGATACCGTACTCGCCTCCGGGCAATTGAAGTAAAATATTACTTTACTAATAGCGATTTATATGAAATTTTCAATCTTCTTTTTCCTGTCTTTTTTGGCAACAAGTTCACTGTATTCACAAAATACTGATTCTCTAAAATACAAGTACACCAACCAGACCATTTACCGGTATGGCAGCTCTTTTATGAAGGGCACTGAACGACTGAACTTTGGGCAGCTAAGAAACGAATTTGCCATGTCAGAGATGGGTTTAGCTGCTTATGACAATGCCAGGAAGTACAAAACAACCAGCATTGTTTTCCGGTTGGCATCAATCGCTGCCGGGATAGCTACGATTGCCATTATTTCCAAAGATGGAAACAGGAGTACAGCCTATGTACTTTTGGGCAGTCAATTCGTTCTCGGTTTGGGTGGCGGCCGGTTTAGTATGCTATCTGCACAAAGCCTCGACAAGGCGCTATGGCAAAGAAATAAGGATCTTTTATTTCCAGCCCGTTAGATTTGTCTTGCAACAAGCTACTATGTAAAGGTCAAGCTGCCATAACTATAAATTTCCCTGAATCCCTTTGGCGTGAAGCCTTTTTTCTTTTTGAAAAGACGGTTGAAATTGGAGATATTATTGAACCCGCAATTGTAAGCCACTTCGACCACAGACTGTGTCTTATCAATTAATAACCTGGATGCATGTCCCAGCCACAGTTCCTGGCCAGAATACTTCCGTTATCAGATACTCACCAGATATGCCGCTTAACTGTTTTGAGAAACCTGTTCTGTTTCAAAACCATCAGCTGCTTCAGGGGATAACCTGAGGGATGAGGATATAAAAGAATCCGGGCTTAAAATAAGCGAAAACTTGCGAAGCAATCCCTCATTGCGAAAGATCAAATCATCGAGGTGGTAATAATTCCGGTATTTCAATGATATATGTTCCCGTAATACTGCGTACTATCGAGTTGTGAATCTTTGCAAAACGGGTAAGTATATTTCAGGAGTATTTCTATGTATGTTTTTAAACAACGGACAGCTACTTTAGCGAAACTAAATTCCGTTTACTATGAAGACAAGAATTGCTTTATTGATTATTATCACTAGTATCATTTTTCAATCCTGCAGCCGTGCTATCAGCCCTTACCAGGCAGCTAATAACCCCAAAGGGAAACATTGCAAGGATATAAAATAATCTATTCGCCGGGTAACAGGTGAAGACAGCGATTGTTGGTAAACTTTATCAATCACTACCAAAAACATTGCTGACCGCACCTTCCAGCATCGGGAATTTTTCTACTACATACCCTTTGATAGTAGCAATGGCTTGTTTGGCCTGCTCGTCGGTAAGGCCGGCTTCGGCTTTCAGTTTGTCGATTAATTCCTGCATGTAAATAGGTTAATGTTAAATAGTGAAGGTAAGAAAACAAAAAATGCCGTATACTGAGCTTGTCGAAGTACCGGCATTAAATTATATTATACAGTTCGTCGCGGTGGGCTGAATACTAGGCCACTTTCAACAGGCTCAGTTTGCTCTTATCAAATTTGCGCCGTGCATACTCCAGGTCCAGTACGAATTGTGTTTCCTTTGTAGACGGCAATTCATACATAGCATCAGTAAGGATCCCTTCACATATACTTCGAAGGCCCCGGGCTCCTAGTTTGTACTCCATCGCTTTTTCTACCATAAAGTTCAACACATCTTCTTCGATGGTCAGTTGGATACCTTCCAGTTCAAATAATTTCTTGTATTGTTTTACCAGTGCATTTTTGGGCTCGGTAAGAATAGACCGTAAGGTCGGGGCATCCAGCGGATCGAGGTGCGTAACAACGGGTAAGCGACCAAGCAGTTCCGGTATCAATCCAAAAGATTTCAGATCCTGTGGGTTCACATAACGAAGCAGGTTCTTCTTCATGTCTTCCTGCAGTTCCTTGTCCACATTAAAACCAATCGTGTTCGTCTGTACACGTCGGGCAATTACCCGGTCGATACCATCAAAAGCTCCACCGCAGATAAAGAGAATATTTTGGGTATTGATCTTCACTAATTTTTGTTCCGGGTGCTTACGGCCACCTTGTGGTGGTACCAGCACTTCTGATCCTTCCAATAATTTCAATAAACCCTGCTGCACACCTTCGCCACTTACATCACGGGTAATAGAAGGATTATCTCCCTTGCGTGCAATTTTATCGATCTCATCAATAAATACAATTCCTCTTTCGGCAGCAGCCACATCATAGTTACAAACCTGGAGCAGGCGGGAAAGAATGCTTTCCACATCTTCACCTACATAACCGGATTCAGTAAACACCGTAGCATCCACAATAGCAAAAGGAACATTCAGCAAACGGGCAATACTTTTTGCCAGCAGGGTTTTGCCAGTACCTGTTTCTCCCACCATAATGATATTGCTCTTTTCAATTTCAACATCATTGTTATTGGCAGCAGCCGAAACGTCTGAATTTTTTTGCTGTAAACGTTTGTAGTGATTGTACACTGCCACAGCAAGTGTTTTCTTAGCCTCATCCTGGCCGATCACATATTCATCTAAGAATTTTTTAACTTCTACGGGTTTTTTTACCGTGAGTTTAAAAGAGGAAGTGCCTTTTTCATCTTTGACCATCAATTCCTGGTCAATAATCTCCCGGGCATGTTCTACACAGTTTTCACAAATATGCCCTTCCTGGCCGGCTATGAGTATTTTAACTTCATCTCGACTACGACCACAAAAAGAACAATGTAAAGGATTTTTAGCCATATTTTCTTTCAGTATAACGGATCAGAAACGAATTCCTAACCCACAAAATTATAAAACCGTCCTGATTAGGACGGCTTTATTTATAGTTTTAGCGTAAACGTCTCGTTAAGAGGACTTTAAAGCTTGTCTACCAGCTTATCAGCGATACCATATTTGATAGCGGCCTCGGCGTTCATCCAGTAATCCCGGTTGAAGTCTTTCATGATCTGTTCAACGGTCTTACCGCAGTTTTTCGCCAGTATGCTGGCACCGATCTCTTTTACCCGCTTTGTTTGCTCGGCCTGAATCTCCAGGTCAGCACTCACCCCCTGGATATAACCACCCAGTGAAGGTTGGTGGATCATCACTTCCCCATGCGGGAAAATATAACGATTGCCCTTTTCACCTCCGCTGAGCAAAATGCTGCCCATGGAGGCGGCAAGACCCATACAGATAGTGCTTACGGGACTGCTGATCATCTGCATGGTATCATACATGACCATACCGCTTGTTACCACACCGCCCGGGCTATTGATATAGAATTTAATTTCTGTTCCAGGTTTATCAGCATCCAACAACAAGAGTTTGCTGACAATATCTTTTGCACTTTTATCGTCGACTACACCCCAGAGGTAGACCGCTCTTTTTTCAAAGAAATATCGTTCTAACTTTTTGTTGAACATACCGGATTCACTGTCACTCTTGGGACGTTCTTCTTTTTCATCCGGCTCGTCATCTTCAGCTTTCCACCCCATTGCTATCGGGTCTTTGTACAAAAATTGATTGCTGTTCATATTATTTGTTTTCTTTTATTAAGTATAATGAGGCTGGCATCCTCTTTAAATTTTCAAATCAACCCATTTTCTCACAGAGTGCTGCGGACAAATTAATCTTTCTTTACTTTCCTTGGGTTTGTCAGTAACACTTCATCCACTAATCCATAGTCTTTGGCTTCTGCTGCAGTCATCCAGTTGTCGCGGTCAAAATCTTTTTCGATCTGCTCAATGGATTTACCGGTATGCGCATTTACCACTTCATACAGTTCTCTTTTCAGCTTCCGGATCTCGTTAACCGTGATCTCGATATCACTGGCTTGTCCGCCAATGGCGCCACTTGGCTGGTGCATCATAATACGGGAATGCTTTAAGGCAGCTCTTTTACCCTTGGTGCCGGCACCTAATAATACACAGGCCATTGAGGCGGCTACGCCAATACAAATAGTAGCAATGTCAGGACTTACATACTGCATGGTATCATACACTCCCAGTCCCGAATACACACTACCACCCGGGCTGTTGATATACATATTGATATCCCTGGAGCGGTCTGCAGAATCCAGGAATAATAACTGGGCCGTTACAATATTGGCTATTTCGTCATTAATAGGGTAGCCCAGGAAAATGATACGGTCCATCATTAACCGGCTATATACGTCCATTACAGCCACATTCAGGGACCTTTCCTCGATAATGTTAGGAGTCATTGCAGTTACCATATGAGAGGCATAGCCATGAAGGGTATTGCTGGAAAGACCGTGGTGTTTCACCGCATATTTTTCAAATTCGGAATTAAATGTCATTAGGGAGATTTTAAAGTTTTAGTGTTTAATATTTAAAGTTCGTCACCCCTGGTATTTTTTGTCAGGATGATTTTTTCATCGTGATCGGGGGTCATCTCTAAACATCAACATGCAATACATCAAATATCCGTCCAATTGCCAAAACCACAAAATTAGCGGCATGAATTACAGGAATTTAAGACGAATTGGCATAAACAAAAAGGTTCCGGGTAATCCGGAACCTCAAACTTTTACAGCTCAATCATCAACTATTAATGGTGAAGATGCTGGTGCGCTTCTGACATTTTGGTAAACTCTTCGGCGCTGATATCCTTATCTGCCGGTTTTACCTGGGTAGCAGCCCATTCAAATATCTTTTGTGTCTGGATCCGGTTATACGCATCTTCCACGTATTTCCTATCCTTCATCATTTTTTCTACATAATCGGTCACCCAGGGCTGGTCTTCACCCAGGTTGGCTCCACCCATATAACTGAAAAGCTGTTGTTTGGCAAAAGCCCTTATTTCGTCCGGGTTGACCACGATGGCATTGTCCTGTAGAATTTTGTCAGAGATTAGGGTCCATTTCAGCTGGCTGATGAAAGTCGGGAATTCCTTTTCTACTTCTTCATCCGTTTTCGGTTCAGCCGCTTTATCTGTTTCATTTTGTGTCTTTATCCATTTCTTTAAAAAACCTTCGGGGAATTTTATTTCGCTATGGTCCACCAGTTGATGAAATACCTGGTCGTGGATCTGGTTGGTAGCCTGACCATTCCAGTGGTTCTGTATTTCTTCTTTTATCTTATTACGAAAATCAGCTTCGGTCTTTACTTCCTGGTTACTCCCGGCGCCCTGCGATGGATAGAGTTGGGTAAAGAATTCTTCATTCAGGTCTCTTTTTTCAAGCAGGCCTATCTTGGTGATTTGTATTTTGAAATGCTTCCGGGAAGCAGTGGGTTCATTTTTGTCAAGTCCCAGGTCGCTAAGGATAAAATCCAGTTCTCCTGACCCTGTCGAAGAATCATCAAAGGCCTTGTCCAATTGCACAATTACATAATCATTCGTCACTTTACCCAGAAGGTTGCTGCGAAAATCTTCCTTAAAATATTTTACTAATAAAGAGTTATCCTTTTTTATACCTCCTTCTGTTTCATTCCCGTTTTCATCTGCTTCTGTAAAGATCACATTCAGTACATCATCTTCCGAATTCACCGTATCCAGGTCTTTCATATTACCGTAGCGGTTTTGCAAACGGTCGATCTCATTACTGATCATTTCATCGGTAACCGTAACAACATAACGGGTTGTTTTCACCTTCGCCAGGTCGGGCAGGGTAAAGTCGGGCTTCATACCTACTTCAAATTCGAAACTATAATCAGCGGGATTGTTTACATCCAGTTGTTTGAAATCTGATTCGAGGGGGAGGGGCTGGGCAAAAATTTCCAGCTTGTCATTTTGCAGGTATCCAACCAATTCACGATCTACTGTTTTCAGTACTTCATCAGTAAAAAGTGAAGAGCCATACATTTTTTTGATCAGGCCGGCAGGCACCATGCCTTTACGGAAGCCGGGGATATTTGCTTTTTTGCTGTATTCTTTCAATGCTTTTTCAAAAGAAGGCAGGTAATCGGTCTTTTCTAATTTTACTATCAGCTTTTCATGCAGCAGGCCGATATTTTCTTTGATAACTGTAGCCATTTTGTAAAGTTTAAAAAGTTAAAAAGTTTAAGGTTTAATGTTCATCCGGCTCAGGCATTTCTGATGGGGAAGTTTAAAGTTCTGTACGCAGAACTTTAAACTTTGAACCTTGAACTCTTAAACTTCTCTATAGTGCGGGTGGAGGGACTCGAACCCCCATGCCTCACGGCGCCAGATCCTAAGTCTGGTACGTCTACCAATTTCGCCACACCCGCAATTTTGGGCTGCAAATGTAGGGCATTTAAGCAACAAGAAAGGCAGCTTTTTCGTAAATTCGTAGACAATGGAAACTGTATCGCAAATACCGAAGTATAATTTAAACGACGAAGAGGAAAAGAAACTCATTCTCAGGGAGTACCGTTCCCTCCTGAAATCGCTAAAGACCAAGTTAAAACCGGGGGATAAAGGCCTTATTCGTACCGCTTTTGAGATGGCAGCAGAAGCACATAAGACCATGCGCCGTAAAAGCGGTGAACCCTATATTCTTCATCCGATCGCCGTGGCTAAAATATGTGCCGATGAAATTGGCCTGGGTGTCCGTTCTACGATCTGTGCCCTTATGCACGATACGGTGGAAGACACGGATATTAGCCTGGAAGACCTGAAAAGGGAATTTGGAGAAGAGATTACAAGGATCGTGGATGGGCTCACAAAAATTTCTAACGTCATTGACGTCAATGCTTCACAGCAGGCAGAGAATTTCAAAAAGATATTACTGACTCTGACAGATGATCCCCGGGTGATATTGATCAAGCTGGCCGACCGCCTTCACAATATGCGGACACTGGACAGCATGAAAAGGGAAAAACAGCTCAAAATTTCTTCCGAAACCGTTTACGTATATGCACCACTTGCTCATCGAATGGGTTTATACAGTATCAAAACAGAAATGGAAGACCTGGCAATGAAATACATGGAGCCGGATGTGTACAAGGATATTGCCCGAAAACTGGCCGAAACAAAAAAGGAAAGGACCAAATACATCAATGAGTTTATAAAACCTATCAGGGAAAAACTTGAAAAGGCCCATCTCACTGCCGAAATATACGGACGGCCTAAAAGTATCCATTCCATTTCCAATAAAATAAAAAAGAAAGGAGTGGACTTTGAAGAAGTGTATGATCTTTTTGCTATCCGCGCCATCCTGGATTCACCACCGGAACGGGAAAAAGAAGATTGCTGGAAAGTATATTCTATGATCACCGATGAATATACACCATCACCGGAACGATTAAGGGACTGGTTGAGTAATCCCAAGTCTAACGGTTACGAAGCATTGCATACGACGGTAATGGGCCCGGAGGG
Source organism: Bacteroidota bacterium (assembly GCA_034408705.1). GTDB lineage: Bacteria > Bacteroidota > Bacteroidia > Chitinophagales > Chitinophagaceae > JJ008. The sequence continues at coordinate 7,890 of JAWXCO010000045.1, forward strand.
AAAATGGGTAGAGGTGCAGATAAGGACGAAGCGGATGAATGAAATTGCAGAGAAAGGATTAGCAGCCCACTGGAAATACAAAGAAGGGGCTAATGATGAAAGTCGTTTTGATAAATGGTTTCAGCAGATACGGGAAGTGATCAGCAACCAGGATACAGACAGCATCGATTTTCTGCAGGATTTTAAGACAAGCTTTCTTGCTGAAGAAATTTATGTCTATACACCCAAAGGTGATGTAAAAATGTTGCCCGTCAGTTCTACAGCGTTGGACTTTGCTTTCTCTATTCATAGTGCAATTGGTGTAAAGACCATCGGCGCCAAAGTGAATCATAAGCTTGTGCCCATCAGTCATAAGCTACACAGTGGTGACCAGGTTGAGATCATTACCAGCAATAAACAAAAAGCATCGGAAGACTGGCTGGGCTTTGTCGTTACTTCCAAAGCCAAGGGAAGGATACGGGATGCGCTGAAAGAAGAGAAACGAAAAGTAGCCGATGAAGGAAAATATACGGTGCAGCGGAAACTGGAAGGGATAGGTGTCTCTTTATCCCAGCACAATATTGATGAGCTGGTGCAATGGTATAAACTGCCATCGCACCTGGATCTTTTTTACCAGGTATCGGTAAAAAATATCGACCTCAAAGAGCTGAAAGACTTTAAAGTATTTGGAGACAAACTCGAAGCGCCACGACCTGTCAAGATCTACCCGGAGAAAGCAGAATATATTCCACAGCCGGGGAAAAAAGATGCGGAACTGATCATCTTTGGAGAAAGTAGCGATAAGATCGTTTATAACCTTGCCAATTGCTGTAAACCTATTCCCGGTGATGATGTATTTGGATTTGTAACAACAGGTAAAGGACTAACCATTCATCGAACCAATTGCCCCAATGCGGCCAAGCTGCTGGCCAATTACGGTCATAGGGTGGTCAAAACAAAATGGGCCAAGAATAAAGAGATATCCTTCCTGACCGGGGTCAAGATCGTAGGGATGGATGATGTGGGTGTCGTGAATAAAATAACGATGTTGATCTCCGGGGAATTAAAGATCAATATTGCTGCCCTTACCATTGAAGCGAAGGAAGGCCTGTTTGAAGGGAATATCCGTCTCTATGTGCATGATAAAGAAGAACTGGACAAACTGGTGCAAAGCCTGCTGGCCCTTCCCGGTATCGAATCAGTAGAACGCTATGATATGGAGGACATTCCGTCCTGATGCGTAAAAATCCGGTTCGTTTTTGTGCACAACTCGGCTGTTCATTGCTCCCCTGTGCTAATATTTTACTTAACTTGTTGCCTTGCTTGGCCAGCTAAGTATTACTGACACAACTGCACACTTCTATGAGATTGAAATTTTTGAGGTCTTTAACCTTGATCGGCTGGTTTGTTTTTTTGAAGACAAGTTCTATTGCACAAAATTGCATACCCACTAATATTAACAGTGCGGTTATCAACCTGGCTTGTAACCAGGTTTGTTCGGATCTGACTTTTCAAATCCCACATATAAAGGGAACATCTGATTATGTAGTGTCAGGCATTCCTTACAGACCTTACCCCTATACTTTACCAACCAGTAATGAGCTTACTGCGATCTACGTTGATGATAATTATAGCTCCATCGTCAATATGGGTTTAAGTTTTTGTTTCTATGGTGCTACCTATAGTAGCTGTGTAGTGGGTTCTAACGGGTTATTAACTTTTGATCTTGCAAATGCAGCTCCCTGCGGAAATTCTTATCTGCAGTCACAGCCAATTCCTTATTCTTCACCCAATATATGTAGTAATGCTGCGGCCTATTATCCACAGGCTTCAATCATGGGTATTTTTACTGACTTGTTTCCTGTTGCATCCGCCTGTCCGCCAGACAGAAAAATCGCCTGGCATATAGAGGGTACAGCACCCTGCCGTAAGTTTGTCCTTAACTATTATAATGTTGGAATGTTTGGTAACGGGGTTTGGTCAGCTGGTGGCTCAAACTGTAACTCGCTAAATCCAACAACCTTTCAAATCGTTTTGCACGAATCAACAGGTCTTATTGATGTAAATATTGAACGAAAAGCCTGCAACGCAACGGCAGGAACCGGTGGCAATGCCATCCTGGGTATTCAGGACTGGACCCGAACCAAAGGGCTTGCAGCGCCTGGAAAAAACGCACAAATATGGAATGAATCAAATACAGCCTACCGGTTTACTCCATCAGGTTCCAGCTCAAGATATGTAATATCAGAACTGCTTAATATGGGTGGTGTCGTAGTAGCAACAGCCGATACAGCTACCACAACACTGGGATTACTTGATCTTACTTTCCCTAATTTTTGCCCACCGGCAGGCTCCACCCAATACACCGTACGAACTACTTTTTCGGCCTGTGATGACCCAACAGTGCAGTTAGTCACTACAGACGCTATAACAATAAACAGGACCAATGGTCTTAATGCTACAGCCGCCAGTACGAATACTGCTTGCGGACCACCCAGTGGCACGATCACGGTCACTGTTCCACCCGGTGTAGGTATAGCCCCTTATACGTATGTATTAGATGCTGGTGCACCCGTAACTACAGGAAGCACTTACACATTTACCAATGTGGCGGCAGGCCCACATATCGTCGTCGTAACTGATGCATCAGGCGGTTGTACAAGCACAATTAACCTTACCGTGAACCTCAATAATGGCATTACAGCAAATACTTCAACAACTGCAACTGCTTGTACCGGGATTAATAACGGAACCATCACGGTTACCCCACTTACTGGCACAGCTCCATACACTTATTCATTAGATGGCGGTGCGGCCGTGCCCGGCCCGGTTCCTTATACATTTACTGGCCTTGCAACCGGGGCACACTCGATTGTCGTGACAGATGCTGCTGGATGTGTCACGCCCTTTATCAATGTTACAGTGTTAGCCGGCCCGGGTGTTACTGGTACTGCTTCCCCGATCACAACTTCTTGCCCTACTGCCAGCAATGGTTCGATTATAGCTAATGCCACAGCAGGTACTGCACCATTCACCTATCAATTAGATGGCGGCGCATTTATGAACGGTGCCAATCCTTATACATTTACCAATGTACCGGCTGGTATACACACTGTTGTTATCCGGGATAATTTGGGATGTACTGTCTCCTTATTCCCGGATGTACCTGCTGGACCGTTACTGACAGCTACTGCAAACCCTGTCGCGACCTCCTGCAGCGGCGCTTCGAATGGTACCATTACAGTCATACCAACAAGTGGTGTTGCCCCGTATACTTTTTCATTGGATGGAGGTGCGGCAATAGGAGCGCCGGCCCCCTATACATTTACTAATGTAACAGCCGGGGCCCATACTATTGTAGTAACAGATGGAGCAGGTTGTGTCACGAATACTATTAATGTTACTGTTGCTGCGGGTCCTGTATTAACGACCACTGCCGGTAAAACTGATGTTTTATGTAATGGCGGTGCTACGGGAACGATCACTGTTGCCCAACCCGGTGCTGGTACAGCTCCCTACGAATATTCGCTCGATGGAATTACCTGGCAGTTCAGCAATATTTTCCCGGGACTGACAGCCGGTACCTATACTGTTTATTTTAGAGAGAGTAATGGGTGCCAGGGCAATTTGTCAATTGATCTGGCAGAACCTGTGACATTAGCTGCAACTGCAGCCACAGTTCCGGTAGTTTGTAATGCACAAAGCAATGGGATCATTACCATTACTACTGGCGGAGGTGTTGCACCTTATGAATATTCGATTGATGGCGGGACCACCTGGCAAAGCAGTAATGTATTTAATGTAGCAGCGAATGGTTATACTATCACGATCCGCGATGCAAACAATTGTATCACTACTCAAACGGTTACGGTAACTGAACCCGCGGCATTAACGGCTTTTTCGGTTAACAACCCTGCCAGTTGCGATGGTGGTAATGATGGCGTGATCACCGTAACAACTAACGGTGGCAACATGGGTTACCAGTATTCCCTGGACGCAACAAATTTCCAGGCGGCCAATACATTTAATGTAGCACCGGGCAATTATACGGTTACCGTAAAAGATAATCTCGGATGTACAACTTCATTTACAACAACGGTACTGCTGGGCAGCAACTTTACATTGACAGCACAGGCTGATCCAACTATCTGCGAAGGAACCTCCACGCAATTAGCTTTAACGTCGAATGCTACCCAATATGTATGGACCCCTTCTACAGGACTTAGCGCCACTAATATTTATAACCCGGTAGCCAACCCAACGGTAACAACACAATACATCGTAACAGCTACGCTGGGCCGTTGTAGCAGTGATGATACCGTGATTGTGAATGTAAACGCAGCCCCGATCCCCAATGCAGGTGTGGATGGGTTTATCTGTTTTGGTCAAACTTACCAGTTAAATACTTCCGGTGGAACACGGTACTCATGGTCGCCCAGCACCTACCTGGATGATCCATTAATTCCTAATCCTGTATCAGCTGCAAGAAAAAATATTACTTATACCTTGTCGATCCTATCGGATATCAATGGTTGTGCTTCATTGACAACAGACCAGGTTTTCATAGATGTAACACCACCTATCAAGGTCAAAACCTTCCCTTATGATTCGGTAGGTTATTCCGGCGACCAGTTCCAGTTACTGGCTGTTCCTTCCGACAGTGATGTGATCAACTATGCATGGTCACCAACCCGTGGATTAAGTGATCCCGGCATTGCCAATCCTGTTGTCACCGTAGGCGCCGTAGGTGATGTTGTACAATACCGGGTGGTTACTTCTACCATTGCCGGCTGTAAAGGGGAAGGCTTTATTACTGTAAGAGTTTATAAAGGCCCGGATATTTATGTACCAACAGGCTTTACACCAAACAACGATGGAAAGAACGATCGTTTCACACCATTCCCTGTGGGTATTAAAAGCTATAAATATTTCAGGGTATTTAATCGTTGGGGTCAATTGATCTTCTCTACTACCCGTATCAATGATGGCTGGGACGGTAAGATCGCCGGTAAGGAACAGCCTTCGGGAACCTATATCTGGATGATAGAAGGGGTAACAAAAGATGATAAAATTATTACCAAAAAAGGAACGGTTACATTGATCCGGTAATAGTTGATCTGTAACTGCTTCCACGCTTCATATTCGTACTAATCAGCCACTTTGGCTTGCACCAAATTGCAGTGAGTTTAAAGGCAATAAGGTTCGGTTAACAAGTCCTTTGTTTTGGGTATAAAAAATTCCACTCATTGTAGGATTTAATTCGGCAGCTTTTTGGTGAACCCTTATTTTTGCTCGCTTTATTGATTGTCCCGGCTAAATAATAATCCTGCAACGTCACTAATTCACAAGAAAGCCAAAAGGGTGCTTAGTTTTGTGGCCTGCCGGAAAAAAGTACATATAAATTATGGTAGATGTAATACTTGGCCTCCAATGGGGCGATGAAGGAAAAGGAAAAATAGTTGACTTCTTTGCGAAAGACTATGATGTGGTAGCCCGTTTTCAGGGAGGACCCAATGCTGGGCATACTTTATATGTGAATGATAAGAAAGTAGTATTACACCAGATCCCTTCCGGAGTTTTCAGGGAGGGGATCGTCAACCTGATCGGGAATGGGGTAGTATTGGACCCCATAACCTTAAAAAAGGAATGTGATACCGTTGCTTCTTTCGGTATTGATCTGAAAAAAAGCCTTTTTATCGCAGAACGTACCCATCTTATTTTACCTACGCACCGGGCATTGGATAAAGCTGCAGAATTATCAAAAGGGCATCAAAAGATCGGATCAACTTTAAAAGGTATTGGTCCAACATACATGGACAAGACCGGCCGTAACGGCCTGAGGGTCGGCGACCTGCTGGATAAAAATTTTACGACTTCTTATATCAGGCTCCGGATGAAGCATCAGCGATTGCTGGATAATTATAATTTCCAGGAAGATATTACGGCCTGGGAGGAAGAATTTTTTGAAGCTCTGGAGTTTTTAAAAGAACTGAATATTGTCAATGGCGAATATTTTATCAATAAACAGATAAAAGCGGGCAAAAAGATTTTGGCAGAAGGCGCACAGGGCAGTATGCTCGATATCGACTTTGGTACTTTCCCGTATGTTACTTCTTCCAGTACTATTTCTGCCGGTGTTTGCAGTGGATTGGGAATCGCTCCACAGCATATCAGGGATGTGATCGGTGTTACCAAAGCCTATTGTACCCGGGTGGGCGGAGGCCCTTTCCCGACAGAATTGGACAATGAGATCGGGGAAGAACTAAGAAAGACCGGGAATGAGTTTGGTGCAACCACCGGCCGCCCCCGTCGCTGTGGCTGGATCGACCTGGTAGCCCTGAATTTCGCCTGTATGATCAACGGAGTGACAAAGATCGTAATGACCAAGGCCGATGTGCTGGATGCATTCAAAGAACTGGAGGTTTGTACAGAGTATACCATAAATGGCAAAACAACCCGGGAAATACCGTTCCAGATGGATAGACAAAAGCCGGTACCGCATTATAAGGCCTTTGCCGGATGGAATACCGACACCAGTGCAGCAAAAGCCTATTCCGGTTTGCCTGATACAATGAAAACCTATGTTAAGTTTATTAATGAATACCTTGGGGTAAATATTCATTTTATTTCCAATGGCCCGGGTCGTGATCAGATCGTTGAAGTAGGCTAACCCGGGATATATTAATACTTTAAAAAAAACGGTTTAAAATTTGGCGGATTAAAAACTTCGCTGAAATTTTACAGCATAATCCTGGAAGGCATGACATCAAAAACAGAGAAAACAAAAATCACCCCGGCGAAAACTAATCCCGCCATTGAGAAGACGGCTGCAAAAAAATCAGCTCCGAAACCTACTAAGAAAGAGGAGGAAGAGGATGACGATGATGAGTTGGATGATGACGAAGAAGTAAAGTCCGCCAAAAAAGGTGGGAAAGCTGCTGCTTCTAAAAAAGGGAAAGTTGATGATGACGATGATGATGACGCAGAAGAGAAACCAGATGATTGGGAAAAACCCGAAGAAGAAGAGGAATGGGATCCTGACTTTGAAGAATTTGATGTGCCCAAATCAAAAGGAAAGAAGAGTGGGGGAGTGATCGGGAAAAAAGGAGCAGAGGAAGAAGATGAATTTAAAATTGATGATGAATTCAAGGACCTGTTTAACGACAAGGACCTGGATGAAGAGGAAGACGATGATTACTAAAACGCAGATCCGCCTGTCAGCGGATGTTTTTTAACTATACTTTGAATAAGGCAATCTCAACTACCTGCACTTTTACTATAAGTGATTTTGAAAAGGTGAAACAAAAAGTGTTGAACTGGTCACAACGGTTCAGCACTTTTTGCTTTTTGGATAATCACCAGTACCAGTTGGAACCTCATTCCATAGAATGCCTGTTGGCGGCAGGGATAAAGCGGCAGTTGAAAGCTAATGCGGGAAATGCATTGGAGCAATTGCAGTCATTTATTGATGAAAAGCAAAGTTGGTTATTCGGGCATCTTGGATATGATCTGAAAAATGAAATAGAAGATTTCTCTTCTCATAATCCTGATCATAGCGGTTTTCCGGACCTGTTTTTTTTCGAGCCGGAAATTATTATCCGGTTATCGCCTGCTGAAATATGTATAGAGGGAGAGCATCCGGAGAGCATATTGCAAGAGGTATTGGCGATAAGAATTGACCCGTCCGAAAAGGCCGGTAACCTTGCTTTCCCCCCACAACCAGTCAATATACAAAATCGTTTTTCACAGCCGGAATATATCGCTGTAATCAATAAACTGCAACAGCACATTCTACGGGGAGATTGTTATGAAATTAATTTCTGCCAGGAATTCTTTGCAGAGAAAGCAGTGATTAATCCAATTGATATATACAGGAAGTTAAGCACTATTTCTCCTAATCCCTTCTCTGCTTTATACCGGATAAAAGATCAGTGGCTCATATGTGCGAGCCCGGAGCGGTTTTTAAAAAAAGAAGGACAACGGATATTGTCTCAACCTATCAAGGGTACATCCAGGCGCATTACAGAAAATGATACGGCAGATCAACAGAGCAAAGAAGAGTTGCGCTACAGTTCTAAAGACCGTTCAGAAAATGTAATGGTCGTTGACCTGGTAAGAAACGACCTGGCAAAAATTTGCGAAGAAGGAACTGTGAAGGTGGATGAGTTGTATGGTATTTATTCTTTCCCGCAGGTACACCAGATGATCTCTACGATCAGCGGGGTACTAAAAAATGATATTGCTTTCACTGATATTATACGAGCTACTTTCCCAATGGGGTCAATGACAGGGGCGCCAAAAATGAAGGTAATAGAACTGATAGAAGAATATGAACGAACAAAACGGGGAATTTTTTCAGGGGCGGTCGGTTATATCTCCCCGGGTGGTGACGTGACTGCCGGACAGGCAGGGTTTGATTTTAATGTAGTGATCCGAAGTATTATGTACAATGCCGGTACAGCGTATCTTTCCTTCCAGGCTGGATCTGGTATTACCTTCTACAGTGATCCTGAAAAAGAATGGCAGGAATGTATGATGAAAGCAGAAGCGATAAAAAAAGCACTGGAATAAAAGAGTGCGGTTAATTCGTCCCCGCATTCGTGGTCTTAAGTAATAATTGCAGGCTCTCATCCAGTATCTCATATCTTTTAGCGACAAAGATGTTCATCTTTTGAATGGGTAAGCGCAATTCATATTTACCTTCCAGGGCAATCTTATTATCAAACCCCGGGTTGTAGCGGTCAAAACTGGCTTTGTCCAGTTCAGTATATTTTAAAATAACAGCAGAATTGAAACGACCAGTAATGGTATAAGCCGTAGAGTTGCTTATTTCTTCTTCCATTAGGTTAGCGCCACTACCGTTCACCAGCAAATCTTTCATTTCTTTTTTGGTGACCGTTGTAATGCCTCCTTCTCCTTCAAATATATAGTGGGTGCCGATAAACTTTTTTACATGGTTCATCGATTCTACCGGGAGATTGTATTGTAAGGTCCAGAAATCTTTACTGCCCCCGCTTTTTTTGATAGCTTTGTTGACATTTCCCGGTCCCCCATTGTATGCAGCAAGAACGAGCAGCCAGTCTCCGTACTTCTGGTACAGATCGGTCAATAAACGGGCGGCTGCATGCGTACTTTTATAATAATCCAGCCTTTCGTCATTGTGCTTTGACATCTTCAAACCATATTCTTTGGCCGCAGAGGGCATAAAGGCCCACGGACCCACAGCGCCAGCCGAAGATATCCGGTTATATTTTAATCCTGATTCAATAACGGCCAGGTATTTTAATTCTTTTGGGAGGCCATGCTGGGTAAGGATCTCGTCCATCATATCCAGGTAAGGTTTGGCCCATTCTTTCATCGCAATGAACCCTTTCCGGTTTTTGTTAATATAGCTTTGGACAAAACTGATAGCCATGGGATTCAACCGGGCACCATTAATGCCATCACCGGTAACAGCGGTGGCAAAAAGATTGATAAAGCCCAGTTTTGGATCGTTGACTGGCAGGTCCAGGGAGTCTTTGAGGATGCTGGTATCCGACAGCAGTGTAGGAACTGTCGGTATTTGCTTAATGCCTGTAGCTTTTGAAGCCTGGACCAGGGAAAATCCCAAAACAGCCAATATTGATATCTTGTAAAATTTCCTCAAACTGTATGATTATAAGTCTCTTAGAACATTTTTTCACCCAAAATCAGGGTGGAAACTTGCAGCAAAGATACTTCATCAAACCGGTTTGCCATCACCTGCAGGCTAAAAGGAAGGCCGTTGCTGTGGGTAAAAAGGGGGAGGGAAATGGCAGGTATACCTACCAGGTTGGCCATTACTGTATAGATATCAGCAAGATACATGGCGATCGGGTCGTCCATTTTCTCCCCGGCTTTGAAGGCAGTGACCGGGGAAGTGGGTAGGAGGATAAAGTCGAACTCATTGAAAATCAACTGAGTTTTTTCTGTTAAAATTTTTCGCACTTTTTGGGCCCGGGTAAAGTAAGCATCGCAATAACCGGCGCTTAAAACGAAGGTCCCAAGCATAATTCTTCGTTTAACTTCTTTACCGAAACCAGCAGAACGGGTTTCTTTATAAAACGCTGTCAGTTCAACTCCAGGTGTTGAAGTTCTATATCCATATTTAACTCCATCAAACCGGGAAAGATTGGAAGAGGCTTCCGCAGTGGTGAGTACATAATAAGCAGGTACAATATAGTCCAGCAACCCAAATTGAACAGGTGTGACGGTATGTCCTTCTTTTTGCAGCTGTACAATTCTTTGCTTTATCGCTGCAGCTATTTCAGGATCGATACCCGGGTGATCAAGGGCGTCTTCAAAATAAGCAAAACGAAATTTTTTGTCGGTTGATAAGCTGGTTGAATAAGCAGGAACCTTTTTTTGAGACACAGTGCTATCATATTCATCGGCACCTGCCATTACTTCCAGCAAACGGGCGATGTCGGCGACCGTAGTGCCAAAAATTCCTATCTGGTCAAAGGAAGATGCATAGGCGATCAATCCATATCGGGATATCCTGCCATAGCTTGGTTTTAATCCAATCACCCCACAGAAATCAGCAGGTTGTCGCACCGAGCCGCCGGTATCACTTCCCAGTGAAGCCATACAAAGACCAGCCTGCACAGCTACGGCTGATCCGCCTGAAGATCCACCCGGAACCCTGGTTTCATCCAATGCATTCAGCACTTTTCCATAGGAGGAGTTTTCATTGGTGGAACCCATGGCAAATTCATCGCAATTAAGATTGCCAATGATGATGACTTCAGCAGCCAGCAATCTTTCCACGGCTGTGGCAGAATAGACAGAAGTAAAATTTTGAAGAATGTTGGAGGAGGCGGAGATTTTATGGTCCTGGTAGCAAATAACATCTTTCAGGCCAATGACAACACCGTGTAAGGCCCCGGGCGCCCTACCAGTTTTTCTATTCTCATCTAATTGCCGGGCTTTTTCTTTTGCCTCTTCTGCATACACTTCGATAAAAGCATTGAGGTGTTGTGAGGCCTGAATACGCTGCAGGTAATGTTCCACTGCCTGTAAACAGCTTACATTTCCTTTCTGTAATTGGGCATGGTATTGCTCAATAGAAGTGAACTCAAACAAATGAGATAGCTTTTGTGTAAGGAAAATTCGTTAAGAGGGTTACTCTTTTACAGCGTTTTTTACATCGCTGGCACTCTCTTCTATTTCCTTCTTCACATTAGTTTTTGCATCGTTAAACTCACGGACACCTTTTCCCAATCCACGCATCAGCTCAGGTATTTTGCGACCTCCGAATAAGAGCAATACAATAACGAGGATAATGATGATCTCATTGGTCCCAAGCATTCCTATTAAAGTAGGTTGTATCATAATCATGCAAATTAGAATTCAAAGATATGAAGTAATGAAAATAAAGGTATAAATAGTTGTAAATGGACGTAAAATAAAAACCCCGTCCTTGCGGCGGGGCTTTTCAAGTATTGTACGGGAAAATTATTTTGCAACACCTGCAACAGCCTGGCGTTTTTCACGGATCCTTGCACTCTTACCACTACGGCTGCGCTGGTAGAACAATTTGGCCCGGCGAACATTACCGGTTTTGTTCAGGACAATGGAATCAACATTAGGAGAAAAGAAAGGGAAAACCCTTTCTACCCCGATACCATCAGAAATTTTACGAACTGTAAAACTGGCCGTAGCACCATTACCCTGCTTTTTGATCACATCGCCTTTGAAAGACTGGATCCTCTCCTTGTTACCTTCAATGATTTTGTAGTTCACAGTAATGTTATCACCGGCTTTGAATTTCGGGAATTCTTTCTTGCCAGTCAGCTGCTCATGTACATATGCTATAGCGTTCATAATCCTGATTTTTAGGACTGCAAAAGTAGGGGAAATTTGTTTATGGTCTATTGTTTTTGGTTTATTGTTTCGTGCTAACACAAAGCTTTTTCAAATTTTTTGAGAGCCTTCAGAATACGTTCTACGTAAACCGTTCAAAATGATACTCATATGCCGAAAAAAAATCCCGGATTCACCGGGACTTTAGATATTATGCAAAGTGGTTGATCAGGAAGAACCATAAACAATAATCCAAAAACTATAAACAAGTTATCTGGCTACATTCACGGCCCTCTTTTCCCGTATCACCGTCACTTTTATCTGGCCGGGGAAGGTCATTTCGGTTTGTATTTTCTGGGCAATTTCAAAAGAAAGTTTATCTGATTCCTGGTCGGTAACCTTATCTGCTTCAACGATGACCCTCAACTCACGACCCGCCTGGATGGCATAGGCTTTTTCAACGCCGGTATACGCCATTGCCAATGCTTCAAGGTCTTTGATCCGCTGGAGGTATTGCTGCATGATCTCCCTCCTTGCTCCGGGTCTTGCACCACTGATCGCATCACAGGCCTGGACGATCGGAGAAATAACATACTGCATTTCCATCTCATCGTGGTGAGCGCCGATGGCATTGACCACTGCAGCATTCTCACCATATTTTTCGGCCAGCTTGGCACCTAGCAGAGCATGGCTCAATTCACTTTCTTCATCGGGTACTTTACCAATATCGTGTAACAGACCAGCTCTTTTAGCCAGTTTAGCATTCAATCCTAATTCAGCCGCCATGGTAGCACAAAGGTTGGCTGTCTCCCGGCTGTGCATCAGCAAGTTTTGACCATAAGAGGAACGGAAACGCATCCGGCCTACCATCCTCACCAATTCTTTATGCAGACCATGAATCCCCATTTCGATTACGGTCCTTTCACCGATCTCCATTACCTGCTCTTCGATCTGCTTTTTAGTTTTTTCAACCACCTCTTCAATTCTTGCTGGGTGGATGCGACCATCAGTAACCAACCGTTGTAAACTCAAACGGGCAATTTCCCGGCGAAGAGGGTCGAAAGAAGAAAGAAGAATGGCTTCGGGCGTATCATCAACGATCAGGTCAACTCCTGTAGCTGCTTCCAGTGCCCGGATATTACGACCTTCCCTGCCGATGATCTGGCCTTTGATCTCATCACTTTCCAGGTTAAAAACTGTAATTGTATTTTCAATCGCTTGTTCAGCAGCGGTACGCTGTATGGTTTGAATGATGATCTTTCTGGCTTCCTTATTAGCTTTTTGTTTGGCGTCGTCAATGATTTCCTGCTGGATGCCAATGCCCTGGGTGTGGGCCTCACTCCGCATTCCTTCTATCAACTGGTTTTTGGCTTCTTCAGCAGAAAGACCGGCTATTTTTTCCAGGCGACGGTTATGTTCTTCGGTGTGTTTATCCAGTTCTGCCTTTTTGTTATTGACCACCTCGATCTGGCGGTTGAGGTTTTCTTTGATCACATCATTTTCCTTGATCTGTTTATCAAGACTCACCTCTTTTTGGGTAACGGACTGTTCCTTTTGGCGTGCCCTGTTCTCGCTGTCGTTGATCTTCTTGTTTTTTTCGAAAACCTCTTTTTCGTGGGCAGACTTTAACAGCACAAAACGTTCTTTTGCTTCCACCTCTTTTTCTTTACGGATGGTTTCAGCCCTCAGTTCAGCTTCCCGGAGGATGGTTTGCGACTGTAATTCAGCTTCTTCTAATTTCCTGTTGGTGTTTTTGGCAAAAGTTAATTTACCCACTATGAGGCCGACAACGAGAGCGGCTGCACCGATGATGATGTAGAGTATATTCGGGTCCATGAATGTTTTTGTTTAATTGTGGCACAATGCTATAGTTTAATACAAACTTCATATTACAGAAGTTGATGTAATCAACGAAGATACAAAACGGGGACTAAACCCGGTAGTGTTCCCGCGAAATTGCTAATTAAAGTGTTTTACACGCGGTTTCCGTCTTTTGTAGCTTAACTACCTGCTTACACGGATAGCGGATATCGGGAAACATTGCTATTTTACTTTGTTTTTCAAATCGATCGCCCCCAATAAAACAGCCAGCATGATCAGAGCCGGATTTCTTATTCTATTGATAGTTGCCGGAGGGTATCAAAAAGCATTTGCCCAAACACATAATGAGTTTGAGCAGCAAATGCTCGAATTATTCAACCAGGGGAAATTTTCAGAAGCCATCCCCTATGCCATTCAGGCAAAGGATGCTGCCAAAAAAGAATATGGAGATACGGCAACCCGGTATCTACTGAGCCTGACCAATCTTGCTTTTATCTATGAAAAAATGGAAAACTATGCGGCTACTGAACCTTTATATACAGAAGTGATCAGCATCCGAAAAAGAACGGTGGGTGAAAACCATCCAGCTTATGCAGTGGCGTTGAATGACCTAGCCAATGCCTACTTCCCTTCCAAAAAATTTGAAGCAGCATTGCCCCTGTATCAAAAAGCGGTAGCTATCCAGGGAAAAGTATATGGTAAACTGCATCCTGAATATGGCGTAATAGCAAAAAATCTTGCTAACCTGTATTACGAAATGGGCCAGTTTGGTAAGGCGATTCCTTTATACGAGGACTGCATGGCAATGACCCGAAAGCTAAAGGGGGATAAAGACCCGGAATATTATTCCGTATTGGAAGTGCTTTCCCTGGCTCAGGTGGATATTGGAAATTATAAAGCAGCAATCTCTTTATATACCGAATTGGCCGAACTCTACAAGCAAAAAACCGGGGAGAACAACCAGGACTATGCTATGATGATCAATCTTATTGGTCGTTTATATCTTGATATGGCAGATTATGACAATGCAGAATTTTTTATGAAAAAAGGGATGGCTCTCCGTAAACAGGTATTGGGAGAGAATCATGCGGACTATGCGCAAAGCGTAAATAATATGGGTGCCTTGTACCGGAACCGGGGCGATTTTAAAAAGGCACGTATGTATTATGAAGAGGCATTGGCATTAAGAAAGAAAATTTTAGGGGAGCAACATGCTGATTATGCACAGACAATGAACAACCTGGCAGAACTCGCAGAAAGCGAAGGCAATTATGCTGTGGCTGAATCATTATATAAGCAGTCGATCGTCATTCGAAAAAAAGCAGAAGGAGAAGAAACGACCTTCTATGCGCTTAGCCTGAATAACCTGGCAAGCCTCTATGTAAGCATGGGAAAGAATGCAGAAGCAGAAGCGCTGTACCGCCAGGCCATGGCCATCCGGAAAAAAATAAACGGGGAAGAACATCCTGATTATGCACAAAGCCTCAATAATATCGCCCTCGTTTTTGATAATACCGGCCGCTATGCTGAGGCAGAGCAGTATTATAAACAGGCTATAGCTATTCGTAAAAAAGTATTGGGAGAAGAACATCCTGATTATGCGCAGAGCCTTAGTAACCTTGGATCCCTCTTTGATAATATGGGGAAATACAGAGAAGCAGAAATTTTATTTAAACAGGCATTGGCCATTCGCAAAAAGATCAATGGGGAAGAGCACCCCGATTATGCCCGGGTACTGGATAACCTGGCAAGCTTGTATAATGTATCAAATGATTACGCTGCTGCAGAACCATTATACCAGCAGGTCATTGCTATTCGGAAAAAAGTATTGGGAGAGACCCACCCCGATTATGCCACCAGCCTGAATAATCTTGGTGCCTTATATATGGTAACTGGCCGATATGCCGAGGCAGAAAAATTATCAAAACAAGTGCTCCAGGTATATAAGCAATCGGTGGGAGAGGAACATCCCGATTATGCAATCGCTTTGCACAACCTGGGCGAGTTATACCGAAGGATGGGTAACTATAAAGCCGCAGAGCCTGTATTAAAGAAGGCAATAGCTATAAAACAGAAAAGCCTCGGTGAACTACACCCTGAAAAGACCAGTAGTTTACTAAGTCTTGCCATCTTGTATGCAGGGACAGGAAAATATAAGGAGGCAGAAGAACTATTGGATCAGTCCAACTACATTGCCCTGCTGCATGTACAGAATAATTTTACTAACCTCAGCGAGGCAGAAAAAATGCAATGGTGGGAAGATGAAGCCTCCCGGTATGAAATGGCGCCTTCATTACTCGTCAGCAATCCTTCCCCTTCGGCTTCTTATTTGAAAAAAACATTTACCCGGCAAATGCAATTAAAGGGGTTTGTTTTAAAAGATGGCAGGAAGGTATTGGAACAAGTAAGACAACAGGGAAGCCCCCAACTTAAACTACTATTGAATGAATGGCAGGGTAATAAAGCCACCCTGGCAAAACAATACAGCCTTCCCATCAATCAGCAGATAGCAAAGCTGGATAGTTTGGAAAAACAAACAACGGAACTGGAAAAGCAGATCAACCAACAGTCTTCTGTATTCCGGGTAAATCAACAAGCCAGCCAAACAGGGTTCGAGCAGGTCAGTAAATCCTTGCAACAGGATGAGGCCGCCATTGAATTTATACGCTTCAGTTATTTCAATAAAAACTGGACAGATTCAATTCTCTATGCGGCTTTTATTGTGCTTCCCGGTGCAGCCACTCCCCAATTCGTTGTATTGTGCGAAGAAAAAAAATTAAGTGACCTGCTTGTTACGAAGAGTAATTCATCCGCCAGTTATGTCAAGCAATTATACCGGGGTATTGAAATAAGAGAGAAAGGAGCGGCAGATGGTAAAAAGGCTGACAGTCTGTTTGCCCTGGTTTGGAAACCTTTGCAGCCTTATTTAAAAGGGATTAAAAAAATAAATATCGCCCCCGCCGGTTTATTGAACAGGATTGCCTTCACTGCTCTTGCCATTGACAGTAACCGGTACCTTATAGATGAATACCAGTTGCGGCAATACAGTAGTGTGGGGCAAATTGCAGAAGAGAAAACCGGACTTTCGGCAAGCTCCGCTGCTGATGAAATCGTATTATACGGCGGTATTGATTTTGATGCGGTTGCTGCTGAAAAAAATTCGGGTAAAGCTGTTGCCGTTTTACCGGAGGCCCTGCAACGAAGTATCCGGGGTGGGAGTTGGTCTGTTTTACCCGGCACCATGGACGAAGTAAGATCAATCAGCCAGCTCTTTACAAGTCATAAAAAATCAGCTAAAATTATTACAGGCAATGATGCCTCCGAAGAGAGTTTTAAAGCGTTGAATGGGCGTTCACCCCGTATCCTGCATCTTTCTACCCATGGATTTTCCTTGCCGGATGCAACAAGAAATAAAAACGATATGGCAGAGCATAACCAGTTTAGCCTGGCCAATAACCCGCTTTTGCGTAGCGGCGTAATCATGGCAGGTGCCAACAGGGTATGGAAAGGAGGGGCCGCATTGCCCGGGAAAGAAGATGGTATTTTAACCGCTTATGAAATATCCAATCTTGACCTGGGCAGCACCGAGCTGGTAGTACTGAGTGCCTGCGAAACAGCCCTGGGAGATATCCGGGGAACGGAGGGGGTGTTTGGATTACAACGGTCCTTTAAACTGGCGGGTGTGCAGCAAATGATCTTAAGCTTATGGCAGGTACCCGATAAAGAGACGGTAGAATTGATGAACCTTTTTTATACGCATAAACTGAATGGGGGCAGCACCAGGGAAGCTTTTAATAAAGCGCAGGAGATTATGCGGGCAAAATATCCAGTGTACTATTGGGCCGCTTTCGTTTTGATCGAATAGGCCTGCCTTATTTTTCTTTTAACTGGTTGTCTAACAAGGTTTCAATGGATATAAGGCGTTCCAGGAAATTTTCTTTCTCAATAGTCGCAATACCACCTTTGGTTTGTTCGGTAGCATACCAGATAAGTACCATAGCAACATAATCCTGCATATCCTTGCCGGCAAACAGGGTCTTAAATTCAACAATCTTGTCGTTGATGGTTTTCAGGGTCTTTCTTACTATTTCTTCATCGTCCGGGCTGATCTTGATCCGGTAAGTCCGGTCGCCGATCAGGGCGGAGATTGCAATTAATTCACTCATAGTGTTGACATTTTTAAATCCTTTTACTATATTAGATGCTCTTAAGAACCCACTGCCACTATCCTTCGCAAAAATCAGTAATAAGGCTACTACCTGCGAAAACGTTTTAAATCATATTTAAACGTTTGTCATTATGTTCGCTAAGATCAAATCGCCCAATTTTATTGATGCACTCCGCTTTCAATTATCTGCCCCCAAAGGTAACTTCCTTCGTGGCGTCATAAAGAATGATGCCGGCAATATTTGCCGTACGATGGAGAAAAAAATTGACACAGAAAGGGAAGAACTCACCTGGACAGGACTGAATGATCTGCCCTATGGGCGATATACACTTGAACTTTCGCAGGGTGGGGATGAAATTAAAGTAAACCTGGTTAAGCGGGTGTAAGCTTTTTGTGGTAAAGTTTCATTCGCTCAACATCGCAATACACTTATCAATTTCTTTCAGATAGCCATTGATCCTTTTTTCAAATTCTTTTTTATCGGCGTCGCTCATATCCCCAGCACTTACTTTTAAAATACTGACCTGTTGTTTTAGTTCGTCCGCACTCTTTTGTTGTGCCGATACTTTTTGCTTTGTTAATCCCAGTTCTTCTTTTAACCGGCTGTTTTCTTTTTGCAGCGCTACATATTCCTTCAGCACCTGCTGAAGTTTATCCTGTATCCGTTTCAGATGTTGTTCTGTTGTATTCATTTCCTGATCTCTGCTTGTAAATCTTTTTCCAGGGAGGTCATGATCTTACTCATCCATCCATCGATCTCTTTATCGGTCAGTGTTTTTTCTTCATCGAGAAAAGTAAAATTCACGGCAACCGATTTTTTACCGGCCCCCAGCTTTTCGCTTTCAAAAATATCAAACAGTTTTATGTTCTGCAGCTTATTCAGCTTTATCTTTTCCACGGTTTGCTGCACCTGCTCCCAGGCCAGCTCCTTGGGTACAATCATGGCCAGATCCCGGTGCACAGCCGGATATTTGGGTATTTCTTTTACGGCCTTTGTTTGTTGGGAAGCTAATTCTGCAAGTAAGGACCAATTAAAACCGGCAAAAAATACCGGTTGACGGATACCGAACTTATCCAGAATGCCTTTCTTTACCTCACCCGCCCCGGCAATGATCTCGTTTTTTAATTTGTAAACAAGATGGTTCTCCAGTTTGGGCAATTCCAGGGTTGCTATGGCATCAGGCCGGACACCAAGAACAATTAATACGGCATCAACAGTTCCTTTAAGGGAGTAGAAATCTGATGAGGCTGTTTTCTGTTTCCAGCTATCTTCATTTTTACTGCCGGTCATTACTATGCAGAGTTTTTCTGTTTCAGTATAGGGGCTTGCCGTCGATAAGGATTTACCGGGATTGGCTGTGCTATATGACTTACCAAATTCAAAGAATTGAAGCGAATTATTTTTATGATTTAAGTTATGCGCTATTGCTTCCAGGGCTGTTTCAAAAAGCGAATTCCGGAGTACATTCAGCTCTGAGCTCAGGCTGTTCAGCATTTTTACCATGCTCAGCAATTCTTCTTCCGAAAAATAGGCGGCATTAGTAATGGAATTGGTCATCATCTCATTGAATCCCTGGCCCACGAGGTAGTTGGCCACTTTTTCGCGGTAGACCTCTTTGGCATAATTATCTTCCACTGCCGGTGTAATGGTAATCGCTTCGGGAATATCAATATTATCCAGGCCATCAATTCTTAACACTTCTTCTATGAGATCGGCCGGTAAACTGATGTCGGGTTTGTGGTATGGCACCGCCACCCGCAGCTCATCTATTCCTTCTTTCAATGTTTCAAAGCCAAGGCTATTAAGAATATCTTTCACTGCATCTGGGTGATAATTTTTGCCGCTTAGTTTTTTGATGAAGTGATATTTTACCGTTACCTCCGTTTTGGGTTTTGGTTTCGGGTACACATCCACTATCTCTGAAGCGATCTCGCCACCGCTGATTTCTTTGATCAGGTTGGCCGCCCTTTTCAGCACATTGACCGTAGCAGAAATATCGGTTCCTTTTTCAAACCGGGAAGCAGCATCGGTCCTCAACCCGTGGCGGAAAGAAGTTTTACGGATGGCGACCGCATCAAAACAGGCGCTCTCGAGGAAAATATTTTTTGTTGTGACAGCAACCCCGCTATGCAAACCGCCAAATACACCGGCGATACAGATCCCTTCATTAGTGTCGCAGATCATCAGGTCCTCTGCACTTAATTTCCTTTCTTTTTCATCCAGTGTAATGAAGGTTGTTCCTTCGGGCAGGTTTTTTACCAGGATGGTATTACCCGTGATCATATCTGCATCAAAAGCGTGCAGAGGTTGCCCGGTTTCGTGCTGTATGAAATTGGTGATATCAACAATATTATTGATTGGTCGCAGCCCGATCGCTTTTAATTTTTGTTGTAACCATTGGGGAGATTCTTTGATCGTTACGTTGGCAATGCTAACACCGGAATACCGGGGGCAGGCCGCCTCATTTTCTACTTTTACCGTTATGGTAAGCGAACTATTGTCAACTTTAAAACCATTGCTGTTTGGAAGTTTTGGCCTGCTATCTTTTTTATCGTGGTGGCTTAAATACGCACAAACATCTCTGGCCACACCCCAATGACTCATGGCATCCATCCGGTTAGGTGTGAGACCGATCTCGTAAATTATATCTTCATATGGCTGAAAATATTCAACAGCACTGGTGCCAACTTTCGCCGCTGCAGGCAAAACCATTATGCCTGCATGGGAGTTGCCCAAACCAATTTCATCTTCAGCGCAGATCATTCCATAGCTTTCTACACCCCTGATCTTAGCCACTTTCATGGTGAGGGGGTCTCCGGTACTGGGGTAAATTGTAGTGCCTACTGTGGCTACTACCACTTTTTGACCGGCTGCCACATTCGGCGCACCACAAACAATTTGTAAAGCATCTCCGTTGCCCGTATTGACCCTGGTCAGGGTAAGCTTATCTGCATTGGGATGTTTTTCAGTACTCAGTACTTCACCTATCACCAGACCTTTTAATCCGCCTTTTACTTCCTCATACTGTTCCATGCTTTCAACTTCCAGCCCGATGGAAGTAAGGATACGGCTTAGTCTTTCTGGTTCAACAGTAACGGGTAGATATTCACTCAGCCATTTGTAGGAAATCGTCATGTTCGCTGTAATCTTTTATTGGCTGCGAAGATAAAGGAAACTGCTGTCTGACAGTTCCGGTGGTACGGCAGGTTATAGAAGGCAGGCGGATACGGTTTCTTACTACATTGCAGTTCCAAAATACACCACTTGAAACTGAAAGCTGTTGCGATCCTGTTCCTTCTCTTTTTCTCGCTAATTCCGGCGTACTGGCTGTACAAATATTTACAGCTGATGATGCGGCCGCGGAATTCCATGCGGCTGTTTCTTTTTTGGCTGCTGGCAGTTTTCGTTTTAATATTTGCTTATACGTTTTTAATTGTTTTTGTAATAAAAATGCTGTTTCCGGTGTCATAGCGCTGTTTTGTTTCGTTGTATGCAGTATCTCCTTATTTTTACGGCACAACTGCAACCAATTAATTCAAATTTCAAACTTGATATATGGCATACAATCTTTTAAAGGGGAAAAGAGGAATCATAACCGGTGCTCTGGATGAGAATTCTATTGCCTGGAAAGTAGCAGAGAAAGCACATGAAGAAGGAGCCACATTTGTATTGACCAATGCGCCTATCGCCATGCGGATGGGGGAGATCAATAAACTGGCAGAAAAAACAAAATCAGAAATTATCCCGGCCGACGCTACCAGCGTGGAGGAACTGACCAACCTATTTACAAAATCACAGGAAATACTGGGTGGTAAGATTGATTTTGTACTGCACTCCATCGGAATGAGTGTGAACATCCGAAAAAAAATTGCTTATACAGATTCCAATTACGATTATTTTATGAAAGGGATCGATGTGTCGGCCATGTCCTTTCATAAAATGCTGGCGGTGGCCAAAAAAATGGATGCCATCAATGAATGGGGGAGTGTGGTGGCGCTGACCTATATGGCTGCTCAACGCACCTATCCTTTTTATACCGACATGGCGGATATTAAAGCTATGCTGGAGTCTATTGCCCGCAGTTTTGGATATCATTACGGGATAGCGAAAAAAGTCCGTATCAATACGGTTTCGCAATCACCTACCAAAACGACCGCCGGAACAGGGATCAAGGGTTTTGGCGACTTCTTTGATTTTGCCAATTCTGTCGCACCGCTGGGAAATGCCAGTGCAGAAGACTGTGCTAATTATTGTATCACACTTTTTTCTGACCTGACAAGGATGGTGACCATGCAGAACCTGTTTCATGATGGAGGTTACTCCAGCACCGGTGTCAGCAATGAAGTGATGGAGAAATTGGGAGTTGATTCGAAGATATTGTGATTTGAAGATGTGAGTCCAGGCACTCGGTAAAATAAAAAAAGCCTCCGGTTCCGGGGGCTTAATTTTAAAGATATAGATCCAGCAGTTCGTAACTAACAACGCACAGCTTCCTTAGTATTCATCTTCATTAAAGAGAAAATCTTCCTGGGTAGGATAATCCGGCCAGATGTCTTCGATGGTTTCATACACATCTCCTTCATCTTCGAGTTCCTGCAGGTTCTCCACCACTTCGATCGGGGCACCGCTACGAATAGAATAATCGATCAATTCATCTTTGGTGGCCGGCCAGGGCGCATCTTCAAGGTAAGAGGCTAATTCTAAAGTCCAAAACATCGGTCTGAGGGTTTTAATTATTTGATAAGGTTTTCGGCTCCCGGCTTTTGCCCATGCTAAGTAAGCCGGAAAACCCCCTAATTTTCCGCAAATGTAGCTGTATTAACGAATTTTCCAAATCCTTAGTTGTACACTTCTTTTTTAAGGATTTCCTAAAAATATCGTACCGGCAGCCCATTGAGGTTTTGCCAGCGGGTTCCTTTTAAGGATATTTGATTTATTAAACGCATATTTGGCTGCATGATAACAGGAAAAAATATTCATAAGCGATACGGCACCGTTGAAGTTTTGCGGGGAGTGGATGTAGAGATCAACAAAGGAGAAGTGGTTTCCATTGCCGGCCCCTCTGGATCAGGCAAGAGCACCTTGTTGCACATCCTCGGTACCCTCGACAAGGCTGATGCCGGGGCAGTAACAATGAATAATACAAATGTAAATGCCCTGAGCGGTAAAAAGCTGGCCGCTTTCCGGAACAAACATATTGGCTTTGTTTTCCAATTTCACCATTTATTACCGGAGTTTACGGCCTGGGAAAATGTTTGCATACCCGGCTGGCTGGCTGGTAGAAAGAAAGCGGAGGTCAGGGAAAAGGCAGAGGAATTATTGAAAATGCTGGGCCTTGCAAATCGCATGGAAAATAAACCGAATGAGATGAGCGGGGGCGAACAGCAACGGGTGGCAGTAGCCAGGGCATTGATCAATAACCCGGATATTGTTTTTGCAGATGAGCCAACCGGCAATCTTGATTCTGCCAATGCGAGAGAATTGCACCAGTTATTTTTTGACCTGCGGGATAAATTCAATCAGACATTTCTCATTGTTACGCACAATGAAGAACTGGCAAAGCTCAGCGACCGGGTCCTGTATATGAAGGATGGAAAGATCATTTAAAGCTTTTCTTTATAATCGTACGGGCAGTTTAGAAGTAGTTTTTACGGATGCCCAATGAACCAGTTCTTCAACTCCTCTATTGTCTGAGCAGTTTTTGCTGCATCAGTCCACCAATCATGAAATACTAAGGGGTAATTGATGATTTTTCTGTCAACACTCAATGTTCCCAGTTTGGCATACATGCCGGAACTTTGATCAGGCGCTACCACAAAATCGAGGTCACCATGAAAGAAAATGGTAGCGGGGGCATTGCTGGTTGCGGTGTAACGGGGACTGCAATTCTGATAACGTTGTGTGGCCGTAGCAGAAGAAGGGAATAAAGGTATACCTAAAAACGGCTCAAGTATAGGATTATAAATATTGAAATTGTAATAGGACATGGCAAAAAGATCCGTTGGGCCAGCGAGCGAACCGGCTGCTTTTATTTTTCCGTTTGTATTTCTAGTATAGGCGTAGGCTAATGAAAGATGGCCGCCTGCGCTATGTCCCACGATATATAATTTTTGGCTATTGAAACTATGTACGGATGCCATTCTCAGGGTAAATTGTATTGCACTGTCCAGGTCATCCAGTTGCATTTTATAATTATCGGGAGATGACAGAATGAGGCGATAGTTGATATTGGCAGTAGCAAACCCTTTTTGCTTTAAACCATTCAGAAGCCAGGTCAGTTCCGTTTTATCACCGGTTGACCAGCCTCCGCCATGAACTATTATAACAAGTGGTGTTTGAGTAGTTCTGCCGGCAGGTAAACCGAGGTCCAGCTTTTGGCTGGCATTTGCCCCATACGATATGTTTTGAATAGTGGTATCGGTAAGTGGGCCCGGTGGTGGAGGGGGATCAATTGTATTATCAGGCTGACAACTGTAAAATATTGTTGCCAGTATCAACCAGAATGACAGGCCATTTATCCGCATACAGTTTTATTTGTTGAAAGAATAAGCGCCTTGATTTTTTTATTTCAACATACAACGTAACCGCTATTTGTTGGGCTTATATGTCTGTAATACTACTACTAAAATCAGTTAAAAAGAGTAATGAAACCATAAAAAATTATACTCTTGGTTTCCAGGGGATTTCTTCCACTTTCAGTTGGAAACTGCTAAAACGGCTGAGGACAAATAAATAATCGCTGAGTCGATTAAGGTATTTGATGATAATTTGTTCTACTTCTAAACTTTCCAGCTCCAATCTTACACAGCAGCGTTCAGCCCGGCGGCAAACGCAACGGGTAATATGCAAATGAGATAAAGTTGGATGGCCACCAGGCAGAATAAAATTTTTCATGGGCGGCATCGTCTCACTCATCCGGTCCATTTCTTTTTCCAGTAATTCGACATCTGTTTCTTTCAGATCTGGTATTCGCATTTTTAGCTCTTTGATAGGATCGCAGGCCAGCGACGAACCGATGGTAAATAAACGATCCTGTGTTTCGAGTAGGATCTTTTTGCCCTGCTCGTCCGTCAGCAGGTCTTTACACAGGCCAATACAGGAATTCAATTCATCCACTGTGCCATAGGCTTCGATACGCTGATGTGATTTGGGGACTTTGGTACCTCCAATTAAAGAGGTTGTTCCTTTATCTCCTGTTTTGGTATATATTTTCATTGCCATGGGGAAAGTTCATTGTTAATGGTTCATAGTTCATTACGGAATCTGAACATGGAATAGTATGCTAACAAAAATAGAAAGTATAAGGTTGCAAATTAGCAAAGAAATGGCTTGAAAGCGGGATACTATGAACTATGAACCATGAACTCTTTCTTCCTGTCACTCTCAATCAACCCATCTCTCAATCTTACTACCCGGTGTGCATGATTGGCAATATCTTCTTCGTGGGTCACTAATATCACCGTATTGCCACGCCTATGGATATCACCAAAGATCTCCATAATCTCCTGCGAAGTTTTAGAGTCCAGGTTACCTGTAGGTTCATCTGCGAGGATAATAGAGGGATCATTGACCAGCGCCCTCGCAATAGCTACCCGCTGGCATTGACCTCCGGATAATTCGTTGGGTTTATGATGGCTCCGGTCGGTCAGGCTTACCATTTCCAGTACCTGCCTGGCTTTTTCATTGCGGAGCTTCCGGCTCATACCTGCATACACTAATGGTAAGGCCACATTTTCAAGGGCTGTCAGGCGGGGCAATAAATTAAATTGCTGAAATACAAAACCGATCTCCTGGTTACGTACATCAGCCAGGTCATTGTCTTCCATTTTGCTCACATCCTGCCCGTTCAGGATATATTGTCCGCCAGTAGGTGTATCGAGGCAACCGATTATATTCATCAGGGTACTTTTACCCGAACCGGAAGGCCCCATTAAAGCTACATATTCATTCTTCAGGATATTCAATGAAATGCCTTTTAATACGGGCAATTCCTGTTTACCCATGAAATAGCTTTTCAAAATATTTTCAAGGTGAATGATTGCTTCGGCCATGCTATTTTTTTATTACTTTGGGTACTTTGAAAAATTGCTCATCATGCAGGGGGGCATTTTTAAGGGCTTCGGCCCGGCTGATGGACCCTTTAACTTCATCCTCCCGCAGCACATTTACTTCCTCACTCATAAAGAGCAAAGGCTCTACGTCATCGAGGTTAAGCTCATTCAGTTTTTCCACGAAACCGATCATCCGTTCCAGGTCATTTTTAATTTCTGCCTTTTCGGTCTCATTGAACTGTAAGCGGGAAAGATGGGCCAGTTTGTCCACCATTGCATCGTTTACTATCATCTATCAAAGATAAGGCACAGGGTACAAGGTGCAAGAAACAAGGTACTCTCGTAGAAGTTGCCCTTTCTTGTGTCTTGTACCCTGGTACTTGTGCCTTTTCATTATTATCTTCACCGCCCATGGATATGCAGAAAAAAATAGTAATGAGTGGCATCCGCCCCACGGGTTTTTTACACCTCGGTAATTATTTTGGTGCCGTCAGGAATTATGTACGCATGCAGGAAGAATTTGAATGTTATTTTATGGTGGCAGATCTGCATTCCCTCACTACCCACCCGGATACCAAAGAATTGAAAGAAAATGTACACCGGGTATTATCAGAAAATATTGCCTGTGGTCTGGACCCCGATAAAGCAGCATTATATTGCCAGAGCCATGTATTTGAGACCTCGGAGCTGTATCTCTACCTGAATATGCTGGCCTATATAGGTGAACTGGAAAAGACTGTTACATTCAAAGACAAAGTGCGCCAGCATCCGGAAAATATCAATGCCGGTTTACTAACCTACCCCGTTTTGCAAACAGCTGATATTATTCTTCACCGGGCTACCTATGTACCTGTCGGTAAAGACCAGGAACAACACCTGGAAATGGCCCGCACATTCGCTAACCGTTTCAATCATCGTTATGGTAATGTGTTTCCTGAGCCACATGCATTTAATTATGGTGATGAACTGATGAAAGTACCAAGTTTGGATGGCGCCGGGAAAATGAGTAAAAGTGAGAATCAATATGCCACTCTTTATCTCTCAGATGATAATGAGCTGATCCGTAAAAAAGTAATGAAGGCCAAAACAGACAGTGGTCCCACCGAACCGAATGCTGCCAAACCGGATTATATCGATAATATATTTGGTCTGATGAAACTGGTAAGTAGTAAAGACGTTGTGGCCCGTTTTGAAGCCGATCATAATAATTGCAGTATCCGCTATGGCGATATGAAAAAGCAACTTGGGGAGGATATGGTGAACTTCATTTCCCCAATCCGGGAGAAGGCGGAAAGCATCCGGAATAACCCGGGCTATCTGAAAGGAGTGATGGAAAAAGGGGCTGAAAAAGCACGGAAAAGTGCAAAAGCTACCATGGAATTGGTGCGGGAAGCTATGGGCCTTAATTATTTTGCACCCTGACAGACCTTAGGATCAAGGGAAAGAAAACCCGAACAATTATTTCAGGTATTAAAAGATTTTCTATATTCAGTTTTTCAAATAGCGATTATTCACTTCAAAACTAAGTTCTCCACCCGCAGCGGAGACCGTTGGCATGGCAAAAGCAAAAAAACCCAAGCATATCGCAGTGGCCGGTAATATCGGCGCCGGTAAAACCACGTTGACAGAAATGCTGAGCAAGCATTATAAATGGATACCCAATTTTGAAGATGTGGACCACAATCCTTACCTCATGGATTTTTATGAGGATATGCCTCGTTGGAGTTTCAACCTGCAGATATTCTTTTTGAACAGCCGTCTGCGTCAATTGGTAGAGATACACAAGGGAACGGAAACAGTGATACAGGACCGCACGATTTATGAGGATGCGAACATCTTTGCGCCAAACCTCCATGAAATGGGGTTGATGAGCAAAAGGGATTTTGATAACTATTTTCATTTCTTTCAGACCTTAAAGACACTGGTGCAACCTCCCGACCTGCTTATTTATCTTAATGCATCTGTACCAACATTAGTTGGGCAGATACAAAAAAGGGGCAGGGAATATGAAGAAAATATCAGGCTCGATTACTTAAAAAAACTGAACGAGTACTACAATAAATGGATTGCCGATTATAAAGAAGGCCCTCTTCTTATAATTGATGTTGATAAAAACAAATTTGGTGAGAAGGACGAAGATTTGGGAGAGATCATCCGGAAAGTGGATGGGCAATTGTATGGGTTGTTTTAAAAATTTTATTGGGAACTTTATTACTTCTGCTTATTACTTTTTACAGCGCAGCAGCTTTTTCACAGGCCAGCGAAACCGCTTTCTATGAGGGGTAATTCCTGTAACTGTATAATTTTTTAGTGGAGTAAAGCCCTGTTACGGTCTGAAATCTATCTCCAATTTTTTTTCTGATCGCCTTATTGATTAAATTAGTGTACTATGAACAAACTCTGTTTACTGGTTAGCCTCTTCCTGATCTCCGATTTGCAAGCACAGGAGTTTAAAGACACTACTTATTCAGTAAGTGACTTCAACTGCTCCTGCAAATACAATTTCAATAGTGAAGATGATAATAAGATATTCGATCGTTCAGAAAAGCCGGCGCACTTTCCCGGAGGCGAGAACGAATGGAAAAAGTTTGTAAAGAAAAACATGGAAAAGGGTTTGAAAGGCAAACATGAAGTGGAAATTCGTTTCCAGGTAGATAAAAACGGGGATCTCGGTGCGTTTTTGTTGATGAACAAATCTCCTAACCAGAAATACGAGGAAGTGTTACGTTTATTAAAATCTTCGGGTAAATGGTTCCCTTCCGTACAGAACGGGTTCTGTGTAAAATCCTATGTGCGGCTTAGTTTTGAGCTTTAATAGTCAGCCCAGTCAGCATAGTCTTCCAGCATCTCAGCTATCTTTTTTAACCAGGACGCCTGCTCTTCTTTTTTAATGCTGTGATTGGTTTCCCGGTCATATTTATTTTGCATTTCATCTTTACCATTCGTTACCTCCTCGTAAATTTTCTTCAGATCTTTCTGGTAGGTTTTATGGTTGAATTTGTATGCACTCATTTTTTGGTGCAACATCCGGGCATATACTTCTGCAATATCGAAATGTCCCTGCTCATGGCTAAGGATATAATCGGTCTTATGTAAACCCCAGGACCGGGTCTTGGAAAACCGTGATTCGATCTGGTAACTAAAACTGCGGCTGCTGATATTATAATTTATTCCCAGGTAAGTAGTAGTGGAAGCAGCTGCGTCACTTTCCGCATTGGGCTTCGATTTGTAGTCGGACCAGGAGAGTTTACGCGAAGCACTCCAGTCCAAAAGCTCTTCGCCTTTGTTTTGGGCAAACAGGGCTGTTGGTAATAAAAGGAATAGCAGGAGAAATTTTTTCATAGCTGAATATCAACGTAAAGTCGGTATAAATGTTTTACGGGCTGCATCGCAGGGCGTTAAAAAAAAGAAAAAGCCCGGATGATATAACCCGGGCTCTACCTCAAACCGTGCTATAGTATCTTCTAAGCTTTTGGTGCTGCTGCAAGTACTTCGGCCGTTACACCATCTGCATACTTTTCAAAATTCCTGACAAACAGACCAGCCAGGTATTTTGCCTTCTCCGTAAAGGCTGTTTTATCAGACCAGGTATTGATGGGATTCAGTACCTCTGTTGGTACATTGGGGCATTCCTTTGGAATAGCAACCCCAAAGACGGGGTCCGTTTCAAATTCAATGTTATTCAGCTTCCCTTCTAAGGCAGCCGTGATCATAGCCCGGGTGAAATTTAATTTCATTCTGTTCCCGACACCAAAGGAGCCGCCGGTCCAGCCGGTATTGATCATCCATACATTCACTTTATGCTCCTGCATTTTATCACCCAGCATTTGGGCATATTTCCCAGGGTGAAGGGGAAGGAAAGGCGCACCAAAGCAAGCACTGAAAGTAGGCTTAGGTTCTGTAACACCTAACTCTGTACCGGCTACTTTGGCAGTATAACCGGAGATGAACTGGTACATCGCCTGGCCCGGGGTTAATTTAGAAATAGGAGGCAATACACCAAAGGCATCACAGGTCAGGAAGAAAATGTTTTTCGGCAAACCACCAATAGATGGCTCCATGGCATTGCTGATAAAATGCAAGGGATAAGAAACTCGGGTATTTTCTGTGATCGAACCATCATCAAAATTTATTTTATTGGTACCCGGATAGAAAGTCACATTTTCTACCAGAGCACCCGGTCGGATCGCATGAAAGATCTCCGGTTCTTTTTCTTCCGTGAGGTTAATTGTTTTTGCATAACAGCCACCTTCAAAATTGAAAATATTGTCTGCGGTCCAGGCATGTTCATCATCCCCGATCAGTTTGCGGTTGGGATCGGCACTCAGGGTGGTTTTACCAGTACCGCTTAATCCAAAGAATATAGCGGTATCACCTTCCTTGCCCATATTGGCACTGCAGTGCATACTCAGCACATTTTTTTCATGCGGTAAAATATAATTGAGTATAGTAAAAATGCCTTTCTTGGTTTCACCCGTATAACCGGATCCGGCAATCAGGATCATTTTATGTTTGAATGAGATGACTGAGGCATTGTGCTGGCGGGTACCACATTCTTTGGGGTCCAGTTTCAAACCCGGGGCGCTTAATATCTGCCATTCCGGTTCAAAATTTTCCAGTTCCTCTTCTGTAGGCCTGAGAAACATATTATAGGCAAAGAGATTGTTCCAGGGCTTTTCATTCACTATCCGGATATTCAGGCGGTAACGGGGATCGGCACATGCATAACAATCCCGTACCCAGATCTCCTTAACTTTATCCAGGTAGTCCGTAATTTTTTTGAAAATGATGTCAAAATATTTTTGTTCAATGGGAATATTGAAATCATTCCAGTGCACAGAATCTGCAGTCAATTCATCTTTTACCGTGAATTTATCCTTGGGTGAACGGCCCGTAAATTCCCCTGTCCGGATCACAAGGGCGCCGGAATCATTTAAGATGCCGTCACCGATACGGATGCTGTCTTGTACTAATTCTTCAGGGGATGATTGATAATGAATAGATTCTGTGTTTTTTAATCCCAGTTTTAGCAGGTTTTTTAAAGGGATACTAATAGTAGGTACTGACATAGTTGCAATCGCAATTTGTTGAAGGCACAAAGGTACGTATCAAACTTAATTCAACACAAACAAGTGTTAGTAGAACACATTGAAGAGAAGCTAAATTTTTACAGTTGTTGTTTGTAGCTTTTCAGCTAGGGCGGATTGTATTGAAAGATGTTAAAAGAAGGCCAACAAATCTTGAAAATCATTCATTTCTTACTCTCTTTTCCTGTTTTGTGATGAAAGATATTTGGTAAATAAATTTGCTCATTACCTTTAGTAGCTTCTTAATCAGCCAACTTTGTAATAAACCAAACCTTCATTTATGAAATATTCGTCTCTCAACAAAGACATCTTTACGGAGAATCGTAAACGGTTCATCGGCCAGATGCAAAAAAACTCGATCGCCATTTTTGTAAGCAATGATGAAGTATCTTCTAACGGCGATGCCATTTATCACTTCAAACAAAACAGCGATCTGTTCTGGTTAAGCGGTGTAACTCAGGAAGACAGCATGGTCATTCTTTTTCCTGACAACCCGGATCCAAAATACAGGGAAGTTTTGGTGCTGGTGCGTCCCAATGAGTTGAAAGAAAAATGGGATGGAAAAAGATTACGGGTGAATGAAGCCCGGGAAACGAGCGGCATTCAAACCATTGTTTGGTTAGATTCCCTGGACGGGCTATTACAACCCTGGGTACACCTGGCCGATAATATCTACCTCGATAGTAATGAGAATGATCGTAAGGCCAACTTATTGCGGACAAGAGAATATCGTTTCATTGATGAAATGAAAAGCCGCTATCCCCTGCATAATTATT
Source organism: Bacteroidota bacterium (assembly GCA_034408705.1). Lineage (GTDB taxonomy): Bacteria > Bacteroidota > Bacteroidia > Chitinophagales > Chitinophagaceae > JJ008. The sequence continues at coordinate 39,596 of JAWXCO010000045.1, forward strand.
TGCGGGCCTCCAAAATAATGAAGGAACTCCGGGGTATTAAAACGGCGCTGGAAATAGAAGTGCTGCAAAAAGCAATTGATATCACCGATAGCACTTTTCGCCGTCTCTTGCAATTCATTAAGCCGGGTGTAATGGAGTACGAGATCGAAGCAGAAATATTTCATTCCTTTTTGAGCCAGCGGGCTACCGGTCCAGCTTATGGCAGCATCATTGCAAGCGGTGACAGGGCCCGCACACTGCACTATGTAAGTAATAATGCGGAATGTAAAGATGGCGAGATGATATTAATGGATTTCGGTGCGGAGTATGGTGGCTATTGTGCTGACCTGACAAGAACCATCCCGGTGAATGGGAAGTTCACCCGTCGCCAGAAAAATGTGTACAATGCCTGTTTGCATTTGCATGATTTTGCCAAAAGTATTTTAAAACCCGGTATCAGTATTATTGATTATACTGATAAAGTTGGAGAAGAAGCCACCCAACAATTTTTAAAGATCGGCCTGATCCGAAAATCAGATGTGAAAAACGAAGATCCTGAGAACAGGGCTTACCGCAAATATTTATATCATGGTATTTCTCATCATTTAGGCATTGATGTACACGATTTAGGAACAAGAACAGCGCCCATCAAAGCCGGAATGGTTTTTACGGTAGAGCCGGGTATTTATATTGAAGAAGAACAAATGGGAATTCGTATTGAAAATAATTTCTGGATTACCAGGAACGGCAATAAGGACCTGATGAAGAATATTCCGATCACCGTGGAAGATATTGAGGCGTTGATGAAAAGATAGGATGTTCGTAGTTCATGGGTCATGGTATTTTCCTATTATTGCCCATAACTTTATAGCTTTGAGACTTTGGCAATGAACTATGAACCATTAACAATGAACTTTCCTGCATGAAGCAAATTCCTAACCTGTTTACTTTATTAAATTTAGTTTTTGGCTGTTTGGCGATTGTCTTTACGCTGCAAAATGGTATCATGATCACCGTAGATGCAGAAGGAACAGAGTTGCTGTATATTCCTGAAAAAATATGGATGGCTTCTTTATTCATCGGCCTTGCAGCGGTGGTAGATTTCCTGGATGGATTTGTGGCCCGGCTTTTTAAAGCCAGCTCTGAAATGGGTAAGCAATTAGATTCGCTGGCCGACCTGGTTAGTTTTGGTGTGGCACCCGGCCTGATCATTTACCAGTTTCTCCGGTTAAGCTTTGCGCAGAATGCAGGCGGGCTGGATGTTTCTGTACTATGGCTACTACCTGCTTTTGTTTTGCCTTGTTCGGCAGCATGGCGGTTGGCAAGATTTAATTTAGATACAAGCCAGGCTTATCATTTTAAAGGAATGCCGGTACCCGCTACAGGAATCTTTGTAGCCTCCCTGCCATTAATTTATTGGAACGTGAATGATGAAACGGTAAGGAACATCCTGCTGAACAAATGGGTATTATATAGCCTCGTTGCTGTTCTTTCCTGGCTGATGGTTTCTACGTTGCCACTAATGGCATTAAAATTCAAGGATTTTAGTATAAAAAATAATTGGCCGAAGTTTTTACTGGTGGCTATTGCCATTGCAGCCATTCTTATTTTAAAATGGCTGGCAGCTCCTGTAATAGTGCTTGCTTATATTCTGGTATCTTTGCTCTTTAAAAATAAAATAGCATGACCTATACAGTCCAGATAAAAGTAATGCCGCTGAAAGAATTATTAGACCCTCAAGGCAAGGCCGTGATGGGAGGCCTGGAGAATCTTGGATTAAGTGGAGTACAAGATGTAAGAATCGGAAAGAATATTACGCTGCAGGTAAATGCAGATTCACCCGATAAAGCAAAGCAAATTGCAGAAGAAGCCAGTAAAAAGTTGTTGGCTAATCCTGTGATGGAGTACTACGAGGTATTAGTTAATTAGTTTATTGGTTAATTAGGAAGTATCCTTCATGATGAAGAGTCTTTATAATTAAGCGCCTAATTAACTGATTAACCAATTAATCAAGCAACTATGCTCTACCTCGTTCCCACACCTATCGGCAATCTCAAAGACATCACTCTAAGGGCTATTGAAGTATTAAAGGAGGTGGATCTTATCTTAGCGGAAGATACCCGCACAACAGCACACCTCCTCAATCATTACCAGATCACCAAACAACTTTCTCCTTATCACCAGCACAATGAACATAAGATTCTCCATCATTTGGTAAGCCAGTTACTGGAAGGGAAAAAAATGGCCATCGTTACCGATGCCGGCACGCCTGGTATTTCTGATCCCGCCTTTTTACTGGTCCGGGAATGTATCAAAGCCGGGGTGAAAGTGGAATGTTTGCCCGGTGCTACAGCTTTTATTCCGGCACTGGTCAACAGTGGTATTCCCACGAACCGGTTTTGCTTCGAAGGTTTTTTGCCATTGAAAAAAGGAAGGAAGACCTTATTGAAGCAGCTGGCAGAAGATGAAAGGACCCTGGTCTTTTATGAATCGCCTATGCGGCTGGTAAAGACTTTGGAAGAATTCATTACTTATTTCGGGGAAGACCGGGCCTGCAGCGTGAGCCGGGAATTGACCAAGCTATTTGAAGAAAACAAACAGGGCTCCCTGCGGGAAGTAGCAGATCATTTCAAAGAGAAAACGGTAAAAGGCGAGATCGTTATCGTTGTTGCCGGTAAAAGCTGACCGACTTATACACCTATGTTCACAATTTTTAACGAAGTGTATAAATGCAATGGCACTAATTTTACTAATAAAATCAAATTATTTAAAACCCTCCAGCATATGAAAGCCCTTCGCTTACTAATTCTCCTTACAGGTCTTTTTCTTCTTTCTCCCGATAGCTATTCACAGGTCACTTCTATCCCGGAGCAAGCCAAAGAAAATTTTTTCAAACAATATCCCGATGCCAAAAATGTACAATGGGAAAACGATGTGGTTAATGTCAATGCACGTTTTGAGCAGGACAGTAATAAACTGAATGCGGAGTATAACAACAAAGGTATCTGGAAAAGGACATTCAAAGACTGGAGCTATGATAAGCTCGGCAGCGATGTGAAGGACGGATTTACAAAAAGTAAGTATAGTGCCATGCAGGTGCTGGATGTAAAAGTGTTGTATTTGCCCGGTTACGTGATACAATACCGGGTGAAAGTCTCCAAAAACAACGTAGAGAATAAATTTCTTTTCTTTAATACCGAAGGCCGCCTGGTCAGAACTTCGGTGGCGATATAGTTGTTATCCGTATTTTACCAATCGGTTGACCGTTGGCAATAACCGTCACCGCCGGTCAACCCGATAGATATAGGATTTGTTTTTCTTATAACAATCCTTTACCGAATTTTACCAATCTGATTAATAAATAGCAATATGAAGCAATACGTACTCCTGGTTATGCTGATGGGCAGCCTCAGTTTTTCCTCATGGGCACAGCCAGACCGCTGGCAGCAGCGGGTGAAATACACGATGAATATTGATATGAATGTGCTGACCAACCAGTTCACCGGCAAGCAAAAATTGGAATACACAAATAATTCACCGGATACGCTGACCAAAGTGTTTTACCATCTTTATTTTAATGCCTTTCAGCCGGGAAGTATGATGGACACAAGAAGCCGTCGCCAGGGTGGTGTGAATGGAGCAGGTGCCCGCCCTGATTGGGATGGGAGGGTCAAGGATCGGATCATTAATTTAAAGCCCAACGAAATTGGCTACCAAAAGATAGTTTCCCTGAAAATGAATGGACGGCCACAGGCTTTTACAATGCTCGAAACGATTTTGGAAGTGAAACTGGATAAACCCATCCTGCCAAAATCAAAAGTGGTGTTTGATATGGACTTTGAAGCGCAGGTGCCTTTACAGGTTCGCCGGAGTGGGAGGGATAACCCCATCTCCAAAGTCCGCTATTCGATGAGCCAATGGTACCCGAAACTCTGTGAATATGATTACGAAGGATGGCATCCTACCCCTTATGTGGGCCGGGAATTTTATGGCGTATGGGGAGATTTTGATGTAAGTATCTCAATTGATAAGAAATATATATTGGGTGGATCCGGTTACTTGCAAAACCCCAACAAAATTGGCTATGGGTATGAAGATAAAGGGGCGAAAGTAAACAGGCCGGCGGGCGATAAACTGACCTGGCGTTTTATTGCACCTAACGTGCATGATTTTATGTGGGCTGCTGACCCGGAGTATATTCATGTGTCAAAAAAACTGCGGGATAGTCTTACGATCCATCTTTTATATAAGAAAACCAATGAAGCAGAAAAAGATTGGTTGAACTTACTGGATATGGCGGAAAAGGCATTGCCTTTTATTGAAAAAACATTTGGTCAATATCCCTACAAGCAATTTTCTTTTATTCATGGTGGCGATGGTGGTATGGAGTATCCTATGGCGACCTTGTGTATCGGGCCTGGTGCCGGTTTGCATGAATGGATGCATAGCTGGTATTACGGCCTGCTTGGAACCAATGAGTCCTTGTATCCATGGATGGATGAAGGCTTTACCCAGTATGCCGAAGAAAGGGTTGCAGCATTTTTAAATAACAACACCGGTTTTGCACAGGGTGATAACTATGCCAGTTATTTTTCATTGGTCAGAAGTGGAAAGGAAGAACCGCTGACCACGCATGCTGATCATTATAACCTGAATGCTGCCTATAGTCCCGCTGTTTATTCTAAAGGGGCAGTGTTTATGGAACAGCTGGGTTATATCGTTGGAGCACCGGCGCGGGATAAGATATTGTTAGAGTATTACCGGCAGTGGAGGTTTAAGCATCCTACTTCTTCCGATTTTATGCGGGTAGCCGAAAAGGTAAGTGATATGAAATTGGATTGGTATAAGGAATACTGGATCAATTCCACTAAGACAATCGATTACAGTATTGACAGTTTGTGGGAAGAAGGTGGCAAAACGAAAGTACGACTGATGCGTACGGGCCTGATGCCGATGCCCATTGATCTGCAAATAACCTTAAAGGACGGCAGCAAAGAATTACATTATATACCTATGAACCTGATGTATGGAGAAAAACCCGCAGAGGATGCGGCAATACCCAGAAAGGTCTATGCGCCCTGGAAATGGACACACAGTACTTACATCATAGAAACGACAAAGCGGCTGGCAGATTTTACCCTTGTTGAAATTGATCCTTCGCTGCGGATGGCTGATGTGGAACGAAAAAATAACAAGCTCGAATTAAAATGGTAAATAATACCGATCAGATTAAAAAAATACATTTAGCACACGGATGACACAGATTGGATAAATGAACACGCCTGAACGAGGTCGGGCAGGTGTGTTCATCCGTTTAGTCCGTGTCATCCGTGTTCAAATTCTTCTCTGATGACCCCTTTTATAATAGTTTACTTTTAAAGTCAAATTGATATAAATAAACTGATCCTGTTTTAGATAAAGAAAGCCCCCCGTTGCTGATGCGCGGAGGGCTTTTTAGACGGTTTTCGATCAAGGCCCCTATTGTATGCTTGCTCAGATAGGTTAATGGTTAATAGTCTGGTGGGGTATACATCTTGATTTACTTAATCAAATGTAAAGAAGCTCTCAATGCAAGACAATACCCCATTAGTGGTATTTTTTGGCCAAAAATTGAAATTTACCTGCAAAAAGCTGCAAAAGCTACCTTCCGTAAAATTTATTAACGGCTGCTACCCGGTTGTTTACATGCAGTTTCTCGTAAATATGGTACACATGTTTACGAACTGTTTCCGGGCTCAAGAATAATTGGGAGGCTATTTCTTTATACATTAGTCCCCGTGAGAGGAATTCAAGGATCTCTTTTTCCCTGACAGACAACATATCCAAACCGGATCCTTCTGTGTTGCTGATCCCCTGTTGTTGAAAAGCGACCACCACTTTGCGGGCGATCTGGCTGCTCATGGGAGCACCACCTTCATATAATTCCCGGATAGCTTCCAGCAAACGTGCCGGGTCAGTTTTTTTTAAAATATAACCGCTGGCGCCTGCGGTGAGTGCTTCAAATATTTTTTCATTCTCTTCATATACAGTACACATCATAAAATTCATATCAGGGAGACGGGGTTTCAAAACTCTCACTACATCAATACCATTTGCCTCAGAACCGAGGTTAATGTCCATCAATACTACATCGGGTTGCAATACGGGGATCTGGTTCATCGCATCTTCGGCTGTTCCGATGGTGGCAATGCACTTGTAGCCCTGTGACATGGTGATAATTTCCTCCAGGGCATTCCTTAACTCTTTGTTGTCATCGACTACACATACAGAAATCTCTTTCATAGTAGATAAAGTTCGTACTTCCGGGATATACGGGCAATACCACAAACTGGTATTTATTTACCTGCTTACATAAACCAGGTATTTTTCGTTGAAAAAGTCTTCGGAAAAAATGGATAGGATGTCCATTATTTTTGGCTTTACGCCACTTTCCTGTATTTCGGTGGCCAAATCACCTCCTTTCAGGCAAATAAGACCTGGGGTAAACTCCGTTTGGGTCTTTATTTTTAAAAGGGGTTTGCTCCACCGCCATAGATCCTTCAGGGGAGCAACGGCCCGGGAAACCACAAAATCAAATTTCCCCACAGGGTCCTGCGGACGGTTCCTGATGTCTTCGATCCGGCTGTGCTGGGTGGTAATGTTTTGGAGGCCGATACCTGCTGCCACCGCTTCCACTACTTTGAGTTTTTTCGCAATACTATCCACCAAATGAAATTGGATTTGCGGAAAAAATATAGCCAGCGGAATACCGGGAAAACCGCCTCCCGTTCCCAGGTCAATAATATTCATACCATCGGTAAAATCAAAAGTAGCGGCAATGCTCAATGAATGGAGTACATGTTTTTCGTACAGGCTGTCAATATCCTTCCGGGAAATAACATTGATCTGCTCATTCCATTCTTTGTAGAGGGTTTCCAGCAATTGGAATTGCCTGACTTGTTCTCCGGTAAAATCAGCGAAGTATTTAAGTATGATTTCCATAAACAGGGTCTTCAATTCTCCCTTTCCCAACGGGAAAGGGTAGGGGCGAGGTCACCAACCTTTCTTTGGTCTTTTCCATAAGGCCGGTGCAAAAATGATATAATAAAAAAACATCCACATGTCGAGGAAAATGAACCAGGGCCACAGGTCTTCTTCTCCCATTTTTTTCATTGATTTAAATAATACCCAGCCCTGTAACAATAAGCGAACACCAAATACAGCTATTGCCAGCCTCCAGTCATACAAGAGTAAAGCAGCTACAAATAGGGGGTAAAAAACAAATTGTGTGGCGAAGTAAAGGCCCAGTAAAAATTTATGCCTTGGTTTATAATATTTAGCTGTGGTGTAATGCCGGGATTTCTGTCGCAGCCAGCTGCTCCAGGTGGTTTTGGGAATAGAACGGGTGAGGGCATCGGGGTCAATGACCACTGCTGTATTTTTTTTAGTGGCCGCTTTATTGATGAACAGGTCATCATCACCACTTGGAATGTGGTTAATGGATGAAAAGCCTTTGTTTTTAAAGAATAAACTTTTCTTGTATGAAAGGTTTCTGCCAACTCCCATATAGGGAGTGCCGGCCAGCGCATAGGACAGGTATTGTAAAGCCGTATGAAATGTTTCGAAGCGGATTAGTTTATTGAGTAACCCCTTTTTTTTGTGATAAGCGCCGTAGCCCAATACGATCTCCGTATTCTCCGTGTAACCATTTTGCATCTTTTCCACCCAATGTTCACTGGCTGGTACACAATCGGCATCTGTTAATAATAACACTTCATGTTTGGCTTCCCTGATCCCGATGGATAAAGGATATTTTTTACCGGCAATATGAACGGCTTCCTGTGTCAGTTCCACCACATTCAGTGATTTGAATGTTTTTTTCAGCTCCTGTAAAATGTATTTGGAATCATCCAGCGAATTATCATTAACAGCCACTACCTCGTAGGTGCTGCTGTAGGATTGTACCAGTAAGCCAGGCAGGTTGCGGGCCAGGTTCTCATCTTCATCCCGGGCACAAATAATAACGGATACCGGGTGTTGCTGGCTTTTCGTTTTGACTGGTGCTTTGTACAGGGCAATGCGGCTGAAAAAACAGGTATAATAAAATACCTGGACAGCAGTAACAGCAGCGAAGATGAAAAAAATAATTTCTCCCCAGTTGATTGGTGGCATAGCGGCGAAGATAAACAGTTTGTAGTTTTTAGTTTATAGTTTGTAGTTATCTTGCAAGTCCCATTCTCACTATATGCCTTCATTATCTTTCGAGTTACAACAAACTGACACGGGTTCCAAAGCAAGGGCTGGTAAAATAACTACAGACCATGGTGAGATACTGACACCTATCTTTATGCCAGTGGGCACCGTGGGTAGTGTAAAGGCTGTTACCCAACAACAATTGCTGCAGGATGTGCAAGCCCAGATCATTTTGGGAAATACCTATCATTTGTACTTACGCCCGGGGCTGGAAGTACTGGAGAAAGCCGGTGGCCTGCACCGGTTCAATGGCTGGCCCAAACCGATCCTGACCGATAGTGGCGGCTACCAGGTATTTTCATTGGCCGGCACCCGGAAAATAAAAGAAGAAGGAGTGACCTTTCAATCACATATTGATGGCAGCAAGCACTTATTTGCCCCGGAAAATGTGATGGATATACAACGATCCATTGGGGGCGATATCATCATGGCTTTTGATGAATGCCCGCCCGGTGGCAGCGAATATAACTATGCCAAGACCTCAATGGAACTAACCCATCGCTGGCTGGACCGTTGTTTTACACAATTCAATGCGACCCAACCAAAATATGGGTACTCTCAAAATCTTTTCCCGATCGTACAAGGGGGCACTTATAAAGATCTGCGCAAGCAATCCTGTGAATACATTACATCAAAGCAGGCAACCGGGAATGCTATCGGCGGTTTAAGTGTAGGAGAACCTGAACCGGTTATGTATGAGATATGCGACTGGTGCTGCGATCATTTACCGGTAGATAAACCCCGGTATCTGATGGGTGTAGGTACTCCGTGGAATATTCTCGAATGTATCAGCATGGGTATCGATATGTTTGACTGTGTGATGCCTACCCGCAACGGACGCAATGCAATGCTTTTTACGACCCAGGGTGTTATTAATATTGATAATAAGAAATGGGAGCATGATTTTTCGCCCATCGATGAAGGACTGGATTGCGAGATGAGTAATTATTACAGTAAAGCCTACCTCCGTCATTTAATGAAAGCTAAAGAATTTTTGGGCTATACGATCGCCAGCGTGCATAACCTGGCTTTTTATCTATGGCTGGTCACCGAAGCAAGAAAACATATTCAGCAGGGAATTTTTGCGGGGTGGAAAAAGGAAATGACAGAACGGCTGAAGAAAAAATTATAAACTATCTTTCTGTTGCAATAGCCGCGTTATACTGACCTGCATCATTGATTCAGATCTATTCATCCGGGGCCTGGATAACCCCTGCCAAAGTGAATATCAGGCCTGACTATCATAATTTCGATGAGCAAAAAAAATTTTTGTAAAAAAGCAGCCGCTAACTTGCTTTCACAATCCCCCAACACATTTTCAGTTACTTTTGCTTTGGCTACCGTAGCTTCAGCGAAGGCGGCCTTTTTTGAACACCACTTCCTTCCATGAAGAAAATTGACTGGCACATACTCAAGAAATTTCTTGTCACTTTTGTTTTTTGCCTGCTAATGTTTACCGTCATTGCTGTGGCAGTGGACAGTAGTGAGAAAATGGATGATTTTGTAAAGGCCAATATGAACTTCATCCAGGCCATCCAGCAGTATTACCTCGGCTTTGTACCTTATATCTGGAGTCTTTTATTTCCCTTGTTTGTTTTTATTGCGGTGATCTTCTTTACCAGTAAAATGGCCACCCGTTCCGAGATCATTGCCATATTGGCCAGTGGCACCAGCTATAACCGTTTTTTACGGGCCTATTTCGTGGGCGGTTCATTATTGGCGCTGCTTTTATGGTTTGGCAGCCGCTACTGGATACCCAAGGCCAACGAGATCCGCAGTAATTTTCAATCCAAATATGTAGATAAGAATGACCCGACCAAACGGCAGGTATTTGGTAATTGCCAGAGTTGTTTTTACCTGCGTACCGACAGTAATACGTTTGTGGGTATACGTGATTTTGATACCAGTACCAAGATAGCAAGAGGATTTTTTATGGAACGGATCAAAGGGAATAAAGTGATATATAATCTCAGGGCCGAAACCATGCGCTGGGATACGGCCGTTAATAAATGGCAATTGACTAATGCGGCAGAACGATTTATTGACAGCATGGGAGAGCGGTTCACCCAACATGCACAATTTACACTTGCCTTAAACCTGAAACCAATAGAATTACGGAAGGATTTTTACATGAAAGATAAGCTCACCACCCCGGAGCTGGTTGCGTTCATTGAACAAGAAGAACTGCGGGGTTCGGAAGGACTGAACACCCTGAAAGTGGAACGGTATCGCCGTACAGCAACACCGGCCTCTGTTTTATTATTAACTATCATTGGTGCTGTCATTGCCAGCCGGAGAACCAGGGGCGGAAGCGGTATGCACCTGGCCCTGGGTATCACGGTGGCTGCCATGTTTATTTTGTCGGACCGGTTCTCTACCGTATTTGCTACCAAAGGAAATTTCCCGCCGCTGCTGGCAGCCTGGTTACCCAATATTGTTTTTGCGGGAGTGGCGTACTGGTTCTACCGGAAGACACCGAAGTAAGACTGGATGCCAGATGCTGATTGCCAGATGCCAGCAAGTTATATTAAAATACTATTGTTGCTGGAAAACTGTTTTGAAACTGAGCGTATCCAGTATGCAGCATCAAGAAACCATTCCAATTTTTTGCTGCTGTAGGAGGCTTTTCCTACCTTTACGTATTACGTTTTCTGTATAAAAATTCTGAAAAAATAAGGCCTCATGGGAATAATTAAAGACCGGTTTAAAGCCAAAGCTGATAAGGTTTCCGTAGAAATTAAAGAAATGCTCAAAGAGCATGGCAATAAGGTGATTGGAGAAGTACAATTATCACAGATTTACCAGGGTATGCGGGGTATCACCGGCCTGGTATCTGAAACATCTTTGCTGGATGCTAAGGAAGGTATCCGTTTCCGCGGTTATTCTATTCCCGATCTGCAACAGAAACTGGCCAAAGCTCCCGATGGCTCTGAACCGCTGCCCGAAGGATTGTTTTACCTGATGCTGGTCGGAGAATTGCCATCTGAAGAAGATGTGCATCATATCAGTTCTGTATGGCAACGCAGAAGCCATGTGCCCAACCATGTATTTGCTACCATCGAGGCTTTACCGTTGAACACCCATCCGATGACACAGTTTGTAGTGGCGGTGATGGCTTTGCAAACAGAAAGCCAGTTTGCCAAGAAGTATGCGGCAGGCATGAATAAAAAAGATTATTGGGAAGCCGTGTTTGATGACAGCATGGACCTTATCGCCAGGTTGCCCAGGGTCGCAGCTTATATCTACCGGAGAAAATACAAATTTGGTGATCATATACAGCCCAATGGCTTATTGGATTGGGCAGGTAATTTTGCTCATATGATGGGCTTTGAAGATGAGAGTTTCAAAGAACTGATGCGTTTATACATGACGATACATGCCGATCATGAAGGGGGCAATGTATCTGCACACACCACACACCTCGTTGGTTCAGCCCTGAGTGATCCTTACCTCAGTTATGCTGCTGGTATGAATGGTCTGGCTGGACCGCTGCACGGTTTGGCCAACCAGGAAGTGATCAAATGGGTATTTGACATGCAAGAGGGCTTGCAATCCGAAGCACCAACCAAAGAACAGATAGCAGAGTACGTAAAGAAAACGCTGAGTGAAGGGAAAGTAGTGCCAGGTTATGGACATGCCGTATTGCGCAAAACTGATCCCCGGTTTGAGGCCCAAATGGAGTTTGGTAAAAAGCATATGCCGGATGATCCATTGGTAAATACCATCTGGAATATTTATGAAGTGGTGCCGCCGATCTTACAATCCATGGCTAAGATCAAAAACCCCTGGCCGAATGTGGATGCGCATAGTGGTGCCCTGCTTGTCCATTATGGCATGAAGGAATATGAATTTTATACTGTGTTATTTGCCGTTAGCCGGGCATTGGGTGTATTGGCCAGTCTTTGCTGGGACAGGGCTTTAGGCTTCCCATTAGAAAGGCCAAAATCTGTTACTAATGATCTTGTGAAATTGTGGTTAGAAGGAAAGGATAATATTTGGGGAGAATAGCAGAGGGTGATTAATAGTAATTCTTCTTTTGATCACGAGCTTTATAAAAAATTTTTTCAAATGCATTTTTGAACCCGGTAGCATTTTTAAATGAATTATTATATCTGCTAGCTATCGGATTGCATCAACAATTAAAATACATAACTGAAGAGCCATATGATTAGAGATTGTAAAGTCCCATTATGAGAGGACGCAGGGGTGAAATTCCACATGATTACTTGATTACCAGCATACACTTCTCAGTCGTTGTCAATTGCTGTTTGTTTCAATGTTAATTTCAAAGCTACAAATCCAATAAGTCCCGCTATTAATGACGAAATTAAAATTACAAACTTTGCGTTGTTGATTACGGTCTCATTGTCAAAGGCAAGAAGCGTAATAAAGATTGACATTGTAAATCCGATGCCGCCTAAAAACCCAACGCCTGCAATTGATTTCCAATTTAAGTCGTCTGGAAGTTTGCAAAGTCCAAATGAAACTGCCAAAAATGTCAATAGAAAAATACCTAATGGTTTTCCTACAATAAGCCCTACTGCAATTCCTACACTATAATTTTGTGTAAGTGTTTGTCCAATGTCGCCGCTTAAAACGATAGCTGTATTTGCTAGAGCGAATACGGGTATAATAATAAAGGCAACAGGTTTATGTAAAAAGTGTTGCAAAATATAAGAGGTTGATTTTTCGCTTCCGTTGCCAAATGGAATAGCAAATGCCAATAAAACACCTGTAATTGTAGCGTGAACACCTGAATTATACATAAAATACCACATAACAACTCCACCAATTAAATAGGGAATTAAGTTTCGAATCTTAAGTCGGTTGAAAACTAAAAGCAAAGCAAAAATTCCTAAAGCAATAAAAAGGTTTGTCCAAAGAAGTGTTTTAGTATAGAATATTGCAATTATTAAAATTGCTCCCAAATCGTCAATAACGGCCAATGCGGTTAAAAAAATTTTCAAAGAAGTTGGTACCCGGTTTCCTAATAAAGCTAAAATTCCCAATGCAAAAGCTATATCTGTCGCCATTGGAATTCCTGCTCCCGATTGTGTTGCAGTACCAAAGTTGAACAACATAAAAAGTCCTGCCGGAACTATGATGCCACCTGCTGCTCCAAAAATTGGCAATAATGCGTCTTTAAAATTTTTAAGTTCTCCCTGGTAAATTTCCCGTTCTAATTCTAAACCGATTAGTAAAAAGAAAATGGTCATCAATCCATCGTTAACCCAATGTTCAATACTGTGTCCTGCAAATTGCGTTTGCCAAAAATGGTGATACCCTTCACTAAAAGTTGAGTTTGCAATTATTAATGATACAATTGTGCAAGCTATTAAAGTTAGCCCACCCGCTTTTTCACTGTCAAAAAAATCTTTAAAAAGTTTAGTAGCTTTCATCATTCAAATTACGCAATAAATACATGGAATGCCAAATTGGATTGAAAATGGCCATACCCTAAGTACTGCAAAGCATTATTGGCTGCTGGCTAAGGCCCTGGTGCGAGTCTCACGCACCGCTAGCCAGGTCACTTTTTTTATTATTTGAGTAAACCTATTTCAGGCCGAGTAGAAGCGTTTGATCTAACTATGGCGGGAGACACGCACTACGGCGGAAGATGTTGAGCAAAATAAAAAGAGAATCTTACTCATGTGGTTTACATTTCAAAAAGTCTCCGTCAACGATGAGTAGTTTAACTCTATTTTTTGAAATTGATCGATGTGAGCTTAAGTCGTCAGAAACAACATAGGTCATGCCTTTAGAAATAATATAACCCTCTCCACTTTCAAGCTCACTAATGAATTCACCTTCCAGACAATGTACAATATGGCCTTTCTGACACCAATGGTCAGCTAAATATCCTTCTGAATATTCTACCAGCCTTATTCTAAGACCACTAAATTGAATTGTTTGCCAAAATGCTGTACCAGTTTCACCTTTGTATTCTACTTTTTCAATTGCAGTCCAGTCGATACGTTGAAATGGAATGTTATTCATTATTGTGTTGTGTTTTTAAGCGTGCACTAACATCAGGACTTGTTTGAAGTACCTTTTGATAATTTGTTCTTTTAAATCCGGGATGGTTGATTTTAGACAACCTATTTCAGGGCGTTATAGTTTTTATTTTACTCCAATAACTTATTTAATTTTTTTCGGGACGCTGGATTTTCTTTTAAAGACAAAGCTTTTTTGAAATATTCCGTTGCTTTTGATTTGTCACCAATTTCCAGGAAATAGTCACCATAAGAATCGTAAACAGTATAGCTTTCAGGATAATTGTCAACATTCGTTTTAAAAAAGCTTTCCGCTTTGGTATATTGTTTTTGTTGCAAAAATTCATATCCCAAGCCATTTAACATATTCTCAGGTGGGGGAACTTTATAGCCAAACTGTTTTGAAATCGCTTGATAATGTTGTTCAAATTTACTTGCTAAATCAACGGTAGAATCTATGAAATCTTTAAACGAAAATTTAAACCGATAATTGCCGAATATAAAGTGTAACCCATCATATTCAGCAATCATTGGTACAGATCCATGATCATCATTACTGTAATATTTACTTTCGTATTTAAGTCCGTTTTGCTTTTGATCTTTTATATACTTATCCAAATCAAGAATTGAACGGATATGTTTTGTTTCAATTGAAGTGTCGCTTTGGACTTTTGTTATGTCCATGTTTTCAGCCATTGTATTTGCAATGCCTACATATAAAGTAGTACCTGACATATTTTTTTCTGCGAAAGATTTCTTTGCTGCTTTTAAAAAATTCATTTTGTCCCACCACATACTTGGGTCTATGCAAATGTAGGAGTTGAACAATTTTGTATGATTCACTGCGGTGTTAATAACTGTTAGACCTCCAAATGAATGCCCGATAAGCATTTTGTATGGTTGTGTTGGATATAAAGAATCAATATACGGTATCAATTCCTTTTCGATAAAGGAAACAAAGTTCTCACCTCCTCCTGAAGTTTTTGAAAATGTACTATCCATAAAGGGCGGGTCAGCATCTACATGTGTTGGTGTCAGGTCCCTTGTTCTATCCGTGTTTGGAATACCAACTACAATCATTTCAGGGCATATTGTATTACCGTTTACCTGGCTGAGTTGCTGAATCATACCAACTACTGAATAAAAATGTGCGTCACCATCTAATAAATATACTACAGGGTATCGCTGCTTCGTATCAGCCTGCCCACTGTTTGGTACATGTATCCAAATTTTTCTTTGTTCAGCAAGAATTTTTGAATGAATGCTGTCAATAGTGCCAATAGTTACTTTATTGTCTGCTTGCGCATAAGTGTAAAGGCAAATGAAATTTACCAGAATAGCAATAAATAATTTTTTCAATGAGGGTTATTTAAGCGGTGATAAAATATTGTACAACTTTGAGGTTTCCCAGAGGACTGGAATTCTGTCATCCGTTAGCCCGAACAGAAGCCGACCCGATAGCTAACGGGTGAAAAACTGAAGTTGAAGTTTTATCTTTTTGCTGAGATTTATTCGGTCAGCCCGTACTACAGTTGTTAAACGAACGGGACGATCATTTTTTATTCGTCAGCCAGCATATCTGAAAACCACCTGTTAGCTTTTCGTGGCCCGTCATTTTAAAGTTTTTGTTACTCAATCACACCACTAATGTTGAATTTCCTTTGCACTGTCTTTCCATTTTATCATCTCATTATAAATGTATCCTCTTAGCCAACCCCTTCATTTTTTATTCAATAGTTCAACATAATTTTGCGGCAGCAGTTCTTCTATAGCATTTATTTTATGG